>CAZCZK010000116.1:0-6220 GCA_964503195.1 uncultured Methanoregula sp.
CCGCATACCGCGGCAATGACCTATGCCGGCAAACTGCTGTCCCGCGGGATCCGGGTTGTCGACCTCAGCGCTGATTACCGGCTTCCCAGGGATGTGTACGAAAAAACGTATGGCGTTACCCATTCGGATTATTTCCCCGCCCCGTACGGCATTCCCGAACTCCATCGCAGGGAATGTATCAATGCGAAGTTCGTGGCAAATCCCGGCTGCTTCCCGACCGGGGCAACGCTTGCGGCAGCACCCCTTGCAAAATATGCCCACACGGTCATTTTCGACTCCAAGACCGGGGTCAGCGGGGCCGGGGATAACCCCTCCGTAACCACCCATTACCCGAATGTAGGGGACAATGTCGGACCCTACAAGCTGACCACGCACCGGCACCTTGCCGAGATGAAACAGGAACTGGCCTATCTTGGCTCAAAGGCGAAGTGTTACTTCACCCCGCACCTCGTTCCTGTCAACCGGGGGATCCTCACCACGGCACACATCCTGCTCAATGAACCCCTGGAACAGAAGGAGGCAGAGAAGATCTACGCCGACTTCTACAAAAACGAGTACTTCGTGCGGTACCAGAAACCCCTGCTTGCCGCCGTCCGGGGGAGCAACTTCTGCGACCTCATGGTCGAGAGCGAAGGACTGCGCGTGGTAGCAGTATCAGCGATCGACAACCTGGTCAAAGGAGCGAGCGGCCAGGCAATCCAGAACATGAACCTCATGTGCGGCAAAAAAGAGAATGACGGACTGACCGGCGCAGGAATCCTGCCATAGGTGGATGTATGCTTGTTCAAGACGCGATGACAAAAGACCCGGTGGTCTGCACCGCACAGACCCCCCTCCGGCAGGTCGTGGCCCTCTTCCGGAAGCACCATATCGGCGGGCTTCCGGTCATGGAGGGAACGGAGCTTGTCGGGATCATCACGGAGTCCGATCTCATCTCCCTCCTTAAGACCGAGAGGATCTCGGATGACCTCTGGCTCCCCTCCCCCTTTGAGGTCATCGAAGTACCGATACGGGAGTACATCAACTGGGAGAAGACCAAGCACGCCCTGACCAACATCGGCGACATGCCGGCAAAAAAGATCATGACCCACCGGGTGATTACGGCAACGGAAGATATGAGCGTCGAAGCCGCCGCCGCCCTCATGCTGAAGGAGGGCATTGCACGTCTCCCGGTGATGCGGGGGAAGAAGTGCGTCGGTATCATCACGCGTGCGGATATCATCAATGCGGTTGGATCGTCGTATACGGGAGATGAGGAGGCTGGTGAGTAGATGTCGTATAAGAGTATCTGTGCAGTCAGGGGTGTCAGAGCCTGGGGGATGAAAGAGGGAAAGTACGGTCTTGCGCTCATCGAAGCCCACGGTACCGCAGCCGGCGTGTTCACGGAGAACCTGGTCAGGGCAGCCCCAATCGAGCTGATGAAAAAACAGATCAGGGCAGGGAAGCTGGACGCAGTCATCGTCAACAGCGGGTGTGCGAATGCCTACACGGGAAAACGGGGGTATACCGATGCCGTAGCCATGACGGAGTATGCCGGATCAGCGCTCGGTGTCCAACCCTCCCGTGTGGGTGTAGCAAGCACCGGTGTCATCGGGAGGTATCTTGACCTGCCCCGGATCCAGCGTCAATGCACGACCATCGCGCCGGAACTCGCAAACTCCCCGGAAGCAGAGACTGTTACGGCACAGGCAATCATGACAACGGATACGATCCAGAAACACGCACTCGTGGAAAAAGAGGGTTTCTGCATCGGGGGCATCACCAAGGGGAGCGGCATGATCGCTCCGAACATGGGAACGATGCTCGCGTTCATCTACACCGATGCAGAGATCGGTGCAAAGCCGCTCTCCGACGCCCTCCGGCAGGCGACCCGGCGTTCGTTCAACCGGGTTGTTGTCGATGGCGACACGAGCACGAATGACATCGCCCTCTGCACAGCCACCGGTGAAGCAGGCAGGGTAGAAGGCCCTGCATTCTCAGCGGCACTGGAGGAGTGCTGCCGCTCGCTTGCAGAGCAGATTGCAAAGGATGGCGAAGGGGCCACGAAGCTGCTCCAGGTGAGCGTGACGGGCGCAAAGAAGGAGGACGATGCAGAGAAGGTTGCCCGTACCGTCATCGAGTCCCCGCTCGTGAAAACCGCTGTTTACGGCGAGGACCCGAACTGGGGACGCGTTGTTGCAGCAGCCGGCCGTGCAGGTGTACAATTCGATCCAAACGCGGTATCGCTCTGGATCAGCGACGGGAGCAGCACCCGGTTCCCCCTCGTGAAGACCGGCGAGATCGTCGCCGACCTTGATGCGGCTAAGAAGGCTATGCAGGGAAAGAAGGTGGTCTTCCTCCTTGACCTTGCCGCCGGCAAAGCTGAAGCAACCGCCTGGGGATGCGACCTCACCGAGCGGTACGTGGAGATCAACGGGAGGTATACAACATAATGAAGCGCGAAGATGTCCTGATGGAGGCACTGCCGTATATCCAGCAGTTCCATGGCAGGACTATCGTCATAAAACTCGGCGGTCACGCGATGGTGGACCCCGTTGTTCTGGAAAATGCCATTCGGGACGCGGTGCTCCTTCACTACGTGGGTATCCGCGTTGTGCTCGTCCACGGGGGCGGCCCCGAGATCAGCGAGAAGATGAAACAGATGGGCAAAGAATCGGTCTTTGTGGGAGGGCTCCGGGTCACGGATCAGGAAACCCTCGAGATTGCCCAGATGGTGCTTGTCGGGAAGATCAACGCCAATATCGTTGCCCTTATCGCCAAATGCGGTGCCCGCGGCGTAGGTATCTCCGGCAGCGACGGGAACCTCATCATAGCCAGGAAGATGGAGGTCCAGAAAGTTGAGATTGGAGGTGTCCAGAAGGAAGTGGATCTCGGGCATGTCGGGGAGATTGAAGAGATCGACCCGGCACTCCTGAACACCCTGCTCGACACGCAGTATATACCAGTTGTTGCCCCAATCGCCATCGACCGGTACGGCGGGAGCCTGAACATCAATGCCGATACCGCTGCCGGGGACATTGCCATTGCACTCAAGGCCTACAAACTGGTCAACATGACCGATGTGGAGGGCGTCATGGACAAGGGACGGACAAAAGTGTTCCGGAAGCTCACGATCCCCGAAGCACACGGGCTCCTGAAGTCCGGTGCTATCGGCGAAGGGATGATCCCAAAAGTGAATTCCGTTATGAAATCCGTAGAGAACGGGGTCTCGTTTGCCCATATCATCAACGGGAATGTCGAGCATAACCTCATCCTCGAGCTCTTCACGAGGGACGGGGTCGGAACGATGCTCTCCCTCAAATAACGGTATTATTACGGATGCAGGTGCTGAGGGAGAGGTTTAACGGGCGTGAGGTTCGATAATGGGAAAGCAGAAGAATAGAAAACCGGAAAAACAGCCGGAGAACGCGCCGGAAAAAATACCGGGCACCCCCCCGAAAAACCGCATGGGTAAACAACTCCTTATCGCAGCACTCCTGCTCGTTGTTCTCGGGTGTACCACCGTTTGGGGAATGAATGTACTGAATACCTCCCCATCCCCTCCTGCACAGGGAACGGTGTCCAATCCCCTGACTGTCTTTTATTTTTATGGGAACGGGTGCAGCCATTGCGAGAATGTTAAACCCCTGGTAGCTGATATCCAGGCGCGGTATCCTGAGATCCGGATCGAGATGCTGGAGATCAATGCCAATAAAACGAACCGTGAACGATTCCTGGCCATGAGCCTCCAGTACGGGATTGGAACTACGGGGGGCATCCCGGCCATCTTCATCGGTGAGAACGCCCTGGTCGGGGAGACTGAGGTAACGGATCATTTCGAGGAGAAGGTTCTCGCCGAAAAACAGCGCATCGCTGCCGGCACTCCGGCAAACCCGGTTAACCAGACCCCTGTTGAGCCCGGTCTCCAGCCTCAGATACCCGCGATCAGCCTGTACATGGTCGTCTTTGCAGCGCTGGTTGACAGTGCCAACCCCTGCGGGTTGTCTGTCCTGGTCTTCCTTTTGATCTCCATGGCTGCCGCGGGCGAACGAAAACGCATCCTGCTCGTCGGGGGTGTGTATATCGCCGCTATGTTCCTGTTCCATCTCCTCGTTGGTATCGGGCTCTTCTCGGCTTTCTCCCTTTCCGGCCTCTCAAAACCCTTTTCCATTATCGGCGGAATTATTGCCCTTATACTGGGTATCATCACGCTTGCTGATGTGCTCAGGAACCGGGAAACATTCCTTCTCTCGATCCCGGAATCCCGCAAAGGACTGCTCGGGAAGTATATCCGATCGGCAACGTTACCGGCAGCGTTTATCCTGGGGATCCTGGCCGGGATCCTCGGGTTCTCCTGTACCGGGGGCATCTATATCAGCATCCTCGGGCTCATGGGCCGGGACCTGACGATCATGACAGGACTCCCTCTGCTCGTTCTTTACAACCTCGTGTTTGTCCTGCCGCTTGTACTGGTCACGCTCCTTTTCGCCTTTGGTATCTCCCCGGACCGGGCAGAACGCTTCAGAACCGGGCACAAGCGCACGGTCCGGATGATCATCGGGATCATCCTGGTGGCCCTCGGGCTGGTCATCCTTCTCGGATGGCTGGGATAATTTTTAAAAACAGTTTTTTTTAGGGAAGATTCCCTTCCCCGGAGTATCCGCGCTGCCGGTCTTCGCTCATGGTGATAAGCATCTCGAAGATTTTCTGGACTGAAACAGGATCGATCCGGGCTTCCACGGCCTGATTGAAGACCGATTCCAGCACTTTTTCCGTCCGGACCTGATCGTGGATGGGCATCCCTTTCGTAACCTTGATCCGGGCAATTTTTTCAGCCAGTTTCTGTCGCTGTGCAATGAGCCGTATTATCTCCATATCCACCCCAGAGATCTCCGCCCGCACCGTATCGAGGGACATACCATGTACATTTCCGAGATCTCTCATAAACATACCCATGTGTGCCGACACGAAACCTGATAACAGGGAACCGCCCTATCTGGTACGGGAGAAAATGTTCGAACGGATTACACGACGCGAAGAAGCAGACCTTTTCATTGCCTGGCTGGCAATCTCGCTCTCATTTGCGATCATAAAGATCGCTCCCTACGGTATACTGGGTCCGTTACAATCGGTCAGCCTGATCACGGCCCTGATTTACCTGGGCATTGCACTTCTCACGGTCGGCATCGGCTTCATCCTCCACGAAATGGCCCACAAATTCACCGCTATCCGGTACGGTTACTGGGCAGAGTTCCGGAAAGACAATAGCATGCTCCTTGTAGCGGTCGCCCTTGCCTCACTGGTCGGGTTCGTTTTTGCCGCTCCGGGTGCCACGGTCATTTACAGTAACGACGGGCGCGGTCTTACCCGGGAGCAGAATGGAAAAATTTCCGCTGCGGGGCCTGTCGTGAACCTCCTGCTGTGCATTCCCTTCGCTGCCCTGCTGGTTATTGGCGGGGGCTTCTCCTCTTTAAACGGGAATATTCTGGCACAGGTTGGCCTGGCGGGTGTCCAGATCAATGCAATGATCGCGGCGTTCAACATGCTGCCCATAAGCATCCTTGACGGCAACAAGGTCTTCTCCTGGAACATCCTGGTCTTCTTTATCCTGATACTGGCAGCGTTCGGGACCCTTCTGGTTTCTTTTTATTTTATCTGATTTTTTTCTGCTCTGCAGAAATCCATTGATTTTTAGTCAGATGCTCTCAGGGGCTTCGCCCCCGCCGCCCGGGCATCCCCCCATGAGGAGGGGCACTCAAGGACAGCTGATCGAGGACCCTCAAAGAAATGGGGGTCAGGGTGGCACCCCCGGGGCTGCCCCCCCTGTTGGGGGAGAGAGGGGGTCACCTTCGTATTTACCGAAGAATAGTAACCTGGTTACCGGAAAAAAAATTCTGCCAGGGAAAATTTGACCTTTTTTTTGCTCTGTAGAATTCCTCTTTTCCGGTGATGATCGCCCCGCTTGCGCCAACCCTGCCCCCATTGGGGGCGGGGGCGCATTGCGATGCCTCGGTATAACCTGAACGGGAAATATCTCCACGATTCCATACAGGAGATACAGCCCAATCGCAACCGGGGGATGGCATAGCGGCGGGGGCAGAGCCCCCGAGAGCGTCTTAATTATTATCACATGGTTTCAATAGAGCATCTTTTTCCTGTTCCAACGCGGGGAAAACCCTTATCGGTCCCCGTTCCAATCACTCACCGATCACCATGGAGCCAAAGGAACAAAGCGCCCTGA
>CAZCZK010000117.1:0-6174 GCA_964503195.1 uncultured Methanoregula sp.
CCTCCTTTGTCATGTTCATGGCCATCTTTGCAGTCACGCAGGTTCCGCTCGCGATTCTTGAGGGGATTGTCCTGGCACTGGTCTTCAAGTACATCATTGCCCTCAAGCCCGACATCCTCATACGGATGAAGGTCTTCTCGGAGGCGCAGATCAGCGCAGCCCGCGGGGATGCCTGATGGCGCAGAAATACCTTCTGGAGATCCTCTCCATCATCGCAATCATTGCATTCTGCGGGATCTTCCTCTACACCAGCTCCACCATGGCCGGAGCGGAATTTGCCGGTTCCGACAACGCAGGATCCGGTCTTATCTCCCAATTGTCCGGAAAGCCGGTAGAAAGTTTTGCCCCGCTCATCCCGCAATGGGAGCCCCCGAGCGGTGAGATCGAGTCCTGCCTCTTTGCCCTCCAGGCGGCACTCGGCGGGATCTTTGTAGGTGGTGTGTTCGGGTACTGGCTGGGCCAGAAGAAAGCCTCATCAGTATACAGGTAGACGGGATATCCATGTTCGAGGAACTGCTGGAGGACGTGGCCCAGAAGAATGGTTTGCGCGAGGTCAATACCTGGGTGAAGCTGGCGGCCGGCCTCTGTGCCCTCCTCCTCTGTCTCCTCTCGACTGGATACGCGGCCCCCCTTCTCATCGCCCTGATCCTTTCTGCTGCAGTGCTCCTCCTTGCCCGGGTGGATATCAGGACCTATGTGGAACTTTTCATCGTCCCGCTCTGGTTTGCCCTGCTCAGTGCAGCAGTCATCGTGCTGATCTCCGGAGGGGAGAATGGCTTCTGGAGCTGGGAGCCCCTGCCGTTCCTCTCGCTCTCGGTCTCCCGTGAGAGCATCAATACGGGCTTCTTCATCCTCTGTCGGGTGATCGGGAGCATGTCCGCCCTCGTGTTCATCGCATTGACCACCCCCATGACCGATCTCTTCGTCGTTATGAGGAAGTGCCACATTCCGGGCTACGTGGTCGATCTTGCCATGATCATCTACCGGACGATCTTTTTCCTCCTGGACCAGGTCCGGCAGATCTACAACGCACAGGTGATGCGACTCGGGTACTCGGGCTGGCGGGAGTCGATCATGAGTTTCTCCATGATGTGCGGTGCGGCCTTCATCACCAGCTGGGATGCCGGCGACGATTTGATCCAGGCCATGGACGCCCGCTGCTATGACGGGAAGTTTGCGCTCCTTGGCGAGAACCGCCCTGTTGAACTGAGGCCGCTTGCTGCCCTCGCTCTCTTCCTATTGGTGGCGTCGGCGACAGTTGTCCTGTCGCAGGAAATGACGCTCTTATAGGGTGAGACCATGAGCCACATTGTTCTTGAAGCACGCGATATCCGGTTCCGTTACCCAAGGGGCCGGGAAGCGATCGCCGGGATCAGTTTCCATATCCGGCGGGGCGAGAAGATTGCACTCGTAGGCCCGAACGGTGCCGGCAAGTCCACGCTCCTCCAGATGTTCAATGGCATGATCCGCCCGGACACCGGAATACTGCTTTTCGACAACGAGCCGATCCGGTACGATACCTCCTCCCTCCGCCAGCTCCGGAAACGTGTCGGGTTTGTGCTCCAGAACCCGGACCGGCAGATCATAGCCCCGACGGTATACCAGGATGTGGCCTTCGGGCCTACGAACCTCGGATATGATGAGCCGTCTGTCCGGGAAGCGGTCGCAACGGCCCTCCGGCACGTTGGGCTCGTCGGGTTCGAGCGCCGGCCGCCCCACCAGCTCTCGGGAGGGGAGAAAAAACGGGTCGCAATCGCCGGCGTGCTCGCGATGGATCCTGATCTCCTGGTCTTTGACGAGCCGACCAGCGGTCTCGACCCGTCCGGCTCGGAGGACCTCATGGAGCTCCTTGACGAGCTGAACCACGACGGTAAGACAATCGTTATCTCTACTCACGATGTTGAGCTTGCCTACCCGTGGGCAGACCGTGCAATTCTGCTTGCTGACGGCAGGATTATTCGCGAGGACGTGCCGGACGTGGCGTTCGGGAATCCGAAGTACGTCCGCATGGCCCACCTCTCGGTCCCGACCCTGCTCGAACTCTCGGTTGAACTCGGGAAACGCGGGTTTGCCATTCCCGAACGGAAGCCCCGGAGCGTGCTCGACATGGTCCATATCATTGAGAACCACCTCAACAAACCCCCGATCCACCCGTCACCCGGTAGTATCACGGTCTGCAATGTGGACGATGGCGCGACATCGTTGCTCCCTTCGTGGTTACATGCCCGGCCCGGCATCGTTGTCGGGGCGATGGGGACGCGGGCAAAGCAGTGCGCTGCACAGGAAGAGATCGCGCTCGAGTTCACGTATGGTGTCATCGACAAGTGCATTCTCCGGGCGCTGCGGGGGCAGGACTCGCTGATCCTCACCATGGGCAGTATGGTCAGCCGGGTTGCCGTGCGGGTAGAGGCGTACTGCAGGGAGAGCGGCAACACCATCAGCGTTGCCAGCCTGAACTTGACGAACCCGTCTCCCGTCCCGGGTCCTGAGCAGGAGGAGGTCCGCCAGAATGATCCTTAACACGGAAAACCATGAGCGTCATGAATCTGGCGAGAAGGAACACGACCCGGCTCAAGGACACGATGAGGGTGATGATCATGATCGGTCTGCTGCAGTCAAAACCCGGATCCCGTTTGCCGTCGTTAAAACAAGCCTTAATACTTGAGCGCAACCAAAGTTGTGAAGATGCCCGAACCAAAGCTTCCCGGTGGACCGACCCAGGACGAGATCATGGCGGTCTCCCTCTTCAAACTCGGCCTCCGGACGAGCGATACAGTCCTTGAGATCGGCTGCGGTACCGGCAAGGTCTCGGCTGCCATGGCCAAGCAGGCAAAAAAAGTGTATGCGGTGGACCGGCGTCTGGAGGCAATACAAATTGCAGCAGCGACCGCCAGGCAGACGGGTGCCCCCGCCATCGAATTCTTCTGTATGGATGCCGTGGATTTCCTGAAATGTGACCAGGTTTTTGACTGTGCGTTTCTTGGCGGTACGAAAAATCTTGCAGAGATCCTCCCGGTTCTGGTAACGAAGGTAAAGAGGACGATCGTTATCAATGCGGTGATGGTGAGTACGCTTGAGCGGGCGGTTGTAACCTTAAAAGAACTCGGGGTTTTCTGTGAAGTCGTGCTGGTGCAGGTTTCGCGATCCTCTGACATTGCCGGCAGTATCATGTTCAGGCCTCTCGATCCCGTTTTCATCATTGTTGCCCGGGGTGCAGCATGCTCGTAGGCCTTGGTCTCGGGCCGGGTAACCCGGAACTCCTCACGCTCCGCGCAGTCCGTCTCCTGAAGGAAGCGGATGCGGTTTTTGTCCCGGGCCGGATAGCCTTCGACCTTGTTGTCCCGTACCGGGAACCGGTCCTGCTCGAGTTCCCGATGACGGACGATGAGGCACGGATCCAGCAGTGCCTTGAAGAGAACGCAAAAAAGATCGCACCGGTTGCCAGGAACGGGCTTGCCGTTTTCGGAATCCTTGGCGACCCCAACTTCTTCTCGACCTTTTCAAGGCTCTGTGCAGTGATCGCAACAACCCATCCCGGAATTGCATGCCATACAGAACCCGGGATCAGTTCCATCACCGCATTTGCAGCAGCTGCACAGGTCCCGGTGAACGCCGGGTTTACGGTCACGGACGGTACCCTGTCAGATGCGAAGATATTCCTGAAAGTCCGCAGGCCGAGGGAGCGGGCTGACCAGCTCCGGGCCGAGGGTTACCGTGAGTTCGTACTGGTCGAACGGATGTTCTTTCCTGATATGAGAGTGTACCGGAACCATGAACTCCCGGAAAAAAGCGATTATATGAGCGTGATGTATGCCCGGAAGTAATGACGAGGATGGTATCTGGTTTGTCGGGGCCGGCCCCGGGGATCCCGAGCTGATCACGGTCAAAGGAAGGGCCCTCCTCGACAGGGCGGATGTCCTTCTCTATGCCGGCTCGCTCGTCAGTCCTGCCCTTGTTGCTTCAAGCCCTGCTCCCGAGAAAGTGGACAGCTGGGGTATGCACCTTGACGACATAGTCAGCCTCATGACCGACCGTATCAAGCGGGGAAAGACCGTGGTCCGGCTCCACTCCGGTGACCCGGCGCTCTTTGGTTCGATCGTTGAACAGATTGCCGAACTGAAAAAGCAGAATATTCCCGTCCATATTGTTCCCGGCGTCTCGTCGGTCTTTGCCGCAGCAGCAGCCCTCACTACCGAGTTCACGCCACGGGGCATCGCCGAGACCCTGATCATCACCCGCCCGGCCGGGAAGACCCTTGAGCAGGACGATATCGCCGGATTATCACAGTACCCTGCAACCATGGCCTTCTTTTTGGGCAGCGGGCATTTTGCCGATATCACAGAAAAGCTTGCCTGCCCGCGGGATACTCCGGCCGCTGTGGTCTTCCATGCGTCCTGGCCTGACGAGCTTGTGATCACCGGCACGGTGGCCGATATCGCTAGGAAAGCACAGGACGCCGGCATCACCCGCTCCGCCCTCCTCATTGTCGGCAGGGCTGTCCGGGGCATTGATTCCGGTTACCAGCGATCCCATCTCTACTCATGACCGATACTGTTGTTATCGCCCTCCCGTACTTCCGGAACGATGCCGAACGGATAGCTGCCTTTCTCGGTGCCGATAGTGCCACGTATACTGCAGATGTTTTTGCTGAAGCCTTCCGGAGCCGGAAACGGATCGTTGCCCTGATGTCGATGGGCATCGTAGTCAGGAAGATTGCCCCTTTGCTCGATGACAAGTGGACGGACCCTGCCGTTGTCGTCATCAGCCCGGACTGCCGGTATGCGATTCCCGTGCTGGGAGGCCACCATGGCGCCAATGCCCTGGCCAGGGAACTGGACGGGCTCGGTCTTGTGCCGGTCATCACGACAGCTACGGAATCGCGGGGCAGGGACTCTGTAGAGGGTGTTGCAGATCGGACCGGGACAACCGTTGTCAACCGGGATTCGACGCGGGCGGTGAATGCAGCATTGCTGGACCGGGACCTGCCGGTCCATGCTATCGCCGGACCTGCAATCGTGATAGCCGGTCCGGATGTATCCCTGCTGGTGCGATCCGGGGAGTACTCGGTCGGGATCGGGTGCAGGAAAGGTGTCGGGGAAGAAGAGGTCACCGCCGCTGTCCGTGCCGCTCTTGCAGAAAACGGCATTGCCGAGACGGACGTATTCATCTACGCAACCACCATAAAAAAGATGCAGGAACCGGGGCTCATTGCTGCTGTCGGTGCCCTCTCTGGCAATTTAATATTCCTTGACGATGATACCATAAACGCACAGACCGGGACCGGCCCTTCGAGGGCATCAAAGATAGGCCTTCTCGGTGTTGCCGGGCCCTGTGCCCTTGCAACGGCAAAACAGAGAGAGCTCATCATGGAGAAGAAAGTGTACGGGAGAGTCACGGTTGCCATCGCACGCTGAAAAAAAGCAGGGGAGCCTTGCTATCATCGGGCTGGGCCCGGGGAAGAGGGAATATATGACCGCCCGGGCGCTCAAGGCAGTTGCCGGAGCGGACTATGTCCTTGGCCACTCGACCTATCTCGAACCGCTGGAACCGCTGCTCGCTGGCAAGAACGTGATTTCCAGTTCCATGGGTAAGGAGGTGGACCGGGCACGGCAGGCAATTGAGCTTGCCCGCAACCACGCGGTTGCCCTCGTATCGGGAGGCGATCCGGGGGTGTACGGGATGGCAGGAATCGTGCTCGAGGTGCTCGAACACTCTGGTGAGGAGATCGATGTCGAGGTTATTCCCGGCGTCACCGCTGCCAATGCTGCAGCATCCCGGGCCGGTTCACCGCTCTCGGGGGATTATGCAACGATCAGCCTCTCGGATCTCCTCACGCCGCTTGAGGTTATCGAGCAACGACTGGACGCGTTCTTCTCGGCGGATGTCCCGGTTGTCCTCTACAATCCCAAAAGCAGGGGCCGGCCACACAACTTTGCTCTTGCGATTGCACATGCCCGGAAGTATCGTGCCGGCACAACCCCGGTAGCAATGGTGAAAAACGCCCTGCGGGATGATGAGAAGACGATCATCACGACGCTTGGAGAAATTGAAAGGTCAGAAGAGACCGTTGATATGCACACGACCGTTATCATCGGCAGCAGCGAGAGCAGGATCTGGAGGATGGGAGACCATGTCAAAGGAATCATCACACCGCGGGGATACCACCGCAAGTAC
>CAZCZK010000118.1:0-6149 GCA_964503195.1 uncultured Methanoregula sp.
CCCGCGGGAGCGTGAACCATGGAGCAGGTCAAGCCCACCCGGATGGAGCTGATGAAGATGAAGGCCCAGATCCGGCTCGCCGAGCAGGGCCGCGACCTCCTGCGGGAGAAGATGGATGCCCTGATCCAGGAGTTCTTCAAGATCCTCTCCACGGTCTCCGACTCGCGGGACGAGCTGGAGCTGGTCTCGCAGGGTGCCGACCAGGCGCTGCTCATCGCACAGGCAACCGACGATCTTGTCACCCTGAAATCCGCGTCGCTTGCCACCCGCCGCTCGATCACGGTGGACATCAGCGGGAAGAACATCATGGGGGTGCCAGTCCCCGTTATCGAGAAGAAACGGGTATCCAAGAGCATGCTCGAGCGGGGTTACGGGGTCATTGCCACGAGCGCCCGCATCGATGAAACGGCCGAGCGGTACGAGGTGGAAATCGACCTCTTGATCAAGCTTGCCGAGACGGAGACCGCGATGCGCCGGCTCGGGTCCGAGATCCAGATGAACCGTCGCCGGGTGAACGCCCTTGAACAGATCCTGATACCCGAGCTCAAAGCCCAGGCGAAATACATCAAGAATGCGATCGAGGAACGCGAGCGGGAGGACCTCTTCCGGTTAAAGAAGGTCAAGAGTATCTTAGAGCGGAAGAAGAAGCTGGTGAAGGAGAAGAAGGCGGCGGGGAAGAAGTGAGGGAGCGCCATCTGAGTGATATGAGGATTTTTCACTCACTCAATTCGTTGCGATGAACGCCGTCGCCCCAAATTAGGGGCCCCCCCGCGGCGGGTCATTCATCGTAAGCATTTTGCGAAACCCCAGAACTGCCATGCCGTGCCCCGCGAGGGGCCCTGACCCGGGGGGCCCTCACATCTGCGATTTTCATGGTTCGGGTGTGAACTCACGGAAATCATTCCCGTTTCTCCAGAGCATTATTTTTTTTATTCGCAATCACCATCGCGATCAAAAACCGTTCCGGAAAAACCAGTGATCGATTTTCATTGCGCAATCGGATCCCGATTTTCATTTCAAAATCGATCCGCGATTTTCATCTGCAATTCGATCGGCGATTGAAAATCATGTCCTGGACCACAAGTAATGACGGAGCGTGAAATCGGATCCCGATTCTCGTACGAAAATCGGTCAGCGATTTTGATCTCAAAATCGATCCGCGATTTCCATTTTCAAACCGGATCCCGATTTTAAAATTGCAATCGCGATCGTGATCTTGATCGAAAAACCGATCCGGATCGATCGCGATCCGGTTCTGATCTCAAGCATCGGATCGCGGCTGGAAGCACCCTGAACGTATCCGGCAGGTTAACGTACACGTTTTTTTGTGAAATGCAGAAAATCCGGTTAACTAAACAGGGGACTCAGCCCTTCCCCGCCCCGCCCGGCTCCCGGGCAAACGGCTTGTATGCCACGCCCCCGCCCTCGTAGAACTTCGAGAAGAATTCCACGAGGTGGAGACGGATCGAGTGGATGGAGGGGGAAAACATGGCCAGAAGGATGTTGAGCCCGTGGAGAAGAACGGCAACAATGATGCCGATGATCGCGATCCCGAAGGCACCGGCAAGCTCGTTTGCAACAAGGGCGAGTATCACCGACGCCATCCCGATTGCCATCAGCCGCGCGTAGGAGAGGATGTTGCCCACCGTGCCCATAATTTCCATGGCACCGAATGCCCCCGCCCCGTAGATGATGAGGCAGAGGCCGACGAGGAGAAGCACTGCCCCGGCAGAGGTCCCCATCGCAGGTATGACGCCGGCAAGTGTTACCAGGAGGACGATGATGCCGGTGATGGAAAGGAGCATGCCGGCATGCTCAGCAAGGTGCTTCCGGTTTTTCATGATGATGGCATTCCGCATACCGATGACCAGTCCCAGGAAGATATGAATCACGCCGATGGAGACAGCGAGGATCAGCATGGGAACGATCGCTTCTCCCCGGTTCCACGAGATGCCGAGGATATGGAGCGGTTCAAGCCACCCGAGATGTTCGCCGAGGTTCCCGAAGAACTCCCCGAAGAGGTACCCGAAGATGATGGTCGGGATCGAGGAGATGATCAGCACCCGCGCCATGTTCCCGAAAAAGGTGTTCGCCAGAACCCGGTGCCGGACGAAGAGCCCGATGGCGAGGATGACGAGCCCATACCCGATATCGCCGACCATGATCCCGAAGAAGAGGGGAAAGAAGATCGCGAGGACCGGCGAAGGATCGAACTCATCGTATTTCGGCAGTGCAACGAGCCCCATGATGAACTCGAAAGGCTTGATCCATGCGGGGTTATCATACCACACGGGAGCGTGTTTCATGTCCTCCTCTGTTACCGGAAGCTCGGAGATGACCACCCGGTCACCGAACGTGTCATGGAGCGCCTGCCCGGTTGCACGGAGGTGTTTTTTCGGGATCCAGCCCATGATCACGAACGTGTAATCGGAGAGTCCGAAATTTTTGTAAGCCCCTACCTCTGCATAAATATCCACAAGATGTTTCCTGAGCACCACCAGCTCCTGGTACCAGAGCGATGAAAGGGCGGCAAGACGACTGTCGATGGCGGCAATCTCTCCGGTATTTTTTTGTTTCTGCTCCTCGATGAGCGCAAACATTTCGAAGAAAGGCCGGCCCGTGTACTCCTTCGGGAACCGGACCTCGTTGACGTTCACCGAGTAGATGAAGGCATGGACCGCTTCCGAATGCTGCTTGGAAAAGACCATGATCGTGGCAAGCGTCTCCTCGTCAACGGTCGTGGAACTCATCTCGAAGTGGTTATGAGTGATGGCCGCGATCTCTTTTTTGATGATCTCAATAACCCCGGCATGCTCCTTCTGGATGAGGAGGATCGTGACCTCAAACCCCTCCAGGGTCGGCAGTTCCTTCTCCACGGGCTGGATGATGGTAAGGACCTTGGCATACCGGTCCAGGGCGGTGACTGCCAGGGTCATCTCGCTCTTTCTTGCCGAAAGTTCCCGCGTGGTGGTCTCAAGTTCCCGGATCACCTCGCGGGCACGTTTGATGATCTGGTCATAGCTCTTTTTTTCCAGGGCTTCCTGGGCAGCCTTTTGCCGGTCAGGGTCATCAGCAATGACGGGCAGGGTGGAAAAGATTGCCTGGATCTTGCTGAGCACATCAGCAATATTCTGTGCCGCCTCCAGTTTTACCGGCGTGAGGTGGATCTCCCGGCTGGACACTTCCTCGCTTGCGTTCTCCAGGTGGACCTTCCCTTTCTGGTACATGAGGTCAACTACCCGGTTCAGATCAGTTTTTGGCCCGACCACCTGGATCCGTTTCATCGACTGGAGCATTTCATCCCTCCACAGCGGGACTCCCGTTTATTCCATCGTCACATACGCGGCGATGGTCTCGACTGCGCGGGGCAGGTTCCTCTCACCACGTTTTACCGCCATTTCCCGGGCAGCTGCCGCCCCGCGTTTGAGCTCCCCGATCTCGGCCTCGATCTTCCCTTTTTCCTGCCAGTAGAGCTGTTCCGCCTCCTTTTTTCCGGCGCCGTCGGCAGTACAGAGCAGGCTCTCTGCCTCGCTCTGTGCGGAAGCTATTGCGCTATCGGCCTCTTTTTTCACGATCTCGATCTTCTTTGCATACTCCTGTTCCTTCTCCCGAATCTGCTGTAACAAGGTTTTTTCCGTTTCATCCATGCTGCCACCCTCCCTATAACCCATGCCTGCGCTTCAGCAGGGACGTGACCCCGTACTCCGGCGTGTCGTGCTTCGGGGCCCACCCGTTCTCTGTCTCACCCCTGCTGATAAGGTCGCGGGATTTGAGTGCGGCCGCGTCGAGCCGTTCCCTGCACCTGTTCACGGCAGAACATTGTAATGACCTGATAACCAGGGTAAGATCCTTCGCCACTGTCCTCACGACACCCTTTGTATTCAATTGGTCTATACCATTGACGAAGCATATATATCTTCGTACCCCGGCACTGCAGAACCAGCAAAAACAGTCCATTCATTTTTTGGCTGCATATCCTTACTCAGAAACCGGCCCCTGGCCTGATCTCAAGCATCCTCTCCGCGATCCGTGTCACCAATACCCTTGTCGATATCGTCAATGACCTTCCCGTGGTAAGGAATGGAAAAGTGGAGATCGCGGTCGTTGCCTGCTTCACTCCCGGTCCTGGTGCGGGGCTGACCCCCATCGGCGAACCGCTCACCACCATCGTCATCTCACCATTGTCCGGGGCCTCCGGGATACCGGATTTGCTCAAACTTCAGAACGAAAATACAATGACCTGAATGTACAAGAGGAAAAATGCAATACCAACGGTCAATATTGATATCGGTATACCAATTTTCATCCAGCCGAGCATTGAAAAGGATCCTAATCCTTTTTTCTCAACCATGCCAGCGGCGACAATATTGGCCGTCGATCCAATGAGGGTTGCATTCCCGCAGTAGGTTCCTCCGATTAACATGGACCACCAGACCGGTGCAAGCGGAATTGTTCCGGATAATGCTTCGACAACCGGCATAATTGTTGCAACAGCCAGTACATTGTCAATAAATGCAGTCAGGACAGAAACGATCCCCCCGACAAGAAGCATCATGACAAGCAAATCTCCCCCGGTGCCTGCCACGAGAGCTGCGATTTTATCCGTAATACCAACATATTTGAGGGAGCCCACACCAGCAAAGAGGAAGAGGAAAAATAACAGGGTATACCAGTCCACTTTTTCAACATGCTTGTGAGCATGCTGCCGGTCGAGAACAAGTACCGTGCCGGCCATCATAAGGGGGACCCCAAGGAGCAGAATATTTTTCCCAAGACCGAACAATTGTTCGAGGTGGCTCTGCATAACCAGCCCGCCAATCACGAGGAAAAATATCAGGATGCCTCCCATGATCTCACGGGTGAGCGGGACATCTTCAAACTTTAATTTCCGTTCTGGAGCGGAACCTGTCTGAACCCGACTGATAGGTGCGGCCCGTTTCAGGTATGCCAGCGCGATACCAGCCGTCACAAGGCTGCTGATGATAGCGATGGGGAATGTCCACCGGAGAAAGTCCATAACTGAAAAACCCGCTCCAAAGGCAATCATCACTCCGATGGGATTACCCACGGGAAGGGCACTGCTGCCGATATTGGTGGTGAATACAAGGAACATGATATAGGGCAATGCATTTTTCCCGGAAATCCCATAGCCGTCAAGAACCTTGAACATGATGGCGCTCATGAACAGGATTGATGTCACCTCGTCAACAAGCGCTGCCATCAGGGCCCCGACCATCAGCAGGATCCCAATGAGGAGATAGGGCCGGTCAGAAAATGGTTTGATGATGACCGTAACAAGCCAGTTGAACACCCCCCTTTCTTCAAGAAATGCAACGATTATCATCATCGCAACAAGGAACAGGATCAGCTCGAGGTTGGCGAAAAGGATCAGGTGTTCGATATCCAGGACATTGAATACAAGAAGCAGGGAAATCCCGATAAAGGCAAAAGCATTTCTGAACTGCCAGTAAAACAGGGAGCCTGCAATAAAGGAGGTGAATATGACGAGCGAGAGTATCTGGGAAGTATTGAGCGGGGCAAGAATTACCGATAAAAGAAACGGGACAGCTGCCACCAGCACAAAGAAACCAGCTACTTTTGAAATCTCGGTATTTCTCATGGTATTCCTCTCATTGCAAGGTAAACCATCATCGATGTATTCTATTCCGCACCTGTCGGGATGAGACGGCTTTAGGGGATTATTCTGATTTGGTTTTCATGCATAAAAACGGTACCTTTATGAGTGGTAGATACGAATCTGCTCCCCCCGTGGGATGCAGATGCCCGGTTCTTTTTCCTTGTACTCGCTGACAGGCTGTACGCTTCCGATCACCACACGATTTTTGGGAATTCCCTTTTACTACGCAACGCGATAAGGTACCCGCCGGGTGCCACGAAGAGGAGCGGGCTCATATGGAATCCGGGCGAGGTGAACCGGCTATCCATGAACGTACTGGAGCGGGGAAGGAAAAATACGTTGAGGAATACGAGAAAATTTGAATGGTATGGGATTGTACTGTCCCGGGAATTATGTCTGTATCGGGTTTTTATTCCGAATGATGAGAACCGGCCTCTTTGCCGAGCTCGCCACGGCAAATGCTGTACTTCCCATCAATATGTCTTCGTACCACCGTTTTCCCCGGGGGCTC
>CAZCZK010000119.1:0-6133 GCA_964503195.1 uncultured Methanoregula sp.
TGCTCGCGGCCGACCTGAACATCTATGTCATGCACACCAACTTCGACCATGCCGGATCCGGGGTGAACGATGCACTCGCTGAACTCCTCGCGCTGGAACATCCAAAAGCCATGACGCTCGGGCTCGTGGGCGACTGCCCGCTGGGCGTACAGGAGATCGCCCGCCGGCTCGACTGCCCGCTGCGGGTCTGGGGGAAGATCAAAAAACCGGAGCGGCTTGCTGTAGTCGGGGGCAGCGGATTTGATCCGGAAATTATGGCAGAGGCAAAGGAACAGGGGGCTGACGCTTTCCTCTCAGCTGAACTGAAACATTCCGTATACCGCGCTGCACCTCTTCCCTGTATTGAGGCGACACACTATGCGCTCGAAGCCCCGGCCATGAAGCGGCTTGCTTCACAGAGAGGCTGGCGGTTTATTGCCGATCCCCCTCTCCTGCACTCCGTCCCATGACCGATATCTGGGAGCAGCTCCGGACGAATCCTGAACTGGACGATAAAATCCGCGGGAAGATTGTTGCCGCGTTTGGCCGGAAGGGGACATCCGCACTTGACGCAATCGACGCAGGCCGGGTCAAAAAATACCTGGACTTTTTTGTCGTCGAGGGGAGGACTGCCGCATATATTGTGGAGGATGATTTCTGTACCTGCGGGGATTTCCTGTACCGGGGCCGGAACTGCTGGCACCTCCTCGCGGTGAGAATTGCGACGACGACCGGTATTTTCAGGCAGGTTGACGGCTGGTATGCCGACCAGATGAAGTGACACGCCGGATCAATAAATCTGACAGAGAGAAAATACCGGGCCTGTCCTGAATCAACACCATTGTTTATCGGGTGTCCCGGGATAGTTGCTGTCTGTGCCGGATATTTTTGTGGCCTGTCGCGATCTTCATTCAGGCCGGACAGAAATCCCTTCCACCATCATCGGGATTCAGGACCTGGTATGCCATCCACGTACGCATTTTTCCTTTGTGGACGGGTAATGCCGAACAGTGTCCGTACAACGGGAATTCTCCTGATGATCTCGTAGCAGGCAAATGTCAGCGGGAGACTGACGATCACAATTGCCGCAAACTGGAGTGCCGGAGGGATTGCGAACATCAGCACATAATAGGCCGTTACCACGAGTATCGCCTGGTGAAGAATATACACCGGATACGATGCCGTACTCAGATAGGTGGTGAAGTAGTTGGTACTATCCAACAGGTGCCTGCCCGCTCCCATGAGGGCAAGGACACCAGTCCATCCGGTTAAAACAAAGAAGGCGGAATATCCCCAGAATACTTCAGAATGTCCCAGGATTATTCCGTACATCCACATTATCCCGATTGTCAGGGCTATCCATGCAGCCAGGAGAACTGCCCGGTACTTTTCCATCTTTGCCTGCACCGGATCTGCCGCGAACAGGTAATACCCGATGAGGAACATGGCGAAATACGATACGAGAGAATATCCTGTCTCATAGATACCGACGTAGTTCAGGAGCCAGACCGGAAAAAACAAAAGAACCAGGACCGGAAGACTGACGTTCTCCAGATTGAAGTGAAACCAGGCCTGTCGCTGTCCAAGCAGGATCACACCGAGTGTCACCAGTGAAATGGTAAAGAGCGAGAGGATGAACCAGAGGTGGTCAACGCTGAAATCTCCCCCAATCCCGTTCAGATCCGGAAAGTTCTGGATTGAGCTGAAGAAATGCACAAACGCTCCGGCAAAGCTCCCGGTGTAGTCTGTATGAAATTTCAGGGCATAATATGCAATAACGGGACAGATGAGGAACAGTCCTGCAAGGAACGGAACAAGGAGTTTTGTGAGACGGTCTTTGAGGTACATAAGGGGCGTGCGCTTCTGTAACGCGAATTTCGTACTCATTCCTGCGATACAGAAGAGCAGGGGTATGATCCAGGGCTCAATGGAAACCGTGATGCAATGTGCTGCCGTAGATGGATAATCAGACGAGACATAATAACCGTACCATCCCGCGCAAAAAACGAAAGCGGTGTGGAATGGGAAGAGCACCAGGATACATATCCACCGCAGATTGTCAATATAATGCAACCGGTCCATGAACTATTCAGTTATGTAATCCGCCTGAATGAATAGTATTACGATGTTATCTCCTCCTTCGAACCCGGAGCCAGCGAGCTGTCGAAGACTCCTGCGGGTTCTTCTCCTCTTTCGGGTCTTCCCGATACAATGCTCCAATCGGCTGGTGGTCGCCGATCTCGAAGAACGCTGATGCATTCTTGTCCTCCTTCGGGCCTGATGACCTTCAGGAACAACAAACTTATGAGCGTTCATCATCAACTGTACTGACGATTGTGTGATTATCCATGCTCGAAGACGAATACCAGCTCGATTATTTCAAAACACAGGGATTTACCCGGAAGATCTGTACCAGCTGCGGGTCGGCATTCTGGACCCGCGACGCATCTAAAGAGATCTGCGGGGATGCCCCCTGCGAGCCGTATAATTTCATCGGGAGCCCGGTCTTTTCGCCCCACACCCTTGATTCCATGC
Organism: uncultured Methanoregula sp.; assembly: GCA_964503195.1. Lineage (GTDB taxonomy): Archaea > Halobacteriota > Methanomicrobia > Methanomicrobiales > Methanospirillaceae > Methanoregula. The sequence continues at coordinate 2,515 of CAZCZK010000119.1, forward strand.
GCGAGGCATACCTCTCCTTTTTTGAGAAGAACGGCCATACGCGGGTGGAACGGTACCCGGTGGTTGCACGCTGGCGGGATGACATCTATTTAACCATCGCATCGATCGCGGACTTCCAGCCGTTCGTGACGAGCGGTATTGTACCGCCCCCGGCAAACCCGCTGACCATCTCCCAGCCCTGTATCCGGCTCAATGACCTGGATTCCGTGGGAAGATCCGGGCGCCACCTCACCACGTTCGAGATGATGGCCCACCATGCCTTCAATACCCAAAACGAGGAGATCTACTGGAAGGACCGCACCGTTGAACTCTGCGACCAGTTCATCGCGTCCATCGGTGGGGACCTGAACCGGGTCACCTACAAGGAGAACCCGTGGATCGGCGGCGGCAATGCCGGCCCGAGCGTCGAGGTCCTGATCGGGGGCCTTGAGATTGCCACGCTGGTCTTCATGAGCCTTGGCCGGCAGAAGACCGATGGCCCGGGCTACGAGCTGAAGGGCGAGATGTATTACCCGATGAAACTCCGGATCGTGGATACCGGCTACGGGCTCGAACGGCTGGTCTGGGCATCGAAAGGTTCCCCCACGATCTATGACGCGGTCTTCCCGGAGATGGTGAGCCACGTGATGGGGGCTGCCGGGCTCTCCCACATGCTCGACAACAAGGAATACACAAAACTCCTCTCCCTGAATGCAAAGTATGCCGGGCTGATGGACATCTCGGGTACCAACCTCTTCAACTTACGAAAGAAAGTTGCTGCAGCGATCGATGTCTCCCCCGAGAAACTGGACCGGATGATCACTCCTATCGAGAAGGTGTACGCGATCGTTGACCACACCCGCTGCCTTGCCTATATGCTCGGCGACTGCATTGTCCCGTCCAATGTGCGGGAAGGCTACCTTGCACGCCTCGTGATCCGGCGGACCCTCCGGATGATGAACGAGCTGAAGATCCAGGAGCCCCTCGCAGACCTGATCGAGCAGCAGACGGCGATCATCGGTCCGAAGAAGTTCGAGCAGGACATAGCGGTGGTACGGGAGATCGTTGAGCGGGAGACCGGGAAGTACGCCGCAACCCTGGAACGGGGTACCCGCATCGTCCAGAAGGTTGCAAAGACCTACAAGGCAAAGAGCCAGCGGGTCCCGCTCTCCGAGGTCATGGTCCTCTACGACTCCCACGGCATCCAGCCGGAGATGATAAAAGAGATTGCGACCCGGGAAGGAGCAGTCGTTGACCTTCCGGACAACTTCTATTCCATGGTTGCCGACATGCATTCCGAATCGAAGAAGGAGGCAGAAGAAGACAGGACCGAAAAGTATGCCGGGCGGCTGCGGGCTCTTCCCCCGACAAAGAAACTCTATTACGACCAGCCATCGGCTGTCGAGTTTGAGGCCGTGGTGCTGGACTTCTTTGACGGGTATGTGGTAACGGACCAGACCCTCTTCTACCCGGAGGGCGGCGGGCAGCCGGCCGATACCGGAACGCTTATTGGTTCCGAGTCCATGGCACAGGTCGACGGGGTCACCAAGGTTGGCGACGTGATCCTCCACCACCTTGCCGGGGGGGTCCTCCGGCGGGGCGAGCGGATCAAGGGGATGGTGGACGAGGAGCGGCGCTGGTCGCTGATGCGCCACCACACCGCAACGCATATCCTCCTCCATGCATCCAAGGAGGTTCTCGGTGCTCATATCCACCAGGCGGGAGCCCAGAAAGGCAGCGAAAGTTCCCGGATCGACATCCGGCACTTCAAGCATATCACCCCGGACGAACTCCACCGTATTGAGGTGGCGGCAAACCGCATGATCATGGCGAGCGTGATGGTGGAGGTTGAGACCGATGACCGGACCCGCGCTGAGCAGAAGTACGGCTTTTCGCTGTACCAGGGCGGGGTGCCCCCGGGCAGGGATATCCGGATCGTGAAAGTGGCCGGGGACATCGAGGCCTGCGCCGGTACCCATTGCCGGAGCACCGGGGAAGTCGGCATGATCAAGATCATCCGCGTCGAGCACATCCAGGACGGCATCGAGCGGATCGAGTTCTCGGCCGGCATTGCCGCGGTCTATTATATGCAGCACCTCGAAGGGATCGTCACGTCTTCCGCTGCCGTCCTGTCGGTGCAGGAGGAGAACCTGCCCGCAACGGTCACCCGCTTCTTTAACGAATGGAAAGACCAGAAGAAGGATATCGAGAGGATGAGCCAGAGACTGGTCGACCTCGAGATCCGGACGCTCGTGGCAGAGCAGGTGGAGAGTACGCCGGTTGTTGTCAAACAGATCGATCTCCCGCCAAAAGAGCTCGCCCTCATTGCAGCCTCCGTTTCAGAAAAAGGCGGTGTTGCCCTGCTTGCGGGATCCGGGGATTCAGTCCGGGTCGTGCTCGCATCCGGCGACAGCCGGGTGAATGCCGGGGAGATCATCGGTCAGGTCTGCGGTATGCTTGGCGGCAAAGGCGGGGGTAAGCCTGCGATGGCGCAGGGCGGCGGGCCGGATGCAGCCCGGCTCGACCTTGCGTTAAAGGTAGGGCGCGAGCGTATCATCGCAGCACTCAGGGAGTAATGATGGCAGACAATGTCGTGTTCCTGGAACCCGGCGACGAACGGGCGCAGAAGATTGCAAAGGCGATGGGAAGCCAGACCGCAAACGATATCCTGCAGATCCTTGGTGAAGGGCCGCGGAGCCTGACGGATATCACCGAACGGCTGGGCATCCCCATGAACACGGCAAAGTACCACGTCGAGAACCTGCTCGATGCCGGTCTCATCGCCGTGGAGAAAACAAAATACAGCATCAAGGGCCGGGAGGTCAAGATCTACACGCTGACCAACCAGCTGCTGGTGGTTGCCCCCCGCCAGTCAAATGTCCGGTCACTCCTCTTAAAATACGCGTCGCTGTTTGGGATCCTTGCGGTGGCTTCGGTCCTGATCCCGGCCCTTTCCACGCTTTTTGGGCCGGGCAGCCTGATCCGCGGCAGCGTGAACACGGTGAATGCAGCACCGGAGGTTGCCCTCCCGCAGGATGGCGGCGCTGCCGCAAAGGCAATTGCCGAGAGCATGGCCCGGAACGCAACAACGAACCCGGATGTGGTGATGGCCGGGACAAAAGGGATGGCGGACACTTGGGCAGCAAATGCATCACCGGTACTGGTATCCACTCCTTCACCGACCATGATGGCGCCCCCGCCAATACTCCCGCCGGGACCCATGGGGAGTGGAGCCGGGGCCGTTGTTCCGGCTCTTGATCCGGCCCTCGCGTTCTTCCTCGGCGGCGTGCTCGTCATTGTGATCCTCGTCTGTTACGAGCTCTGGGTCTGGAAGAAACAGTACACATAATACCGTTTCCTTTTTTTCCTGGCCGGGTTTCTACACCAAAAAAGGTGCTCTGGAAAATAGGGGCGCTCTTTTCTGGAGATACCGTTACGATTGTTCCGCCGACGACGAGGAGCCCCGCAGCGGCTCCTTAATTACCGGTCACTTTAGACGGCAGATCGAGAACCTTCGAAGAAAAAAAGGACCTGAATTATTGCCTCTTCACTGCTGCCGCCGCAACCAGCCCGGCAACCGCAAGTGCTCCCAAAACCAGCACCGGGGAGAGCGGGGATTTGGTCGTGGTCGGCAGGGGCG
>CAZCZK010000120.1:0-6098 GCA_964503195.1 uncultured Methanoregula sp.
CGCAGGCATTCACGCAGAGGTTGGTGACGTTGATGTTCTGGTTCCGGACATAGGTAACTGCATTTCCCGCCCGGTCTTCCCGCACCTCGTCGGCAGCAGCCGCGATCTCCCAGATCTGCCGGCCGCGGGTCCCGAAGAGTGCAAGTGCTTCCTTCCCGCTGAGGCGGCCTCCTCCTTTCACATCATCCAGTACTCTCTCAAGCGCCCTGTCCACCGTCTTCCCCCCGCGTGCTTTGTGTCCAGTGTAGCGCATGAGGTGAAGTAAAGGTATCGTTCTTTGTTGCGCATGATTCTTATCCCCGTACACCAACCATTCCTGCAGAAGTGCTATGGAATTTATTGAAGTACGGCTCTCACATAAGAAAGCAGAAGGGTTTGTCATCTCCCTGGGCCCGGCGAACCTGGTCGCGGTCAAGACTGATGTTGGTATGGTGGGGTGCGGAGCATTCGACGTTGCAGCCCTGGACTCGTTCAGCTACCCGGCGGCAAAAGTCCGGCCATCCCTTGGCCCCTCAATCGTTGACACAGATGACATCCTTACGGGTATTGTCCGGGAAGTCAACCGTTCGGCATTCGGGCGCGGTATCCGGACCGGCATCACCGGGCGGGAAGCCCTGGAACTGCTCTGATTTTCCTGTGTGTACCCTTCAAAGGGGAATGTTCCTCTCTTTTACCAGGATTTCCCGGACTGGTTTTTAAAATATCTCCCGGAACGGTGGAGGATATTCCCGGTCGATACCTGTCCTCTTCCAGAAGAGATTAAGGTATGATTCATCTCCATTCTCTTGGGAGCTACCCGGTATACCAGAGCGACTCCTCTCATCATAAGGAAAGTCTTCTTTTTCCCTTGAAGATTTCCTCAGAGCAATGGTACTTTCATTCCCTGGTGGTATCGTATTTTGGGGGTTCACCATTAATTATTTAAAACATGGCGTTATTAACTATACAAACAGATTATACATGACAATTACCAATCGCCATAATCCTCCCGATCAAGAGAACAGGATTCACGGTCTGACACTTCCATGATGCAGGATTACCAGCAGGAACTCGTTGCCATAAAAGACCTTCTCAAGAAAAATCCTGAAGGCATGAGTGTAACCGGTCTCTCAAAAGCCTTGAAGAAGAACAAGAACACGGTCGGGAGATACCTCGATGTCCTGCTCATCTCCGGCCAGGTGGAGATGCGGACATACGGCATGGCAAAGGTGTATACGATCTCCCAGCGGGTCCCGCTATCGGCCATGCTCAGTTACTCAAAAGAGCTCATCATGGTGCTGGACCATGAGTTCCGGATCATCGATATCAATGAAAACTTTCAAAAACTCCTGCGACTCCCGCGTGAAGATACCCTGGGGAAAAACATCTCATTCCTCCAGTCGCCGGAAGTGGATGTCCATGAACTCCTGGATACGATTACATCCGGTCCCGGGGATCAGGAGACGACGGTCACCTTCCGTGTAAAAGATTCCGGGGACCGGATCTTCCACCAGACCTGCGTACCAACGGTTTTTGATGACGGGAGAAAAGGGATCACGCTGATCCTTGAGGATATTACCGGGCATATCCTTGCAGAAAAGGAGATACGGGAGAGCGAGGAGCGGTTCCGGATGATGGCGGACAATATCCAGGACGGCCTCATCATCATGGAAAATGGAAAAACCATCTATGCCAATAACCGCATTGCCGAAATCACCGGGTATTCCCTCAAAGAGCTGTGGGCCATGGAGCCTCTCACGATTATCGCACCCGGGTCCCGCGAGAACGCTCTCCAACAAATCCGCACGCTTGAAGCACAGCCTGACAAACCCGGGGATCTCCAGACATGGATCATAAGGAAAGACGGAAAACGGCGTTTTGTCTATGCCCGTATCAGCGGGGTACGGCACCAGGATGCGTTCTATAACTTTGCAATCTTTACGGATATCACAGAACTCAATGTCCAGGAAGCCCGGGTGCGTGAGAGCGAACAGCGGTTCCGGATGATGGCGGACAACATCCAGGACGGGCTCTTTATTGTGGAAAATGATAAAATTGTGTTCTCCAACCGCCGTATCAGGGAGATAACCGGCTACTCAACCGATGAGATGGCCGCGATGGGCCTGCACGGGACCCTGGCAACGGATGACGTGCAGGCAATAGCAGATTCCGGGATTGTGCCGTTGACGGATAAGGAACGGATTGAGGAGATCTTCAAGAATGTCCGGCCGGACTCCCCTGCCCCGGGAGAGTTTAAGATCTGGATCCGGCGGAAAGATGGTATTCGTCGCCATATCCAGGGAAAAATGACCGCTGCACAAAACGGCACCATTACCAGTTACTACATAACGATAGCGGATATTACAGACTTTGCCGAGCGGGAGAAGGCCCTGCGCGAGCGTATCGACGCACTCCAGGACCTGCTCCACTGATGCTTCCCGTTGTACGGGATCCCGGTCTCTTTTTTCGTCAGGCAAAGGTCATCCATGGTTCACTAACCGGACAATCCGGTTTTATCTATAACCCTTATGTATAACCGATGAAACAAAGACTTTAATAGATTAACTCCTAAGTCTGATGACAATAATTCAGAAGAACGTGGAATACCTATGTACGTCGTGAAAAAAAGTACCCTTGAGGAACATCCCTGTTCCGGTAAGTATACGCCCGGACAGGAGCGGGCCGGTCGCCTGTGGTGGACCGTTATTATCGGTATTGCGGCCCTTCTTATCGTAGCTTCTCCTGCCAGTGCAGGAGTGCAGTATATGTCAGGAAGCCCTTCCCTTTCTGTTACCCTGGGAGGAATGAACGAATTTTCACCGGGTCAGGAAGTCCAGATCGCGGTAGTTGTTGAAAACAGCGGACTGAACGAGTTCAAATTCGTCAATACCGGTCTTGTGGACCGGGAAGACCTTCCCAATACTGCAAAATTCCTGATGGTAAGCCTCGATGCCGGGGAAACGCCGTTCATCATCAAGACCGACCCCCAGATGCTCGGCGACCTGAAAACGAGCAGCACGGTGACCGGCAAATTCACCGTCAGGATCCCGCCGGGTACTCCTGCGGGTATCTACGTTCTCCCCGTGAAGCTGAACTATACCTACCTGCAGACTTCAGAACAGTATGGTGTGGATACCGTCAGGAATTTCTATAAATCAAAGGAAGAACTCTTCGAATTCCCCCTGCGGGTCAAACCCGATGTCCGGATCAGCGTTGTTTCAAAGGAATTCAGGGAGCTGAATGCCGGCACCGAGGGATCGATGACCCTCACGGTAAAAAATGTCGGCCATGAGGACGGGAAGAAAGCGATCATCACCCTTGCACGGAATGACGGGAGTCCGGTAGTCCCGACCGAAGGAAGCGCCTTTATCGGGGACTTCCCTTCCGGAAGCACTGCAACAGCGGTCTTCCGGGCATCCGTATCCGGAAGTGCTGAAGCCCAGACCTATCCTCTCGACGTGTTTGTAAAATACGAGAACAGTGACGGGGACAGTATTGCATCAGATATTGAAACTATCGGGGTTCCGGTTGGCGGGAAAACCGATTTTGTCATAGTGTCAGAACCCGAAACGGCAATCCCGGGTCAGAAGAAAACGATCACGGTCCAGTACAAAAATACCGGTGGGGCAACTGCACACAAGGCGCAGGCACGGGTGAGCATGGTGGATCCGTTCAGCAGCAACGATGACACGGCGTACCTCGGCGATGTCGCACCCGGTGAGACGAAGGATGCAGCGTTTCTCATCTCGGTAGATAAGGCAGCGACCCTGAAAAATTATGGCATCGACTCGGAGATCCGCTATAATGACGCGTTCGATAACCAGATCATCTCGGATCCGATCAAACTCAGTCTCACCGTGACTGAAGATACGGGTATTGTTGCCACCCTTTTGAAAAACCCGCTTTTCCTTGCGGTCCTTGCCGTTGTCATCATGGGAGCAGGCTACCTCATTTACCGTAAAAAAGCGAACCGGTGAGAGGATCAGATGACTCGCAAGGATTGTTCCGGGGTTTCCGGAACCGCAATGATTTTTCTCACCCTGCTCACCTGCAGTATCCTGATTACGGCACCCGCAGCAGCTGCAACCCGGTATCTCGGGGATGGCCCGTCCTTTACTGCATCCCTGAGCGGGAATAACGAGTTTGTGCCGGGCCAGGATACAACGATAAGTATCCTCGTGAAGAACACCGGTCTCAACGCCATGAAACAGGTCGGCGTGGGAACGATTGAACCGGAGGACCCGCAGAATACCGCGAAGACCGTCACCATCGGGCTGGCATCAGCAGGTGACGCGGTCATCGTCAAGACCGACCCCCAGGCCGTCGGGGACATCCGCGGCGGGAACAGCGTTACGGTTCATTTCAGGGCAAAGATCTCCGAAAATGCAACGGACGGGGAATACGAGCTTCCCCTGACGCTCCGGTACAGGTACGTGCGGGTGATGGTACAGGAAGCTGCAGATGTCTTCGAGTTCACCTATAATGATGCTGAAGATACTCTGCCGGTTACCCTCCGGATAAAACCCCACGTGAAAGCCGAGGTCATCGAGGCTGTGCCGGAAGGTCTGACCGTTGGGTCCGGGGGGTATCTGAACCTGAAAATAAAAAATATCGGCTCAGAAAACGCTACGATGACCTCCGTGAAGCTGCTCCGGAACGGACAGAGCCCGATTATCCCGGTTGACAGTACCCTTTTTATCGGGGACTTCCCCGGCGGGAGCACCGTAGCGTGCCGGTACAAGGTATCGGTGTCCAAGGATGCAACGAACCAGACGTATCCTGTTGATCTCGTCGTCTCCTCCACGAACCGGGAGGGAATGGTTGTGACATCCTCCAAAACCACCATCGGTGTTCTGGTCAATGCCAAACCAGCATTCAGCATACTATCTTCAGTACCCGAAGTTCCCCGCGGAACGGGCAGGACTATAGAAATCCAGTACCGGAATGACGGGAATGGTACGGTTTATGATGCACAGGCACGGCTTTCCCTTCACGAACCCGTAACCAATGGTGATAATTCTGCGTATCTTGGCGACATCGCCCCCGGCAGATCGGCTACTGCCCAGTACAGGGTAGAGGCAGATGGTGCTGCAGAACCGCTGGTGTACTCATTCGACAGCACCATACGGTATCGTGATGCACAGGGCACCAGCCTTGAGTCGGATATCATACCGGTACAGATTTCGGTTGTTCCGGCGGCTTATGGACCCGGAGGATCTCTTCTCCTTGCAGGAGGAATCCTGGTGGTAATTGCTGCCGGTATCGCATTCCTCGTGTACCGGCAAAAGAAGAAAACGCGGTGAAGCTTTCATGATTGAACAGATCTTTGAAGGCATCGCGCATACGATAATCAAACGACCGAAACTGATTGCGGGCCTCGTCCTGGTACTCGTCTGTATCGGTCTCTATGGCATGACCCTGCTCACCATGCAGACGGGGTGGGAGACCTACATGGACAAGGACACTCCCGCCGGCGCCCTCCATGCGAAATATGTCAAGGAGTATGGGTCGGACTCCATGGTTATCCTCATCATCGAGACCACTGACCCGTCAAGTCCGGAAGTACTGGCATACATCGATACTCTCGAAACACAAATCGGGCAACAGCAGAATATCGAGAAAACGCTCTCCGTTGTTGACGTGCTGAAAGCATATAACGGCGGGACACTCCCTGCCGCCCGGGCGGAAACGGACCGTATCATCAGCTCATTACCGGAGGGCACCCGCAACAAGATTGCACCCTCCAACGTGCTGACCATGGTTCAGGTTTCGCTCACCCCGGGATTATCGGAAAAGGTCCAGATGGCTGTGCTCGCCAATGTGGAATCGGTTGTGGAGACCACTGATGCCCCTCCCGGCGTGAAAGTCGAGATATCGGGTACACCCGCATTCAGCAAGCAGATGAGCGAGGGTTTATCCGGCAACATGGGGATCCTCATTGGCGGGGCTCTCGTCCTGATGATCATCACGATGGGGATCCTCTTCTCCTATGTCCGCCACCGATTCATGCCCGTCCTGCTGGTAGCGATAGGCCTCGTCACCTCCCTTGGCCTGATGGGTATTGCCGGTATCCAGCTGAATATGGCGGTGATCGGGGCGTTCCCGGTCCTGATCGGCCT
>CAZCZK010000121.1:0-6041 GCA_964503195.1 uncultured Methanoregula sp.
AAAAATTTCCCGATGAAGGATCTGCCACGGCTGCGATCCGGAACCACCACCACTACAGCTTACCTGATAATTCCCCCTGCAGAATGGAATGAGTAAGACAAATCCTGGAAGGTGAGTACCCAATGAAGTCGAAGAACAGATCAACAGGGACCTGCACCAGGTGCCCCCGCACCACTATCGGGAGATCCTTGATTTCATCCGGGCAAAAAAGAAAAATGCCTGCGGGATGGTCGCCGGGACCGCACATGCCAGCGAATTTTCCCTGAAAAAGGACTGGCTCCTTCCTGAGGAAGAGGAGGCATGGGCGGACTGGTAAAGGGCGACGTTGCGCGTCCCTTTTATGAATCAATGTCCTGCATCACAAGATGAATAGAAAGGCACCCTCCCAAATGATGATGAGATGGACTGCCCAAGTATCATTATGAGTTCTGGTGTCACGATCGATCAGGTTTACCAGGAAATTAAAAAAATCCGTGAAGATATGGTCAGGCAGGAAGATCTTGAGGCCCTTATGGATACCGTGGAGATCCTGAGCAACCCGGCCACCATGCAGGCAATCAAAAAAAGTGATTATGACATAAGACTGGGCCGGGTAAAAACCATCACATCGGTTGATGACCTGCACAACGAGTGTACCTGATGGCATGGGCTATCAAACGGACCGATACATTTCTTGAAAGTTTTGAACTGGTCCGGAATAATAAAAAAAGTCCTTGCCGAACTCAATAAAAAACTCGCCCGGCTCTCGGAAGATCCTTTACATATTGGGGGATGGTTGTCCGGTTCACTTCACGGCAAGAAGTCCACGAGAATCAAAAAAACAATACCGCTTGATCTTTCTTCCGGATGAACGCGAGCAGGTTGTTTATCTGGTTTTTATCGATCATCGCGAACATGCGTATGATTAAGAGGCTGGGATCATCTCTCCGTCGGAGAACCTGGGCAGCCCTTTATCTGACATGAACGGTGAGCAGAGATCTCCGGCGTGAGAACTTCGATAAGGGACATGGTCCGGCCCTGTCCGCAACGTCCTGCAGGACGTTATGCCATTTTTCCCGTACCAGGACGCGAATACGGGCGTCTTTTCACAGGGTGATTTTTGCAGGATTCTGGTAATGGGGGATTGTCCGGGTACGGCAGAGATCGGCTGTTGTATCAATGCTATAAAGAGCTTTTTTCATCACTGATGTATGCCCTTTTACGGCAATCAGGGGGCATTTTGACCGAATCTGGAAATAACCGTGTCATTTTTGTGCGAAACTGTGTCACCGGGCCGGAAAAAGAGGGTAAACGGAGGCGAAAATGAGCCCGGATGGGCACACCCCTCCGGGCACCCCCTCATCAGGAAGGGAGATCCCGGAACAGGTCGTATGACAGCACAGGGTGCTCCGTGGAACTATTCCGTTTCTGATTATGGGGAACTTTTTTGTTTTGGGATTTTAATTCCCGGAATATTTTGCATCACGGGGGATCGAAAATAAAATCACAACCGGTTCACGCGATCAAAAATGTTCATGTAATGTTTGGCCGGAAAATCTGAGGAAAAGTTCACCCGGTTAATGATACCGGACTATGGGATCTGTTCCTGACGCTCCTCCTTTTTTTCCGGAAATGAACTATCCAGTGACGGGCCTGTCCATTCACCGAACGGTGGCAGCACTCCCGGTCCCGGAACCGGATCGACGCGTTTAATAAAACCCGGAGAACATCTGAAACAGAAATACCATGAGGGGGGAAATAACCGTACGGCTCGCGGCATGGGCCTGTTGTGTAGTGCTGGTTTTTCTGCCGGCAGCAGCGGCCGCGACGGATTGCAGTGATGTTGAGGTCTCCCCAATTGCGGACTTTAACTATGATATTGTCCCGACCGAAACAGCCCCGATCATGGTGAATTTTTACAGCACGGCCGATGGAGGAAGGAGCAGCAAGGGCGGGCTCGTGGACCCGGTCGAATCGTATGTCTGGAGGTTTGGGGACGGGGATGTCAGTGAGAAGACGAACCCGATGCACACCTATGCCATGAGTTCGGCACGGTACCAGGCAGCCGATACCCCCTTTGCGGTCACGCTGACGGTGAAGACCGGATGCGGCAGGTCCAATACCACGACAAAAAATGTCTCCGTGTATTGTATCAGCCAGAAGGCGGGCTTCACGATTCTCCGGCCAGCGGGAGAAGGCCCGTTTCCGGCACCCCTCGCGCTGTACCTGCAGGATACGTCCCTTCATGTTGCAGATGAGGTTACCGCATACCATTATACCCTCTGGGACTCCAATATGACCCGCCTCTTTAAGGAAAGTTCAGAAAAAAACCCGACGTTTATCATACGGAACGGGGGTAGTTACGTTATCCGGCAGGAGGTGTTCAAGGGATGCAGCAACCCCCTCTTTCCTGATACGGAGATGAAAAAGACTATCGAAGTCACCGGGTCTGCCGCTTCAGATGCGATACCGATGGAGACCCTCCCCTTCACGACAACGGTTCCGGAGTATTCTGCCACTGATGCGCAGGTGGCGACATTCGTACCCGTTGTATCCGCTTTCCCGACAACTGCTCCCGCACTGCTGCCGGTGGATGCACCCCCCGGTACCGGGACGCTCTCCGTGGTTACCAGCCCGGCCGGTGCACAGGTTTTTGTGAACGATGTTCTGCTCGGACTCTCCCCGGTCACCATACCGGGACTAAATGCCGGTTCATATAATCTCCGTCTCGAAAAGATCGGCTACCGGAAGAAAATAATCCCCGTTATTATCGGAGATGGGATGAGTACGGAGTATTCGGGGGCACTCGATGCAGATTCCGGTGGGCCGGGAATTGCACCGATCCTCGCTGGTATCGTTGTCATCGCTGCCGGTGCGGGAACGGTGTACTGGTTCCTGAAGAAGAGGAAACCGAAAAAAACTGACTGGAATAATCCGGACTAACGGGTTCCCGGCAGTGACCGGAGGTTGCCCAATCATCTCCTGCCACAATGCCGGCACGATTGCTGTCCGATGTGGCGTAGTATCTATGCACATCCTGGCACAGATTACACCCCTTTATCAAGCATCCCCCGTCGGAGAATCACGGCAGCCCCCTATCTGACCCCCCCGACGGCAGTCTTCTCCGACGTGAAAACCGGGAAAACCGATCCCATCCGGCCGTTCCGGCAACGTTTAGCAGGGTTTGGTCCCTCTTCAGGTACCAAAAGAACGCAAATACGTACTTCTTTTCACAGCGTGATTTTTGCAGGATTCAGGTACTGTGGGGAAAGGCCGGACACCATTGAGATCGGCCACTGGAATAGTGCTAATTGAAGCTTTTTCCGGCCATAATTCATGTTCTTTACGGCAATCAGGGGTCATTTTAAGCGAATCCGAAAAAAATAGTGTCGGTTTTTCGCGAATTAGTGTCATTGGGCCGGAAAGAGAGGGCAAATGGAGGCTGAAATGGACCCGGATGGGCATACCCCTTCAGTGAGATCCAGGCACGAACTCGATACGCTGTTAGTAACCCAAACAAATTCAGCGATCACTTCATTTCACAAATTAAAGTCCGGACTGGATTTTTTGAGCATGATCAAATAACAATTTTCAACACCTCCTTCTGTATATTGTCTCTATAATCATGCAGAACAACAACGCTGCACCCGGAATTATTTCCGGTAACGATGCTGATTGTGCAGCAGTATGCGGGATTGGATTATCTTTGTCAGTGTCATTGCCGTGAGGTGTAACAATAAAGAATTTTGTTTCTGGAATCATTACAGAGGCCTCATGATAAGAATACTTTGAAATATTCACCTGTTCTCCTGTAACCAGACTGACTCCCGGCCAGATTCTTTTCATATTTCCCGTAACGTTGAATGGGTCGTCATCAACTCTATAATTGACAATAAGTGATGGGAAAATGGTGCCGGAATTCAGTTTCTGACCGCTGATGGTTATTGAGTAGTTTTGTTGCTCCCCGCTCTTGAGATCCTCAGGACAATTAGATAACAGCAATTGTCCAGTTGAGTAGTGGCCAGTCCCGTCACCATAGGTTGTTTTTTCTGCGATATCGATCCCGCAGGGTGAGTTGACCATCATTTCAGCATGATCAATCAACTGGACGCTATTCACTTTTTCCGGGAGAAATACGTTCAGATTCGCAAAATGCAATGGAGCTGAGCCGGTATTTTTTAATGAATAATCCATGACAAATGAAGAATTGAGTTCATTGAATACCCGGGATATGCTAACACCAGGCAGATTAATCTGATCCCCGTCATAGATTCTTAATCCGTCCATATAATCATTTTTATATGCAATGATTACAGCAGTATCTGGATCAATCGTAATATCATTCCAGATATATTGAGCTTCATTCTCTTTTTCAAAAATCCGGGGTTTTTCGAGAACCTGTGTTTTTTTCGGGTAAAACAAATTTGGGATAGTACTCTGTTGCATAAGGGATCTGTTACCAAAAGCTGTGTGGTTTTTTATCGCGTGGTTTTCACTGGCTGGCACTGAACTTATAATGGTGAGGGTCTTTGGTTCAGGATAATAATTGATAATCCAGGCCTCATGGTAGACTATCAGGGAAAGATTGCCGGTGCTGTTTATGTTTGGTTTGACATCAAATGACAGAACATCACGTTCCGCTGTTAAAATTGTGTTTTTTAATACAGGAGTAATATCCTCATCAGAGTGATTCCATGTCGAAAAAACCTCTCCTTGAACCGGAGCAATGCTCACGAGACAGAGAGAAATGAACAAGATTAAAAAAGAAATTGAACGGGTTTTTAGGCTCTTCATTGATAATCCCTAACCCTACTACCAGCTCGTCCATATTCCATACATCCAATTCGTCCCATTGTCGTTCACCGCGTTCTGGAGTGCAACCGAGGGGTCCTGATCGTGTATTAAGAAATAATGCCAGAAATCAGCCGTGGTGTCTTCAGAATCAAACAGGGGTAACAGGGTGACTCCCCCGATATACATCTGGATGTTATTTGCCAGGAATGCCCCCCGTAAAGGATTCTGATAACTATTGCAGCCATTCATGAAGATAAATGAATACTGTAGTCCTTTATAAGGATATAAATCACGTATCTCTGTAGATGTAATCTCGTTATTATTATAAGCGTAAACTCCATACGCCGGAGCGCCATGTTGAACTGCTGTGTTGATATGACCAATGTTGTTGTTCCAGAGCAAATAGGGATCGTTTTGCCAGTAGTTCAGAATCGCGCTTTTTGTTGCAGCGGATGTTGTGCGGGAGGCAGGATAATATCCGGCCTGTTGCCATGTTGATACTATAGCAGCTGTATCAGCAATTGAGTTGCCTTCACTTACCGGCGCAGAAGCAAAGGCGTCAGCGGTTGGGTATGCTGTTGTCATCCCAACAATCAGACATAGTGCTGTAAGACAGATTATGATATGTTTTATCATTTTTTCACCTACCAGTATTTCTTCCAGTTTACAAACCCTTCATCAAGAACAGTGTTGCTTTCCGGGTCATAGTGTACATAATATAACCCGTAGGTGTCAGATTTTTCTGAGCCGAAAACCGTGGTTATTCTTTGTTTGCCCGTGTAGGGATATGCCCACCCAACATTTACCGGACCATGAGAAATATCCGCGAACTTAGCCAGACCTTTTGCATTCGTAATGATTCGCTGGCTTTGATCCTTCTCATTCTGGGTTATTGCTGGAGCGTTCATGTACTCCAGGAACTCCCTGGATTGATTGAATCCATTGATAGGTTTTGGACTTTGGAATTCATTGATGGTTTTTGAAAATTTCGAATATTTACTATCAGATGCGTTTTCGGCACTTACCATCGGTACGATCGTCATTCCTGCCAGCATCAGCAGTAGCAGGATGACACCTATCTTCATGGTTTTCATGTCTTCATTACCTCCATTCTTTTTTCAAGAGATTACAAAAAGCATGAACCAGAAACTTCATTATTACAGAAGCAGATGGACTCATGCCTTCGGGCAGGCGAGGTTCATCTGTGTTTCAACTCAAGGTGAACCCCGTCCTACAATTTCTAGATCATACTTATAATTATAAAAAAT
>CAZCZK010000122.1:0-1760 GCA_964503195.1 uncultured Methanoregula sp.
AAAAAATTTCAATCTCTCGCGAAGATTTCCTGAACGCCCGATTGTTTTCACAGAGGAAAATTATGGTTTGCGTTTTTTCCACCTGATTATTCCGATGATAAGAAGTGCAACAACTCCGATTCCTGCTGCAATTACGAGCGTGCCATACCGTTCGACCGGCGAATGGTAACAGAAGTCGCATTCGAATAACAGGTTCCGGGAACTGGTGGCATTGTTGAAACTCTCATTTGCCTTCAGGAATGCTGCCTGCGCTTTTAAACGGGCGAGATAATAATTGCCGTTTTCAATATCATCAGTTGCCGATGCGATATACTCTGATGCATTATCCCGATCTGCAATAAATGAGTCAACGCGATAATAATTTGCGGTACTTCTGTTTCCCTGGAACCAGCCAATCATCGTATCAGCCCGGTCAACTTTCTCCTGAGCCTCCGCAACCTCCTTCTCCGCCCATGCTTTGTCAAGGAAACGCTCGCCTTCATCAATATCGATTTGCGCGGAATCGAGTATCCGGTATTTCTCAATCAGCGCATTATAGTACAATGAAGGCAGGGTTGTGCTGTTGTCGATCTTTTGCTGTGCCATCTGGTATTTCGTTTCAGCCACGATTGTATTGACACGCTCTAAAGCCTTTTCATCTAAATGATCCCTGAATGCCTCAAGGGAGGATCGTACTGAATTCGCCTTCTCAACAGGGCCCTCAGAATATACTACAACTACACCATATTCACGGGGAGATCCCGGGATGAGAATTCCCTTTTCATCCACTTCATGTATTATGAGGGCTGTTATGGTTGTCGTGCCTCTGACAGCTGGAGCTTCTCCCTGGAGTAAGAATTTTAGGATCACATTATCATTTTCAGGATAGTGAAATGCATAGTCAGGAACTGGACCGATTACCCCATTCTGGAGTGTAGGTACTGGAGTTGCAACCCCTTTCACAGAAGAAGTCCATCTCCATTGTACGTTTTCAAGAGTTGTGTTGAACCGCAGATCATGCCTCTTGTCAAACTTTTCGCCCAGTGATGGAGTAAAATCAATTGTTGCTGAAACAGCAACCGGTGTTCCCGGCAGCCATTCATCCTGGGGGTGGACCTGGAACCCGGTCACCGTGAAGGCCAATACACCTTGGGCAAGAACAAGGATTATACATGCCAGCACCAATCCGGCCCTGAGAAATCCTCGCATTATAAAAACAAATATTTCCTGAGGAAATATTCTTTCTGATCAACGTATCCGGAAAGGAGATTGATTTTTAGTTCTTTGTCCGAGCCTTATTCTGTACAGGAATCCTTTCAGTTGGAACGTCTATGGACCTTTTACTTCCCAGATTCTGCCTTCCGCTTATCTTTCTCCCGGTACCCTTCCAGCAGCACGGTTGCGACATGCTTCACCGGCTTGTCCGTGTGACCCGCAATGTGGAACTCGCAGAACGGGCAGGAGGTGATGACGACCTCAGCACCGGTCTTTTTAATCTCCTCGCCCCGCCGTTTCCCGAGCGCTGCCGCCTCCTCCGGGTTGCCGGACCGGACTCCCCCGCCGCTCCCGCAGCAGATGGACGGCATCTCCACGAGGTCAACGACCTGCCGGATTAATTCCCGCGGCTGGTCGCGGACGCCCTGGCCCCGCAGCAGGTGGCAGGGGTCATGGTACGTTGCCCTGACGGGGAGCCTCGCGGGCGGCTCGATGCCCACCTGCGTGAGGAGCTCGTTGATGTCGATGACCCGGAACGGCGTCTGGTAATCGTTCTTGAGCGTGGA
>CAZCZK010000122.1:1860-6003 GCA_964503195.1 uncultured Methanoregula sp.
CCTTCCAGCAGGCCTGGCAGCTGGTGCAGGTGAAGAGGCCGTCCCGGACCGCATCGGAGACCCGGTCCCCGCGGTCACGCGGGTCGAGGGCGAGCCGCATTTCCTGGCGCATGGCGGTGGGGCCGAGGAACGTTGTCACGTCAACGGCCGGGCAGACCGAGAGGCAGCAGAGGCACTCGATGCAGGTCCGCAGGGGTTTGATCGCATCGATGTCCTCCTTTTTCGGGAGGGGGGTCTCCTTCTTCGGGAGGAACGATGCGATCTCCTCCAGTTTCGGCAAAATGTCGGTGACCAGGTCCTTTTTCACCGGGAGGTTGAGTGGCTCGATGGTGCTCTTGTCCGTTGCCTCATGCATGCAGGCCAGCACCGGCTCGCCGTTCACCCGGACCGCACAGCTCCCGCACTGGCCCGAGGCGCAGGAATAGCGGTATGAGAGCGTGGGGTCGAGGGTGTCGTGGATGGCGTGGAGCACGTGGAGGACCCGGGCGCCGTCGTTCACCTTCACGGTATAGGTCCTGAAGTACGGTTCCTTGTCCCTGTCGGGATCGAACCGCCGGATGCGGACGGTGAGGTCCTTCATTTCGGCACCTCCCGGTTCTCGATCCCCTGCCCTTTCTTGGAAATGTACGTATGCCCGAAGGGGGAATGTTCGGTATCATATGACTGTTTGCTATCTGTCCGCATGTGGGCCCCGCGGGACTCCTCCCGCAGGAGGGCACACCGGCAGATGAGCGAGGCGGTCAGGCACATGTTCTCGACAATGCAGCACTCCGCAAGGTTGCGGGGCGTTTCTGCTTTGAGAGGCTTGTCGGCAAGGATGCCGGTTGCCGCGAGAGCCTTTTTCAGTTCGGGAGCGGTCCGGAAGATATTTGCCCCTTCCCACATGGCCTGCTGGAGGAGCATCCGGACGCGTGACGGGCTCTTTGTGCCGTGCATGAACCGTTCGAGCCGTTCGAGCTCGCGTCCCACCTGTGCCCCGTCAATTTTTTTCTGCCGCTTCTCCTCTCTGCCTGCTGCATTCCCGGCACGGCGGCCGAAGACCTGCGTCTCGGCAAGGGCATTGCCACCGAGCCGGTTTGCCCCATGCACCCCGCCGGACACTTCCCCGCACGCGAACAGTCCCGCGAGGGTTGTCCTGCATTCAGTCGTGATCCGGAGGCCGCCCATCACGTGATGGGCGGTCGGGGCAACTTCCATCGGGGTCACACGGATGTCCACGCCGAATTTGAGGAACTGCTCAAGCATCACCGGGAGCCGCTCCTCGATCTGCTCCGGAGGCAGGTGGGTGACATCAAGGAATACCCCGCCATTCGGGCCGCCCCGGCCCTGCCGGATCTCGGTTGCGATCGCCCGGGAGACCACGTCCCGGGTCGAGAGTTCCATCCGCTGGGGATCATAGGTCTTCATGAACCGCTCCCCTTTGCTGTTGAGGAGCAGGCCGCCTTCCCCGCGGACGGCTTCCGTCACGAGCCGGCCCCGGGCATCGTACGGGAAGACTGCACCGGTCGGGTGGAACTGGATCATCTCCATATCGATCAGTTCGGCCCCGGCCCGGTACCCGGTCGCATACCCGTCACCGGTGCCGCTCGACGAGTTGGTGGATATATCGTAGACCTTCGTACCGCCACCCGTTGCAAGGACGGTACTGTCAGCCTTGAGGACCGCGAGTTCCCCTTTCTCGGAAAGAGCCATTGCCCCGATAACCCGGTCGCCGTCCTTCAGGAGGTCGATGACGGTATATTCCTGCAGGGTGGTGACATCCGTCCCGTCCAGCCGCTCCACGAGCGTGGTCATCATCTCGTGGCCGGTCCGGTCGCCGGCATAGCAGGTCCGGGGGAACCGCTGGCCGCCAAACGGCCGCTGGGCAACCTCATCGGCGTCGGTGAAATCGAAGACCGCACCCCACTTCACGAGGTCGCCCATCCGGAGCGGGGCCTCCTTCACGAGAATATTCACGAGTTCCGGGTCATTGAGGAACGCCCCGCCTTTCATCGTATCCTCGAAATGGATACCGCACGAGTCCTGCTCTCTCAGTACCGCGTTGAACCCGCCTTCCGCCATCGTGGTACAACCGCCCTTGCCCACGAGCGTCTTGGAGACGAGAACCGTATCGCCATACCCTGACGCCTCGATAGCAGCACGGACCCCCGCACCCCCGCTCCCGATCACCAGCACGTGGCAATCCATCATCTCATCTGCAAGCATCTTATTATTCTGTGGATCGTATAGTTACATAAATAAATAGCACCTGCAAAAGTGAGACGTGAAATGAGACTTCTGATGAAATTTGGCGGGACGTCAGTCGCCGATGCACACTGTATCGCACAAGTTGTAGATATCCTGGAACACCACCACACGGCTGGGGACGAAGTCGCTGTCGTCGTGTCGGCCCAGCGGGGCGTGACCGACCAGCTCATCGAGGTCGCTTCAGCACTCCCGACTGCAAAGGACGATTCGGCGATCAGGCGGATGATCCAGGCTCTCCGCACGCGGCACATGACTACGCTTGAAGGGGCAGCTCCCGATTATGTGGCGGAAATCGGTGCAGAGATCGATGCACGGCTTATCAATCTTGAGAATATCCTCTTTGCGGTCTATAACCTGCGGGAACTCACTCCCCGCTCGAAGGACTATGTTATCTCGTTTGGCGAGCGCCTGCTCGCACCGATCCTGGGGGCTGCCCTCCGCCAGCGGGGCATCGCTTCGACCGTGATGGACGGCTGTGAAGCCGGCATCCTCACCACACCCAACCACGGGGAATCCACCTCCCTTCCCGCGAGCGATGAACGCATCCAGCGGCGGATAGTCCCGCTCTTAAAAAAAGAGATCCCCGTCATCATGGGATTCATGGGCTGCGATCGGAACGGGATACTGACGACCCTGGGCAGGAGCGGCTCGGACTATTCCGCGTCCATCATCGGCGCCGGGATCGATGCGGACGAGATCTGGATCTGGACTGATGTCGATGGCATCATGACCTGTGACCCCCGGGTGATTAAAGACGCCCGGGTGATGCCGTCGCTCTCCTATCTCGAAGTTATGGAACTCTCCTACTTCGGTGCCAGGGTGATGCACCCGCGGTCCATTGAACCGGCGATGCGCAAGAACATCCTTGTACGGGTGAAAAATACCTTCAACCCCTCGGGCCCGGGAACGGTCATCGTGCGGAACGGCCAGAGGGACACCCGCGTGGTCAAGGCACTCACCTATATCGAAAAGGTTGCCGCGATCAACGTCAATGGTGCCCAGATGATCGGAAGGCCCGGTGTGGCCAAAGCGATCTTTTCCGTCCTGGCCGATCACGAGGTCAATGTGATGATGATCTCCCAGGGCTCCTCGGAAGCCAACATCTCCCTGATCGTGGACGAGAACCACCTGCAGTCGGCGGTCATAGCCCTTGGCGACCTGGTGAAACAGGGGATTGTCCGCGAGGTATCCCATAACCACGATGTCTGTGCGGTTGCGGTTGTCGGGGCCGGCATGGCCGGGGCGTTCGGTACAGGGGGGAGGATCTTTACTGCTCTTGGTGCCGCCAAAGTCAACGTCATGATGATCTCCCAGGGCTCCTCGGAAGCGAATATCAGTTTCGTGGTGAGCCAGAGTGACGGCCCAAGGGCTGTGCGGGTGCTCCACGACGAGTTCCGGCTCTCGGAGGAACGTGATGCGTAAGAGTACAGGGAGTGCCTATGCCGCAGCGGGGGTCGACATCGATCTCGAGGCAACGGCGATCAGGGCCCTGATCAAAAACCTGACCTACCGCCGGAAGGGAACGGCGAAGATGACGGGGTCGGTCGGGCACTTTGCCGGGCTGCTCGATTTCGGCGATATGGCGCTCGCCCTCACAACAGACGGGGTCGGGACAAAGATGCTGGTCGCCGACCAGATGGAGGACTGGAGCACCGTGGGGATCGACTGCATCGCGATGAACGTGAACGACCTCTACGTCATGAACATCGAGCCGGTCGCGTTTGTGGATTACATCGCCACCGATAAACTCTCGGTCGACAAGATGGCCCAGATCGGGCTCGGGCTGAACGAAGGGGCAAAACAGGCGAACATCGATATCGTGGGCGGCGAGACCGCCTCGCTCCGCGGGCTCGTCAACGGCCTTGACCTCGCCGGCACCTGCTTCGGGATGCAGAA
>CAZCZK010000123.1:0-2837 GCA_964503195.1 uncultured Methanoregula sp.
CGGAAGCTCACGATACCACAAAGCGCCGCCCGCCCGGCATGCTGACCACGGACCTTTCCCTGCGGTTCGATCCCGCCTACGAAAAGATTTCCCGGCGCTTCTACGAGCACCCGGACCAGCTTGCGGACGCGTTTTCCCGGGCATGGTTCAAGCTGACGCACCGCGACATGGGCCCGCGGGCACGCTATCTCGGCCCGGAGGTTCCCAAAGAAGATCTCATCTGGCAGGACCCGATTCCTGCCGTGAACCACCCGCTGGTTGATTCAAGGGACATCACCGCTCTCAAGAAAAAGATCCTCGCATCAGGTCTTTTTGTGTCAGAGCTGGTCTCCACCGCATGGGCTTCGGCTTCAACCTTCCGTGGCTCCGACAAGCGTGGCGGTGCGAACGGTGCACGGATCCGCCTCGCACCGCAGAAGGACTGGGAGGTCAACCAGCCGGCCCGGCTTGCAAAGGTGCTCAGGGTCCTGGAAGAGATTCAGGGCGCTTTCAACAAGGCACAGAAAGGGAAAAAGAAGGTCTCGCTCGCCGACCTGATCGTGCTCGCCGGTTGTGCCGGTGTTGAGCAGGCTGCGAAGAATGCCGGTCAGACGCTCAAGGTCCCCTTCACGCCGGGACGCATGGATGCCTCGCAGGAACAGACCGATGTGGTCTCATTCGCCGTGCTCGAGCCCAGGGCAGACGGTTTTCGCAACTACCAGAAAGGCCGCTACGCCGGGTCGGCCGAGGAGTTGCTGGTTGACAAGGCACAATTGCTGACCCTGACCGCACCCGAGATGACGGTGCTCGTGGGTGGCATGCGGGTGCTGAACACGAACTTCGGACAGACAAAGGCCGGCGTTTTTACCAAAACGCCGGAGGCGCTGACCAACGACTTCTTCACCAACCTGCTCGACATGGGCATGGAATGGAAACCGGTCTCGAACGAGGCTGACGTGTTCGAGGGCCGCGATCGCAGGACCGGCGAACTCCGGTGGACCGGCACGCGGGTCGATCTCATCTTCGGTTCGAACTCCCAGCTCCGGGCCCTGGCGGAAGTCTACGGAAGTGCTGATTCTCTGGAGAAGTTCCTGCACGATTTCGTAGCAGCCTGGACCAAAGTCATGAACCTTGATCGCTTCGACCTGGCAAAAGGACTGAACAATTGAACGGTGCAGCGAACGCACCGCGTATCATCTCGTGGAATATTACCCTCAGGTGCCCCCTGAAGTGTTCCCACTGTTACGTGGATGCAGGCGAACAGGAAGCAGACGGCGTGCTCGGAACAAAGGAGGCATTCGACGTCATCGACCAGATCCGGGCTTCCGGGAAACCGGTCATAGTGCTGAGCGGCGGCGAACCACTCCTTCGCGAGGACATCTTCGCTATTGCACGCTATGGCACGGAGCAGGGGCTCCGGATGGTCATGGGTACCAGCGGGTACCTTATCGATCGGAAGACGGCGGTTAACCTTCAGGAGGCCGGAATCCGGGCGGTGGCGATCAGCCTGGACGCGAAAGACCCTGCCACTCACGATTCGTTACGGGGTCTTGAGGGTGTTTGGGAGAGAGCGGTCAGGGCCATCGGGTACTGTCGCGATGCCGGGATTTCCGTCCAGATCAACATGTCGGTGATGCGATCCGCCATCCGGGAGGTGGATGACGTAATCAGCCTCGGGACATCCCTCGGGGTCCGTGATTACCAGCTCTTTTTCCCGGTTCCTGCCGGGAGGGCCCGGCAGATCGGGCCCCGCAGTCCGGAGGAATACGAGGCCCTGATCCGGCAGATCCTTATCCGGTACCAGGACAGCGGCCTCAATATCCGCCCGACCTGCGCCCCGCAGTTCCGCAGGATCGCAGATGATCTTGGCATCACCAGACCCGGATGGAGCCGGGGCTGCCTTGCCGGCATCACGTATTGCCGGATTTTTGCCAACGGCGATGTCACACCCTGCCCGTACCTGCCGGTGAGTGCCGGCAATGTCCGGACCACGCCGTTTTTGGAGATCTGGAATAATTCCCCGCTCTTTATCGCCCTCCGTGATGCGGATAACCTCACGGGAAAGTGCGGGCGATGCGGTTTCAAAACAAGCTGCGGCGGGTGCCGGGCGCGGGCCTACCGGCGGGAAGATGCAGCCTCCCCGCTCTGGTGCGACGGCCTTGCAACGCCGGAACAATCCAACGGGGAGTGCTGCGGTGAAGATCCCTGGTGCCCGTACCAGCCCGGAGATGTGACCTCATGAGCGATTTTCTCCTGACGGACCAGACCGATCTTGCAATTCTCAGTGCGCTTCAGGAGGATCTTCCGCTCATATCCCGGCCATGGAAAGCAATCGCGGGACAGCTGAACATTACGGAATCTGAGATCATCAGCCGCATGAACCGGTTGAAGGATGCAGGAGTTATCCGGGGTATATCTCCCGTACTGGAATCCCGCCATCTCGGCCTGCATGCCGCAACCCTGGTTGCCCTCCGTGTTCCGGAAGAACGGGTTGACGAGATCGCGGCCATTATCAGCAGCTATCCGGAAGTGTCGCACAATTTCCGGCGGGATCACTCCTATTCCCTCTGGTTCACGATCGCAGCACAGAACAAAAAAGGCATACGGAAGGTGCTGGATGAAATCCTGCAGAGGACGAACATCCCGGCATCCGATGTCCTCGACCTGCCGACTGTAAAAAGGATTAAAATCGATGTACGGTTCTCCTTTTTACCCGCACAAGCCGGGGAGGTTCCTTGTGGATCCGATTGATGCCCGATTACTCAGGGAACTGGAACGGGGCCTCCCGTTCGTCCCGGCTCCCTTCGAAGAGATCGGAAAACGACTGGGCCTCAGTGGCGCCGAAGTTGTGGAAAGGA
>CAZCZK010000123.1:2847-5998 GCA_964503195.1 uncultured Methanoregula sp.
GCAGGCTGGGATCATAAGGAAATTCCGGGCACGCATCGACCAGCGGAATGTGGGGATAACGGCAAACGCTCTTGTTGCATGGAAACCGGTTCGGGATGGCGATGATGACCCTGGATCACTTCTCGCAGAATTTCCTTCTGTTACCCATTGTATTGAACGCAGGCCGGTGCCAAGTCGCTGGGAATTCACCCATTATACCGTGCATCACGGGTACAGCAAAGAACAGGTTTTGGATGAGGTGAAGGCTGTTGCAGAAACGATCGGCTGCCCGGATTATACGGTCCTCTTCAGCACCCGTGAGTTCAAGCGCGTGCCGAATGTGAGGATGCGGGAGCATGGTGGGGGTGTTCCATGAACCGGATAACGCAATGCATGCACGGACGGGGAACCGTCAGCGGTGTGATGCAGCACCGGCATAAACCCACGGGGGATGTGCCCAGTACCTATCTTGCATTCTCGGGGATGTACCGGCCGGTAGTCTTCTGGAACCTTACCGATCGCTGTAACCTGAGCTGTACCCATTGCTACAGCAAGTCCGGACCGGGACGCACTACGGAAGGCGAACTCACGACTGCCGAGGCATTCGGAGTAATCGACAATCTTGCGGATATGGGGGTCCCGCTCATCCTCTTCACCGGAGGGGAACCCCTGATGCGTACGGATCTCTGGGAGCTCGCGACGCATGCCAGAAGCCGTGGCCTCAAAATGGCGATCAGCACAAACGGAACGCTGGTAACGCCGGATATTGCCCGCAGGATCAAGGAAAGCGGGATTGAATATGCCGGGATATCGCTGGACGGTGCGATGGCAAAGACCCATGACCGGTTCCGGAATTCCCCCGGCGCGTTTGCAAAGACCATCAAAGCGTTCTCCGCCTGCAGGGAAGCCGGGCTCCGGTGCGGGGCCCGGGTTACGCTCACTAGGGAGAACTACCGGGAACTTGATGCTCTGGTCGATCTCTCACTCTCACTCGGTGCCTCCCGGTTCTGCCTGTACTGGCTCGTACCGACAGGACGAGGAAGCGAATCCTATGCCCGTTTGCAACTGGACCGGAACGAGGTTATTGGAGCCCTGGATCTTCTCTACCGGAAAGCCCGGGAGACAGATCCCGCAGCAATGGAGTTCCTGACCGTAGATGCCCCGCAGGACTGCGTCCACCTGCTCGCATCCATGGAGATGGATGGATCGGAAGATCTTGCCGCTGCCCGGCAGCTGCTGGAATCCCTGAAGGGAGGATGCAGCGCCGGCACAAGGGTAGCAAATATTGATGCACAGGGTAATGTGTATCCCTGCCAGTTCGCCCGCTCGCCGGAATTTCTGGTGGGGAATGTCCGTAACCAGCCATTCAACCGGATATGGGCCGACCCTGCTCATCCTGTTCTCACCCGGTTCCGTGAAAAGAACGCCCGGTTCGGGGGGCGATGTACTGGCTGCACGTATCGCGATCTCTGTGGCGGAGGATGCCGGGTCCGGGCACATGCTGTTGAGGGGGATTTTCTGGCAGAGGATCCCTTCTGTTTTATGGCGGGAAATGGCGATCCTGACCCTGCGGGGAAATAACCCCTGTACGGGCTCCTTTTCATGCCCATATCTCCACGCCGATACCAGCAAAGCCCGGATCATCCCCCTTGGCAGTTCCCGTGGAGAATAGATACGTGCAATGATCTTCACGGGGTACTGCTCGCCGAAGGTTCCGCTGCAGTGGTGGAACCGTTCCCGGTCCGAACGACGCTATCGGTAACGAGGCCATTATGTGCATCAGGAGAGAACGTGCACGCAGGCGAGATGAGACCAGAGGTCTTCTGCGAATCTCTGATCAAGCCGGAGGTTAATTCAACAAACCTGGTGCACCGGTTTACTGACCCGCGTTCGTCTGATTCCTAAAAATTCCCGCACACCCGGGTATGGTGGCACCGTAGCGTATCGGTAAAGTCAGTAATTACTTCGGAGAACTGCAGATTTTTCCCGGGCCCGTACTATCAAACCTTTTATAAGAATTCATAGTACAGTATTGGTATTCCACCTCGTGCATCCTGCGCATGAGATCCGTTCCTGGTGCGACAAAAAATTCCCCGTCCCCTGCTTTCCCGAAAGGAGAACCATCCATGATAGCCATTGAATACATTCTTGCCGGTGCTGCAGTCCTCATCCTTGTCAGCATCATCGCAAATAAGGTGTCGGGGCGGCTTGGAGTCCCGGCCCTCCTGATCTTCATTTTCGTGGGAATGCTCGCCGGCTCGGAAGGTCCCGGGGGAATAGAGTTCAGTGACCCCGTCGTGGCACAATCCATCGGTGTTGTTGGTCTTGCACTGATCCTCTTCTCGGGCGGGATCGATACCCGCTGGTCGGAAGTCCGGCCGGTCCTGACAAAAGGACTCTGCCTCTCGACGGTGGGGGTGGCACTCACCGCCCTGATCGTGAGCCTGACCGCGATCTTCCTGCTTGGATTTCCCCCGCTCGAAGGGTTCCTGCTCGGAGCCATTGTCTCGTCGACCGATGCAGCCGCGGTCTTTTCTACGCTCCGCTCGCGCCGGGCAAGTCTCAAGGGGGAACTGCGGCCACTCCTCGAGTTCGAGTCGGGCAGCAACGATCCCATGGCGGTCTTCTTGACCATCGGGGCGATCATGCTCCTCATGCAGCCGGCAACGTCGTTTTTCTCGCTCATCCCGCTCTTCGTGCAGCAGATGGCGATCGGCGGCCTGTTCGGGTACGGCATGGGGAAGGGTGCCGCATGGCTGATCAACACCGTGAAACTGGAGTACGAGGGACTCTATGCGGTCCTCACTCTTGCATCAGCGCTGCTTATGTACGGCCTTACGGCGATGGCCGGGGGAAATGGTTTCCTTGCGGCCTATATCGGCGGCATGATCATCGGCAACAGCGCCATCGTCCACCGGAAAAGCCTGATCCGGTTCCACGAGGGGATCGGCTGGCTGATGCAGATCACCCTGTTCCTCACCCTCGGGCTCTTTGTCTTCCCCTCAGAGATCCTGCCGGTGCTCGTCCCGGGCCTCATCATCTCCTTTGTTCTCATCTTCATTGCCCGGCCGGTTGCCGTGTACCTCGCACTCCTCCCGTGGAAGATGAAGAAGAACGAGAAGCTCATGATCTCGTGGGTGGGCCTCCGGGGCGCTGCCCCGATCGTGCTTGC
>CAZCZK010000124.1:0-5963 GCA_964503195.1 uncultured Methanoregula sp.
TTGCGGGAAAACCCAACTGTGGAAAATCGACCTTTTTCAAGGCTGCCACGATGGCAAATGCCGAAATTGCAAACTACCCGTTCACTACCATCAACCCGAATTTCGGCGTTGCCTATGTGCGGACAACATGTGCCTGTGCTGACCTCAAGGTCAGATGTAAGCACTGCGTTGATGGCAACCGCTTTGTCGCGGTCAATCTCATCGATGTTGCCGGCCTGGTGCCTGATGCCCACAAGGGCAAGGGGCTGGGCAACCAGTTCCTCGACAACCTCCGGCAGGCAGATGCAATCCTGCATATTATCGACGCCAGCGGCGGGACGGACAGTGAGGGGAACCCAGTTGGAGCCGGAAACCATGATCCGGATGTTGACGTTTCCTTCCTCCTGTTCGAGATGACGATGTGGGTCCATGGGATCCTCGATAAGCACTGGTCCCGGATCAGCCGTCAGTCGCAGGGGAGGGGTGCTGCGATCCAGCAGGGGATTGCCGAAACGTTCGTCGGTCTTGGTATTACGGTCGATGATGTGCGCGATCTGGAACTGAAGCTGAAGCTGGATTTCGTCCATGCATCCATCGAAGACCTCGTCCCGCTCTGCGCGGAGATCGTGAAGATCTCAAAACCCATGCTGGTGGTCGGCAATAAGTTCGATGAGGCCCCCGAAGTGCTGCGCACAAAACTTGCGGCGCAGAATGTTGCGTTTGCCAGTGCGGCATCAGAGCTCGCCCTGCGCAATGCTGCAGCTGCCCACGTGATCCAGTACCTGCCGGGCGATGAGCAGTTTAAGATTGCCGATGAAGCAGCCCTTTCACCTGCCCAGAAAGCCGGCCTTGCCAGGATCGCAGAAGTCATGAAGCAGTGCAAAGGCACGGGTGTCCAGCAGGCAATCAACCGCGCGGTCTTCGAACTCCTTGACATGATTGTTGTGTACCCGGTGGAAGACGAGACCCATTTATGCAACAAGCAGGGGGATGTTCTGCCGGACGCATTCCTGATGCGGAGAAGTTCTACGCCCCGGGACCTGGCATTCCAGGTCCACACGGATATCGGCAAGGGATTCCTGTATGCTATCGATGCCCGTACCAGGATGCGGATCAAGGAAACCCACGAACTCAAAGATGGCGATATCATCAAGATCGTCTCTACCGCAAAGTAAGAACTCCCGATCACTCTCCATCGGGGGAGAGGGAGTCCCTTCATTGTGCAGCGCAGATTGGATCCGGCAGCACGTGGTGAACTGTCTTCGCACGGGCTCCAGGAGGACCGGGATTTCCCCTCTTTCAGCCCGCTCGCTGACAGCAAAAACCTGCATTTCCGGGGATCTCGCGGCAGATATGTATTTCATCCAGTAAAGACTATATATATGATGAGGCACGGGTAATGAAAAAATGGAATGCAATCGGTATTTTAACCATCCTGGTTTCCGGCATGGTTTTAATGAGCGGATGCATAAGTTCGGGTTCCACGACAACGGTAACGGCGGCCCCAACACTACCACAGGTTGTGAATGAGTCCGGGCTCGTAACCCAGACTCCGGCACCCGAAATTACGGTTCCTGCACCAACTGTTCCGGAGACAACGGTTACCTCAGTGGCACTAACCGTGACAACGACAGCAACCCCGCAGCAACCTGCACCGGGTGTTCCCCCGACCGGTGTCTGGGTGAAGATCACCTATGCCGGTAATTTTTCCGGATCCGTTGGCACACCGGGAGTGTTGAAGGTTGTGGAAGACCGCGGGGATCATCTCTACCAGATATCCACATCCGACGGGCCGGTTGTGGTGACCATACAGAAATCGGACGGGACATCTGCCGAGCTTGCGGTTGATGTGTATAAGGATGGAACCCTCTGGAAACATGACGCAACAACATCCCCGAGAGGGATTATTGAGATCCAGAAATCACTCAGGATAGTGACCATACCTCCCACTGCTGTTCCCACGCAAAAAAAGAGTGGGCTGAACGAATCAGCGGATACAACCCCTGGCCTGACCTTGAGTGACCAGAATCCCGGTTCGCTCATCATCCGGACCGGGGGTCTGGGAGGCAGCCCCACGATCTATATCGCCCGTGACGGGTCGAGTGTTGCACCGATTGAGAGTATCTATGATCCGTACAGGAATATTCTTCAGGACCAGGCCCTCGGGTACATCGCCATCACCATCCTCCCCGATGGAAACTCAGACTGTATAAGCCTCATACCCGGCAGATATACCGCATACCTGCCGGACAAGAATGGTTATCAGCCGCCGGAGAAGCAGTCATTTACCATTGAACCGGATAGTATGACGACCGTGACCTTCGCCGGCTTTTCCTATCGTGCCTCTTCTTCCGGGGGATGCGGCGGAACCTGATCCGGCCGGAAGGTAAGGCTGACTCCGGTGGGGGAACGGGCATCCCCCCGTTTTCCTGCACCCTGTTCCGAGGCTGCGGCAGGTTTGCAGGAAAGTATGACGATTGTCTTACGATTGTCAGACAAAATCGCCGCACTTTTAAAAAAACCCCGTGATTTGACCAGGTTTTCCCGGAAAAAATCCATTTTATCCGGAAAGTTTATAACCAGACATTGTGAACACTGGATTTACCATAAAGGAGAGCATAAACGGCAGGGGGGGATGTCATGGGTGGAGAAATATACCAGGCACAGGTGATACGTAATTTCTTTGACTGTATTACCGGCACGGACAGGAACTTAACCCGCATCTATATGTGCGTGATGAGTCTGGCAAAGCTCCGCATGGAGCAACCGGAAAAGATGGCAGCACTGGTCGACCAGTTGCGGAAGAGCAAGATCAAAAAGGAACTGTCCGTAGACATCCTGGACTATATGTGCGATGCGGCTACCCAGCTCGAACTCGAGCAGGTGCAGACGGCCTTTGGCGTGAAGGATATCAGGTCCGTTGCGCAGGAGTTCACCGGCATCAGTATGGACAGCCTGTAAATTTTTCCTTTTTCCTTTTTTTAAACCAGGTTCCACCGGTATTCCTGCATATCGCATGAGGAAATGAAACGGATGTGATTATTTCGTGGTTCCTGCCCTTTCGATTACCTGCGATGACCCCTGCTACCCCAAAAAGGGACGCTCTTCCATCGGATCAATACTTCATACGCCTGAACAATCCAGACAAATTTCCTGCCCCGTCATATCCCCAAAAGGAGTTCGGATGGAAAAGAAGGGTAGAGTCACGGGTACCGGAGAATGTTAACCGGGTTAGTGGAGGTTCTGCAAGGGAACATCTGACCTTTTTTAAGTCCGTTCCGGGAACTTTTTTTCACCATTTATTCTCTTGTAATTCCAGAATAATTCTGGTAGTTCAGAGGGGACTATTCTCCAGAAGAAACCTCGCGAAACTCAGATGCTTTTTATCGTTCCCTGTTGAACCAGACCAGTTCATCTGCGTTTCTCCCGGGTAAAAAAAAATAAAATTCCTTCACAGATACGTGCAGGACAACCAGGATGCCATGTGCCTGGCGCCTTCAGACCGGCCCGGGACCAGCCATGATCAGGTAAAGGACAACAGCAAAAATACCCCCGCCCAGCGTTGCAAGCAGGTTGGTCCCGGCATTTCCCAGAAATCCCTTGTTCTCGAGCGTAGCGCCAATAACACTGTCAATATTCGTACCAACGAACCCTGCAAGGGTACAGATCAGCATCATCTGCGGGGTGATGACCTGGAGGAGCATTGCGATAACCGATACCACAAAACCGCCAAGCAACGCAACCGTTTCACCGGTCACGGTTATTCCGCCATTGGTCCCGATCGGGACCTTCTTCAGGGTCGTGATCAGGCGGGGAATCCCTCCCGTAACGCCGATCTCACTTGCCAGGGTGTCCGCGGTCGCTGAAGCAACGCAGCCCACGTACAAAACCACGAAAACCGGTTGCTGGAAGACGCCGAACAGCACGGCAGCGGCAGCAGCAATGATACCATTGGCAAAGACATTCCGGTATCCCCGTGCACCGCTCTGGCCCTGCTGTACACCGATCCGCTTCTTGTACTCGTATTTGTATTTCGTTGCAGCCGAACCGAGGATAAAAAAAGCGAGCATGATCAGGAACCACTGCGGGCCCTGCGGTGCTGCAAAGACCAGCAGGATGATGCCGACAAGGGCTGCGGAGAACAGGCCGGAAAGGTCGGCCGTTCTTGCCCGGAATGCGAAATACCCGAACGTGAACCCGACAATAACTGCCGCGACGACCATCTGGAGATCGGCCTGGTAATTGAGGTCCTGGATCAGCCACATAGTCATGGCGATGCCGATCCCCTCAATCACGAGCGAGTCCTCGTAGTTGAGCAGGATGACTTTGAAGAGCACGGCGGCAATGATACCAAAGATCACGGTGAGGATTGCCCGTTCGTTCAGGTACGCCATGACAAGGACACCCGCCCACGCGGTCGAGATGATGTAATAGAGATATGTATTCAGGTCATCTGTCCCGGTCTGGAAGACGAGCTCCCCGAGGACCAGCATCGCGAGGGTTGTAGCAAAAACAAAGAACGGGAGCAGGCCGGTACCATAGAGGGCCGCAAGGGCACAGAAGGTGTAGGTCAGGTAGGTGGTATTGAAAAAACGCCAGAGGATCAGGGCAGAGAGCGTAACGAAAAGACTCAACAGCCATGGAGAGCTGACCGAGGGCCCAAGAAGGGTGACCCCCCCGACAAGTACTGCCGCAAATCCCAGGCCCTCCTGTCGCTGCATTGGTCAGTACTTTCTTTTTGGAGTAAAAAGAGTTTTATCGTGACAAAATACGCGTGAAGATTTGGACCCCGTGCAATCCTGCGTCACGCGAACCCATACGATCACTATATTTTATTTCGCAACCAACCTTGTCGCAGATGGCGCAATCAGACCAGATGCCGAAGAACTATGATTTTGCCGAAGTTGAGGAGCGCTGGCAGAAGACCTGGCGCGACGAGGATAATTATTTTGACAAAAACTCCAAAAAGCCCCGGTTCGTTATCGATACCCCCCCGCCGTACCCGACGGGCAATTTCCATATCGGGAATGCACTGAACTGGTGCTACATCGATTTCTTTGCCCGCTACAAGCGGATGAAGGGTTTCAACGTGATGTTCCCCCAGGGGTGGGACTGCCACGGACTGCCGACAGAGGTGAAAGTCGAGGAACTCAACCATATCACCAAGAACGATGTCTCCCGGGAGGAGTTCCGGAAGCTGTGCCGGGACTTAACCGTAAAAAATATTGAGGCAATGCGCCGTACCCTGCGGAAGATGGCCTTCTCAACGGACTGGTCCAACGAGTATATCACGATGATGCCGAAGTACTACAGCAAGACGCAGCTCTCGTTCCTGCGCATGCTCGCGTCCGGCTACATCTACCAGAGCGAGCACCCGGTCAACTACTGCACCCGCTGCGAGACGGCAATTGCATTTGCAGAAGTAGCGTATGAGGACCGCGAGACAACCCTCAATTACTTTGATTTTAATGGTGTGGAGATTGCGACCACCCGGCCTGAGCTCCTCGCAGCCTGCGTTGCAGTCGCCGTGCACCCTGATGACGAACGCTACAAAACGCTGAAAAGTACAACCATGAAGGTGCCGCTCTTCGGCCAGGATGTTCCGGTTGTGCAGGACGAAGCCGTTGACCCTGCATTCGGTTCGGGCGCCGTGATGATCTGTACCTTTGGCGACAAGCAGGACGTCCACTGGTGGAAGCAGCACAACCTTGCGCTCCGGAAAGCCATTGACCGCCAGGGCAGGATGACGGATATTGCCGGCCGATACCAAGGCATGACTGCGAGCGAATGCCGGAAAGCAATTCTTGCTGACATGAAGGAAAAGCAGATCCTCCACCGGCAGGAGAAACTCCCCCAGCACGTGGGCACCTGCTGGCGCTGTAAGACCCCCATCGAGATCCTCTCCGAGCGGCAGTGGTTTGTGAAGATCAAGCCGGACGAGATCCTGAGGGCAGCCCATGAGGTCTCGTGGTTCCCCGGACATA
>CAZCZK010000125.1:0-5851 GCA_964503195.1 uncultured Methanoregula sp.
CGGGCGTTCTTCAGGGCATTCACCTGCTTGTAGTGCATCTTGAGCGGGATGAAATGGTCCTCGGCACCGGTCAGGATCAGGACGTCCTGTTTCACGAGGTCCGGGTGCTGGTTCTCCTCATTGAACCGGAGCAGGACATCCGTGCCATCCATCGGAGTTGCGGTCTTTGTTATGTACATCAGGTTGTTGATCCCCCACCGCTCCTGGAAACTGGCTCTCATTTTCAGCTCACCCAGCCAGTCCATCAGGCCCCGGAACCGGAACAGGTATCGGAACAGGACCCGGGCCGGACCGGGCAGGAACTGCATATAGTCGAATGCAATGCTGGATGCGATCACGCGCTTGATCCGGGGCTCGAAGGCAGCGGCACGAAGGCACATCCACCCGCCCATCGAGATCCCGAGCAGGGTCACATCCGTAAGCCTGAAATAGTCAAGGATGGCTCCCACCGGCTTTTCCCATTCATGCGTCAGAGGCAGGCCGGCTTTTTTCAGCGCCGCACCCTGCCCCGGCCCCTCGAACATGATAACGTCAAAACCCTTTGCGGCAAAGAACGTGGCACAGGAATACCACTCCTCGATGAACGAGTCAAACCCCCCGTGGATGACGATTGTCCCCCGGGCCGTTGTCTGTGCTGACGGGATACGGAGGGCGGGAAGGTAAGATCCACCATACGGGACAAGGCTGCGTTCGATTGGTTCACCGGCAAACGCCTTCTCGTACACGAGAGAGGAAAACCGGTCATAGAGTCTCTCCTTGTCCGGGTCGGACGGGAACACAAAGAACTCCGCAGCCCGGTAGTAAAACGCGGCATTGATCCACCGCTCATCAGATACCGCCTTTTCCGCAAGGCCGGTCATGACTCCTTTCCAGTCATCGAATGTCCGGATCTGAACGCCTGCCCATTTCACATCTTCGAGCCGTGCATACCCGAGGGAATACCACCGGTTAAGCTGGAAGTTGATGATCTTCACCGGGTGGAGGGCATGATAGCCCACCGGGAAATCAAAGGTTTTCATAGATAATCCTTTCCTGTATTCCATGGCACGAGCCGGGATAACAGCATTATCCCGTACGCGTCCGAAGCCTCAACTACAAAAGCATCTCCAGACAAAAGAGAGATAAATGGTTCATTCCCACCTTATCCCATGAAACAGGGCAGGAAAAAAACTGATAGGGATGAAGCCGGCAGCAGGAGACCGGAACCGACAGAACCCGTCAGCAAAAAAGCGGGGAGTGACGATTCCGGTACCGTTAAAGTGACCAGCGAAATGATCGGGGGTAATCCAAACGGCATCGATGGCATACGGGCACTCCAGATGATCGCCGGGGGGATTGCAGCAGTGCTTCTCATCTGGCTGGTTCTCCACAATATCCTGCATATAATCTGACGTAATCGCTTCCTGTTGTTTTTGACGAGACAAGATTCCTGAAAAAATAATCGATAAAAAAATCCAGCATGTTTACCCGTAACCGGATAAGTGAATAAAATGGCCGAGAACCAAACCCCCATCTCAAAAATTGTCAAGTCCCTCGGTTTGGTATTCGGGGATATCGGAACAAGCCCGATCTATACGGTCGGTGCAATCCTGCTTTTCATCCTGCCGACTACGCTCAACATGTTCGGGCTCCTCTCCCTGATCACATGGACACTGTTCACCATCATCACCGTCCAGTATATCTGGCTTGCCATGTCGCTCTCTGACAAGGGCGAAGGCGGGACGATCGTGCTCAAGAGAATCCTGGATTCCCTGCTGAAGCCCGGTGTCACTGCATTCACGGTCTCTGTCCTCACGATCATCGGCATCGCCCTCTTTATCGGTGACGGGGTTATCACCCCGGCCATCAGTATCCTCTCGGCAGTTGAAGGAATCCTGCTGGTCCCCGGACTTGAAGAGACCAGCCCACTGGTCCTTTTACTCATCGCGGCTGTCATTGCCATCAGCCTGTTCCTCTTCCAGCGGCAGGGGACCGACCGCGTGGCGTGGGTATTCGGGCCGGTGATGGCGATCTGGTTTGCTGCCCTTGCGGTATCCGGCGCCATCATGATCCTCGGTGCCCCGCAGGTACTCTTTGCATTAAGCCCGGCCTATGCCCTCGGTTTCATCCTTGAGAATGGCTGGGCCTCGCTCCTGGTCATGTCTGCCATCATCCTCTGCGTTACCGGGGGAGAGGCGCTCTATGCGGACATGGGCCACCTTGGCAGGGAACCGATTGTCCGGGGCTGGGTCGTGGTCTTCCCGGCGCTCGTGCTCAGCTATCTCGGGCAGGGAGCGTACGTGATAATGACCCAGAACACCCACAATGTCCTCTTTTCGATGATCCATCACATCAGCCCGATCATCTATGTCCCCTTCCTCCTCCTGAGTCTCTGCGCGACCGTCATCGCATCGCAGGCAATGATCTCCGGCATGTTCTCTATCATGTATCAGGGAATGACCACCCGTATCCTCCCGAAGATGAAGGTTGAATATACCTCGCCTGAACTCCAGTCCCAGATCTACATCAGGGCTGTCAACTGGATGCTGCTCGCGGCAGTGCTCGTTGTCATGTTCGAGTTCCGCTCATCGGAGAACCTCGCATCAGCCTATGGTCTCGCCGTTTCGGGCTCCATGATGATCTCCGCCATCATGATGACGATAATATTCCTGTACCAGCACAAACCGGTCCAGATGATCCTGTCCGCATTACTCATCATCATCGACGGATTGTTCTTCATATCAACGCTGTTCAAGATCCCGCACGGGGCGTTCTGGTCGTTCATTATCGCCGCCATCCCTCTCATCATCATTGTCACGTACATCCTGGGGCAGGAGAAACTTCATGCCATGCTCAGGCCGGTTCTGATAGAGGAATTCCTTCCCCGGTACCGGGAGAGTTACGAAAACCTCCCGAAAATCCGGGGGACCGCCCTGTTCTTTATGGAGGATGTAAAGACGCTTTCTCCGTATATCTCCCAGGTGATTTTTAAAAACGAGATCCTGTACGAGAACAATATCCTCGTATCGATCGATATTACGGACAAGCCGTTTGGCATTATTACCGCGTTCGATTCCTCTATTGCTCCCGGCCTCCATATCTTCACGGTCACTGCCGGGTATATGGAAGTCTTTAATGTGGTGGGCCTCCTAAAGGAGCGGTCAATCGATGAGAAGACCATCTTCTATGGCATTGAAAATATCGTGAGCGATGATCCGCTCTGGATACTGTACGGGATTATCAAGAAAGTATCGCCGCCGTTCGTCCAGTTCTATACCCTGCCTCCCGAAAAGATCCACGGGGTTGTTACAAGGGTAATGATGTAATCCGGGCAGGAGACCGACCGGGTCCCCTCTCACTAGAATCCGCCATCTTTGAAAATTCCGTTTTGCAGTAGTCTGGGGAATTTTTTTTAATATCTCCATAGGTTACCCGCCTGGTCGGAAGTGCGAAGGATCTCCCTGTCTTTTCGGCAGGATCTGTCAATAGTTTTATCGCACTCTGCCTCGAAGATTCCACCGGGATGGATCTGTTCGATGAAAAAAGTGGTTATCGAAGTTCCAAAAGACAAATCGGAAAAAATTCATGCAAAATTCCGGGACGTTCTTTATTCGGTCAGTGAGGGAGAACAATCTGCCCGGTTCACCCTGTATGTCCCGGATGACATGCTGGATGAACTCATCCACCAGACCAACGGATCCGTCCAGAAACCGTCCCGGCCCGTCTGGACGGGACTCATTCCTGACTATGAGACCAAAGAGGATGACCGGATCACCCTCATTGAAGTCTCCACGCCGGATTTTGTGATATCCCCGTTTGTAGAAAAAATAAAACAGCAGTTCAACTCCACCAGGAAGGAAGCGATCGCCCCCATCGAGAAGATCATCGCCGCAACGGAATCCTCTGCGGAATTCGATAAGAACAAAATCATCCTTGCTGCCTTAGCCGGCCTGGTGGCCCTGATCGGGTTATTTATGAATAATGTCGGGGTCATTATCGGCGCAATGCTCATATCTCCCCTGCTTGGCCCGATTTATGCGCTGGCGGTCTATATTGCGATCGGGGATATCAGGACAACGGCACGCTGTATCGAGATACTGGGACTGATGGTTTTCATGCTTATCGGCATCGCTGCCCTGGCTACCCTGGCCCTCTCACTGGTTATCCCGTTGTCACTTACACCGGAGATCGTTGCACGGCAGGATCCGAATGCGGTATATATCCTGATGGCACTTCTTCTCGGGTTTGCCACCATGACCGCCCTGTCAGAGGGTATACCGGAAGGGATTGCAGGAGTGGCTATTGCTGCCGCGCTCCTCCCACCGGCCGTGGTGACCGGGCTGTCTCTTGTCCTGTTTCCGGAGGGAGCTCTCCGGGCAGCCATCCTCACGCTCCAGAACATCGTTGGTCTTATCGCCGGCAGTATCATCGGAACCATGTTCTTCCATATTGGTCCCCGCGATATATTTGCGCAGGGCCAGTCCCGGCAGTTTATCACCCGCATTCTCTGGTTCCTTGCGGTCCTCATCGTTTTCCTTGTCATTGTCTCATTCCTTGTATGACAAAGCCCGTGAGTTTTTTTAAATCCCGGGTTCTGGAATCCGTTGTTCTTCCAGTACCCCGGCATGGAATACCCCGATAGTACCAGGAAGGCCTTTCCGGATCTGCCGGAGACGTTGTTTATGCATCCTCGGATCATGCCGCAGGCCGTGCACGGAAAAATATTCGTGAATTGTCTCGAGGAACGCAATCTGCTGGGTGAGGTATGCATTCTCGTATTCCTTGACCTCCCGGGCGATCATGAAACACTCCTCAAAGGTCAGCAAGGGATCAAACTGCCCGTGACTATCTTTTCGGGCGAACTGCCGCCAGCTAACGTTGCCCGGTGCACCCGCACTGCGGCGGAGCATGTGGGGATAGATGCGACAGCCGGAGGGCCGCTGTTCGTAAATACGGCATCTCCCGTCCTTCAGGAACCAGCAGGATCGGAGGGGGTCATCTTTCATCCGGAGTGCATACCCGGAAACATAAAGCATCCCGTTCTGGTCGCAGAATTCCGGGTCCGGTGCCGGTTCATAGGCAGCGGGATCGATAGTTCTCACCGCTGTAACATCATGATCAAGAAGGAAGATGTGGTTGTTGACCGCCCGGGTGCAGCACGCCCCGCAGGAAGTGCATCGGAACCTGGCTGACCAGATATCACCAGCCATCTGCTCAAGGGGATAGGCAAAGAGACGGTTCCGTTCCTGCATCAGTGCAACGATGCGATAGGGGAGCGGCACATCCAAAGACGGCTCCATCAGGGATTCCTCCGGTGCAGGACTTCCGATCCATCGAATTCAATACCGGTGATAACATATTCTGCATGGACTTCTTCACCCTCGGGAAGGATAATGTCGGAGATGACCCGTATCGGGATCTGGTAACCATCCTCGTCGGAATATCCCGGGAACCTGCTGGCAAAATGGCCGGGTACCGGGCGGCCGGTCTCCGGATGTGTCTTCTGGCATGACTCGATACTTTCTATCCCGCCGCGCCCGTTGAAACGGACGAGGGCTTCGACGGAATGATCCTTGTCCCGGATGGTTGCTTTAGCCGTTGTATCATCGACATGTTCCCAGCTGATGAAATCAGAAGAACCGTGGACCATAGGAAACAGGCACGTGGAGGCGAGGTACCGGAAGAGTGACCCGTCCTTCAACTCGTCCTTATGCGCATTGTTTTCGAGCGGAAAGAATGAGAAAAGGTTCAGGATCATCCCCGCATCGCGATCGACATAGTAATCGAATGCATCAAGCCATACGCCGGGAAACCAGGTGATAGTTGAACGCCACACGAATCCCGGTACTGCCAGAGAGAAGAACGCCTCGCC
>CAZCZK010000126.1:0-5804 GCA_964503195.1 uncultured Methanoregula sp.
TCTGCTGGCTGATGGCAAGCATTGTTCCGATACTCTGGGTCGAGACAAAGACCGGGCCCTTGCACCCTCCCCGGAGTGCAATGGCCTTTAAGCACTGGAGATCTTCTGCGGGAATCATGCTTATCAAAATTGAGTTGCTTATTATTTATGAGTTGCCTTGTGGCGATAGCCATACCGGAGTTCGTTTTTTGTCGAATACATGTTCGTTAGGTATATATCAGCCCGGATCATTGATCATGAGCATGAAATCCGGGTTGCGGAACCAGCTCGCCGAGAAGATGGCGGGTGAGATTACGCTGTCGGACTCACCGGGACACGCCCTCAGGAAGTGGCGGATGAACTTCGAGATTGCCCCCGGCGTCCTTGCCGAGCGCCTCGATGTCTCACCTTCTGTGATCAGCGATTACGAGAGCGGCAGGAGGAAGAGTCCCGGAACTGCTGTTGTCGGCAAGATTGTCGACACGCTCCTTGCCATTGACGAGGAGAACGGCGGAAAGCACATCCAGAAATTTTCAACCATGCTCTTTGCCAACATCGAAGATGATGTGATCTACGACCTCCACGAGTACGATACGGCCATCCCGCTCCAGAAGTTTTCCGACGCGATCGGCTGTACCCTGCTCTGCGGGTCGATGGAGCAGCTCATCTTCGGTTATACGGTGGTGAACAGCCTGAATGCCATCATGCAGCTCTCTTCCGATGAGTTCAACCGGATCTACGGCTGGAGCACGGAACGGGCGGTTGTTTTCACGAACGTCTCTACCGGCAAGTCGCCGATGGTCGCCATCCGCGTCACGCCCTTCAAGCCACGCTGCGTGGTGCTGCAGGGTATCGATGCCGCGGATGTCCACCCGTTTGTCGGGAAGATGGCAGACAAGGACCGCATCACCGTGCTCTGCACGGGCATGGAAGTTGAAAAGATTGTCAGTACCCTGAGGGAACAAGAATGGTAGGCATCATTACCTACGGTGTATACATACCGAGATACCGCATCAAGGTAGAAGAGATCGCCCGGGTCTGGGGCGCCAATGCCGCTGAAATTTCCGGCGGGCTGGGCGTTTTTGAGAAGTCAGTCCCGGACATGGACGAGGACGCTGCGACCATTGCGGTCGAGGCGGCCCGGAATGCCCTGCTGCGCAGGAGGATCGACCCCGAAGAGATTGGGGCCGTGTACGTGGGCAGCGAGTCGCACCCGTACGCGGTAAAACCGACGGCATGTACCGTGGGTGAGGCAATCGGTGCCACGCCGAATATGACCGCCGCGGACTATGAGTTCGCCTGCAAGGCAGGAACCGCGGCGATCCAGACCTGCATGGGCCTCGTGAAGAGCAGGATGATCCGGTACGGGCTTGCCATCGGGTCCGATGTCTCGCAGGGTGCGCCGGGCGATGCGCTCGAGTACACGGCAGCAGCGGGCGGGGCGGCGTACGTGATCGGGAACGACGACCCGATAGCGACCATCAACCACACCTGCTCTTTCACGACGGATACCCCGGATTTCTGGCGCCGCGAGGGGCAGACCTACCCCCGCCATGGCGGGCGCTTCACGGGTGACCCCGGGTACTTCAAGCACGTGAAGGGTGCAAGCAACCTGCTCCTGAAGCAGACAAAAAAGAGCCCGGAGGACTACACGTACGCGGTCTTCCACCAGCCGAACGCGAAATTTCCGCAGAAGGTGGCAAAGGATCTCGGGTTCACCACAGAACAGATCCGGCCGGGCCTTGTTGTCCCGCGCCTCGGCAATACCTACTCGGGTGCTTCCCCCATCGGCCTTGCCGCAACCCTTGACGTCGCAAAACCCGGCGACACCATCTTTGTCTGCTCGTTCGGCTCCGGTGCCGGCAGCGACGCGTTTGATATAACGGTGACCGATGCAATCGAGGGTGAGATAAACCGCAATGCCGCACCAGGCGTGGAAAAACTCCTGAAAAATCCCATCTATCTGGATTATGCACGGTATGCCAAACACAAGGGGAAACTGGTGATGCCGGTATGAGAGACGTAGCAGTTATTGGTATCGGGTGCACCAGATTCGGCGAGCACTGGGACCGGTCGTTCCGTGACCTCTTTGTCGAGGCAGGAACACTCGCCCTTGCAGACGCACAACTCTCGGGCGAGAAGATCGATGCGATGTACGTCGGGAACATGAGTGCCGGCCGGTTCATCGAACAGGAGCATATCGGCGCCCTGATTGCAGACTACGCGGGCATGGCGACCCGGCATATTCCCTCAACCCGGGTCGAGGCCGCCTGCGCCTCCGGTGGGCTTGCCTTCCGGCAGGCCGTTATTGCGGTCGCCAGCGGCATGGAGGACATCGTTGTTGCAGCGGGTGTGGAGAAGATGACCGATGTCGAGCCCGGCGCGAGCACGGACGCCCTCACCGGCGCTGCAGACCGCGAGTGGGAAGGTTTTGTCGGGGCTACATTTCCCGGCCTGTATGCGATGATCGCGACCGACTACATGCACAAGTACCACATGACCCGCGAGCAGCTGGCGCAGGTTGCGGTGAAAAACCACTACAACGGGGCACGGAACCCGATTGCCCAGTACCGGCAGGAGATAACCCTCGAGACCGTGCTGAAATCCACGATGGTGGCCGAGCCCCTCCGGCTCTTCGACTGCTCGCCCATCACGGACGGGGCTGCAGCCGTGATCGTTGCACCGCTCGACCGGGCGCGCGAGTTCACGGATACGCCGATCAAAGTGCTGGCTACAGCGCAGGCGAGCGACACCATCGCGCTCCACGACCGCCGCGACATCTCGACGCTCGACGCTTCCATTGCCGCGGGGCAGCGGGCGTTTGGGATGGCAAAGCTGTCGCACAAGGAGATCGACATGGTGGAAGTCCACGACTGCTTCTCAATCGCCGAGATCTGTGCTGTCGAGGACCTCGGGTTCTGTAAGAAAGGGACGGCCGGAAAATTCACGGCTGACGGTGAGACCGCCCTTGGCGGCAGGATCCCGGTCAACACGAGCG
The DNA here is from genome assembly GCA_964503195.1 of uncultured Methanoregula sp. Classification (GTDB taxonomy): domain Archaea; phylum Halobacteriota; class Methanomicrobia; order Methanomicrobiales; family Methanospirillaceae; genus Methanoregula. Next base: position 2,978 of record CAZCZK010000126.1, read on the forward strand.
GCGGCCTCAAGGCCTGCGGTCACCCGGTCGGGGCGACCGGCATCAAGCAGGTGTACGAGATCGTCCAGCAGCTCCGCGGCGAGGCCGGGAAACGGCAGGTCGATGGTGCAACCATTGGTATGACGCACAACGTGGGCGGCACCGGTGCAACGGTAGCCGTGCATATCCTCGGGAGGCTGTAATATGACCGTTGCACGATTCTGGAGAAAGATCCCCCAGCGCTACAACCTTATCGGCACCCGGTGCTCCACCTGCGGCCGGTATTTCTTTCCCCCGCGGAACCTCTGCCCCGACTGCCGCCGGAACGGGAAGATCGGCGATCACAGGTTCGCAGGTTTTGGAACGGTTGTTACGTATACCGTCATCCAGACGGAACCGGATCAGTTCGCCTCCCCCGGGCCGTACGTGCTCGCCATCATCAGGCTCGATGAAGGCCCGCAGATGACCACCCAGATCATCTGTGACCCGAAAGAGGCGAAGATCGGCATGCGGGTGAAAAGCGTCTTCCGCAAGATCGCCACCGATGGCGAGAGCGGCATCATCCACTATGGCACGAAGTTCGTGCCGGTGGCGTGAATCTTTTTTACTTTTCTGCCGGCACATCCCTGCCCAGCTGCTGCACGACCCGCCCGGCCCGTTCTTCCTCGCCGGCTGGCACCGGAACCACAACCTCAAACGGCTGGATGATGAAACTGCCTGCAAACTGGGTGAAGGAGAAAACGAGTGCCGCGGGATTCTTTTTCCCGGGTTCCTGGAGCGTTACGCCATGCCAGAACACGAGGAACGTGCGGAACGGGTAGACTGCTCCTTCATACACGATCCCGTTCCGGGTGATGACGGCCTCGTGAGGCGCACTCATCGCCCGCCGCCGTTCAAGCCACGGGGCTATCCGGGAGACCGCAAAGAGGACTGCCGTTATGGCGAGCAGGAACAATCCGGTCTCAAGGCCGCCGTCGCCAACGAAGATTATGAAGAACAGGGCAACGACAACCAGCATTCCCCCGATCACGATGAACATGGCCCGGTTCCGTCCCTGGTACTCCCGGTGTTCCCGTTCCACATCCGCCATGGCTGTCCCGGCAGGGTAGATCCAGTGCACGAGCGGGGACGGATCAGAAAGGATGGTATCCATTGTCCGCGCCCGGGTGCAGAAGAGCAGGGATATGACAACCCCGCTGACGGCAAGGAAGAACGAGACGAATGCAAGGGCATACCCGCCACTCATACCATCCAGGTAAAAAATGGATACGAAACAGAGGGCGGCAAAGACAAGCGCAGCCAGGAAACCGTATGCTGCTTTTTTCCACTCGGTATTGGGAATCATGAGGCTTTCTCAAAAAGATCATGGGATCGCTCTCTCATTTGTATGTTCTTCCCACCTGCCTGCCCGGGGGTATGCCCTCCCCTCACGGACCGGGGCATAGTACCGGTGCAGGGTACCTCTTCCCCACCGGGCGGGGCCCTGCGGTCATCAGGGGGCCCGCACGTCATACACCGCATGCCACTGGGCCGGCGAGTACGACCGGACCTCCCGCTCGGCGAGGACCGTCCCGCCCAGTTCCTGTATCCGGGCAGTATGTTCGCCGCTGGCAGAGACCAGCGCATAGAAATGGATCGTGCCACCATGTTCACAGAGGGGGAACGCGTACGGCAGGAATTCCCGGCCGGCCAGGGGGAGGTTCATCACGATCCGGTCGAACCTCCACGGCAGGAGCGCAGGAAGCCGGCGGGCATCCGCGAGCACGGGCAGGACGTTCCCCGCCCGGTTCCGGGCAAGGTTCTCCAGCATCAGTTGAACTGCCTGAGGGTTGAGATCGGCAGCAACCACGAACGCAGCCTTCGCCGCGAGCGTGATGGCAAACGGCCCGACGCCGGCGAACATGTCGAGGATAACCTCCCGGTCCTGTACCAGGCTGAGAATACGCTGCCGTTCCGTGGAGAGCCGGGCCGAGAAATAGGCCCCGGCAAGGTCGATCGTGAACCGGTGGCCGTGCTCGGTCACCTGCGTCCGGGTCGTGGGCCGGCCGGCAAGGATCGCGAACTCCCGCGTGCGGTACTCCCCGCTCACCTCTCCCTTCGCGTACACGGCCGTATGGAGCGACGGGCGGGACCGGAGGATCTTGTCGGCACCCGCGGGATCGTCCTCCAGGAGGATCGCGATCCCCCCGACCAGCTCATGGCGGGGGAGCGGGTCGCGTCCCGGGTGTTCTTCGAACAGGAACTGCCGGGCACCCTCACGCGGACCGGTGAGTGGGAGGATGAGCATGTCCCCGTCGTGCAGAACCCGGAGCGAGGCATCAAGCGCACCATCCCGCAGAAGCGCCTGCCGGGTCTCCTCCCCCTGTCGTACCGGCACCCGGATGCCCCACTGTTCAACCGTCATCTGACCACGTATATCATAATACTTGTGCGTGCTAACCAATAATCATGGCTGATGAGAGCGGGCACCGCGGGGGAACGGGCGACGGTGCGAATGCAGGTAACAACAACGGGGGGGATACGCGTATCCACGCAAAACTGCGGGATGGTTCACTCAGGCTCTACGAGCTCGAGCAGGAACTCTCCCCGGTCGATGCGGTGCGGGTCCGGCGCGGGTTCATCGAACAGGAGACCGGGGCTGCGCTGGATACGCTCGGCAAATTCTCCATCGATATCGAGCGCGTGGTCAAACGCAACTGCGAGAACATGATCGGTACCGTGCAGGTTCCCGTCGGTGTTGCGGGACCGATCCGGATCAACGGCGGCCATGCACAGGGGAGTTACTGGCTCCCCCTCGCTACCACTGAGGGAGCACTGGTGGCATCGGTGAACCGGGGCTGCAGCGCGA
>CAZCZK010000127.1:0-5778 GCA_964503195.1 uncultured Methanoregula sp.
TGTCGATAATACACCGACCGGTATGACCGTGGAAGTCGGTAACTGGATACCTTGAGCGTGTAAAAAACCCGGCACCAGACGAACGGGCATGAACTGGAGTTCACCCAGTCAATGAAAAGCGCAGGTGTGAGGGCTTCCCGCATCAGGGCCACTCAAAGGCACGGCAGGGCAGCAAGGTATTTTCATGTGGTCTTTCAACTCCGCTATCCGTTATCTATCCGTCGCACGGGCGCTCCTGACAGGGCGGCATAGTGCATGATCTGGGTATGGGGGACTTCACGTGAAAAAAAAATTTACGAACGCAGTTACCTTCCCTTTTTTTAGTGCCAGCCCTTACTTCCGGTTCTTTGCGTGGTGAGGTGCGATCTCGTCTTCCACGAGGAGGTTAATCACCGTCTCAGAGATATCCCCGGCATATTCTCCCGCCCGGCGGATACTTTCTGATAGGTACGCAATGTTGAGCGCGATGAGGGTGTCCTGCTTCAGTACCATGTTGTTGATGTCACCGCAGATTGTCTCAAGGGCGGTGATGGATTCGATATTCCGGTGGGCCTCTCTCATGTCCGCATTGAAGAACGACACGATACTCCGGTCGAAGATCTCAAGCGAGAGGGCGCTCGCCTTCCTGATCGCGTTCATGAACTTCTTGTCAAAGTCCACGTCAAGGATGGGGAGGCTGTGCTCAGCGATCCGTACCGCATGATCCGCGACCCGCTCGATAATCCGGCTGAGCAAGGAGTAGTTCATGGCCATCCCGAATGAGATCCCCATCTTTCGGGAGAGGGTGGTGTTCCGGAGGATCATATTGGTCTGCCGGGCGATCAGCCAGTTGAGCCGGTCCACGTCCATATCCCGGTTGATCACGTCCGTTGCGAGATCCCGGTTGTGGGACTCAAGCGCGAGAATCGCATCCTCGTGCATGGTCCTGCTGATGACAAACATCCGCTTGATGGTGTTCCCGAAGGGCATCTCCGAGGGATTGAGGAGGTCCTTGATCGTGATGGCCGTTTCGGTCTCTTCCACCACCTCCTGGCCGATCGTCATCCGGGTGAAGTTTCTGACAACGGTGCGGACAAACGGGGGGAACCGCTGGGGTGTCGTTATGCGGATAATGGTAAAACCGGTGATGTAGGCACCGATCAGCATACGGAAGAGGAACGCCGGGTCGGTGATGGTGCTGCTGTCGATCTCCTTTTTGCGCTGAACGGGATCTTCGGTAATTTTTTTTGTTATGAGCAGCGTCCCGTCCGGCTGGACGATAAGTCCGACCGGATCATTCTTGGCTATCTTCTGGGCGTCCGCCCAGTTCTTGGGAAGGGTCACGACAAAGGATGCCCCCCCGGTTACCTGTACCCTGCGTATCTCCATACCGTACACCCGTTGATAATTATCAGGTTAATCTCTCTTACTCTATTTGAACCTATAGTGTATATAGAGGAATATAGTTTATGGCGAAAATCAGTATATACCCTCCCGTGGCATGGATAATAGAACACCATGAATCAAAAGCACACCAGATATCTGACCGGTGCCGTGAGTCTTGTCGCAGTCCTCATGCTTGCGCTGGCTGCCGGCTGTACAACGAGTGAATCGAATACCCCGGCCTCATCGCAGGAGAAGCAGACCATCAAGGTCAGCGGCTCGACAACGGTCCTGCCCATCGTCCAGAAGGCAGCCGACCAGTACATGGCCACCCATGCCGGTGCGGATATCCAGGTATCCGGCGGCGGCTCCGGTGCCGGCATCCAGGCGATCGGTGCAAAGACCGTTGACATCGGAATGTCCTCCCGCGATATAACGGCAGACGAGATGGCAAAGTACCCGGCGTTTGTCGTCACCCCGGTTGCGCAGGACGGCATCGCGGTCATCGTCAACCCCTCAAACGGGATCCAGTTCATAACCCTTGACCAGGTGAGGGACATTTATCTCGGGAACGTCACGACATGGAACGAGATAACCGGTGCCGCTGGTTCCGGGACCAGCAACCAGATCGTGGTCATCGGCCGCGACAGCGCCTCCGGCACCCGCTCGTATTTTGATGAGGCTATCCTCGCAAAGAAGACTCCTGCCAGACAGATGCTCGAGAAGAATTCCAACGGCGCTGTGCTCCAGACCATTGCCCAGACCCCCGGCGCGATCGGGTATATCTCCATCGGCTATGTCAGCAGTGACGTGAAGGCACTCCCGATCCGGTACAGTGCAGAAAAGACGGTTCCTCCGAGCCTCGGGACCGTCAAGGACCGGAGTTACCCGATCTCCCGTGAACTCTACGTGATCACGAACGGCCAGCCCTCCGGGCTTACCGCAGATTTCATCCGGTTCATGCTCAGTGCCGAAGGCCAGAAGATCGTAGCAGAGGAAGGGTACGTACCCGTCTGATCTGACCGACAACAGGCAGGGAGGGATTGATCGTGAATATCCTGGACTCACAACGCGGTGACCCGACCGGATCCCCCGGGGCAGCACGGTCTTCCCTCCGGAAGGAAAAATCGATCAGGACCGTCCTCTTTTTTACCGCCGCATTTGCCGTTATTGTTGTCACCTTTATCCTGCTCTTCCTGGTACGGGACGCGATTCCGGTCTTTGCGCAGGCCGGGATCACGGACTTCCTCCTTGGCCCTGTCTGGGCACCGACTGCGGCCGAGCCCCTGTACGGGATCTTCCCGCTCATTGCCGGTACCCTGCTCGTCACCCTTGGTGCAATGGTCTTTGCCGTCCCTCTGTCCCTCTGCTGCGCCATCTATATTGCAGAACTCGCGTCTCCGGGGATGAAAAACATCCTCAAGCCGGCCATCGAGCTGCTGGCCGGGATCCCTTCGGTAGTCTACGGGTTCTTCGGCCTGATCATCCTCACGAGCTTCATCCGGGTCACGTTCGACCTCCCGACCGGTGAGACCTGGCTTGCTGCCTCGGTGCTGCTCGGCATTATGGCACTCCCCACGATCGTGTCCGTATCTGAGGATGCCATCTCCTCGGTCCCCCGCGAGTATAAGGAGGGATCGCTCGCCATCGGAGCAACCCGCTGGCAGACCATCAGCAGGGTGCTCGTGCCCGCGGCCCTCTCCGGGATTGCAGCCGCCATCATCCTCGGGATCGGGCGTGCGGTCGGCGAGACCATGGCGGTGATGATGGTGGCCGGGAACGCGGCAATCATCCCGGCCCCGGTCTGGAACATCCTCTCACCGCTGCGGACCCTGACCGGGACGCTCGGTATCGAGATGGGGGAGGTCCCGGTCGGGAGCGGGCACTACAGTGCCCTGTTCGGCGTTGCGGTTGTCCTGCTCGTCATAACGCTCATCATCAACCTCTCCGCAGTCGCCATCCTGCGCCATCTCCGAAAAGACCGGAAAGCGGGCCATACCGGAAAACCCTTCCTCTCTTCAGTTACCCGGGAAAAGATGATAGCCGTCACGGAGATGCTTATCTTTGCACTCGTGCTGGTGCTCCTCTCATCCCTGTCCTCATGGATCGGCCCCTTCATCCTGCTGACGGGAATCCTGTGGTTCAGCATACGGCCTTTTTTATCGGAGAACCGGGTCCAGCAGATCGCATTTTCATTCATCGCCCTTGCAACGCTGGCCGTAATTGCGATCCTGGTCATCATTCTCCAGGACATTGTTATCAACGGTCTGCCAGCCATCTCGTGGGAGTTCCTGACCAGCCCCCCGCTGGACTCCGGGAGGGCCGGCGGGATCTTCCCGGCCATCATTGGCACCCTGTACCTTGTCTGTGGTGCGATCGCCCTTGCCCTCCCGGCAGGTGTCGGGGCCGCGATCTATCTGGTCGAATATACAAGGGAAGGCCGCGTTACCCAGCTGATCCGGACGGGGATCGACCTCCTGAACGGGACGCCGTCCATTGTCTTTGGCCTCTTCGGGTTTGCCTTCATCGTACTGTACCTGAACGCGGGAGTCTCAATGCTCGCGGGACAGGTGACGCTCTTCCTGATGGTGCTGCCGACCGTGATCCGGACTACGGAGGAGGCATTAAAAAGCATACCGGATTCGCTCCGCGAGGGGAGCCTGGCGCTCGGGGCAACCCGGTGGCAGACCATCAGCCGGGTCGTGCTCCCGCCGGCCGTGCCGGGCATACTGACCGGGGCGATCCTCGCCATAGGCCGGGCAGCGGGAGAGACCGCGCCGATCATGTTCACCGCGGTGGTCTTCTCGTCCCGCTTCCTGCCGGATTCCCTGTTCGATCCAGTTATGGCCCTGCCCTACCACCTGTTCATCCTGGCAACGAACGTGCCGGGCGCATCGACAAACCAGTATGGCACCGCGCTCGTGCTGCTGATGCTCGTGGTCGGGTTCTACGCGGTCGCGATTGCTGCACGGACCCATTTCAAAAATAAGATAAGGGGATAATATGCCCGATACCTGTATCATTTCCACGACCGATCTCAACCTCTGGTACCAGGAGAAGCATGCGCTCCAGTCCGTATCGATACGCATTCCGAGGAACAAGGTCACCGCCCTGATCGGCCCCTCGGGTTGCGGCAAATCGACCCTGCTGCGCTGCTTCAACCGCCTCAACGATCTTATCGACCACGTGAAGATCACCGGGACGATCACGCTGGACGGGCGCGATATCCATGAGCCGGGGACCGATATCGTCTCGCTGCGAAAGAAGATCGGGATGGTCTTCCAGAAGCCCAATCCGTTCCCGAAGTCCGTCTGGGAGAACGTTGCGTACGGCCCACAGGTGCACGGGGTGAACAAACGGCGCGAGCTGGACCGGATCGTGGAAGAGAGCCTGCGGCACGCGGCCCTCTGGGACGAGGTGAAGGACCGGTTGAACGATTCCGCCCTCGGCCTCTCCGGCGGCCAGCAGCAGCGGCTTTGCATTGCCCGGACGCTCGCGGTGGAGCCGGAGGTGATCCTGATGGATGAGCCCTGCTCAGCGCTCGACCCGATCGCAACGGCAAAAATTGAGAACCTGATCAACCTGCTCAAGGAGCAGTACACGGTAATCATCGTCACCCACAACATGCAGCAGGCGGCGCGGGTGAGTGACTACACGGGGTTCATGTACCTGGGGAAACTGGTCGAGTACAATAAGACCGTCCAGATCTTCGAGCACCCGGCAGAGGACCTGACCGAGAACTACATCACCGGCCGGTTCGGGTAGGTGGGATATGTCAGAAAAATTTCACACAGAACTCAGGAACTTAAAGAACGATACCGTCGCAATGGCCCTGTTCGGGAAGTCGATGCTGAAGGATGCGATCGACGCTCTCATACACCAGGACCGGGAACTGGCGGCATCAGTAGTTGCCCGCAAGGGGGAGATCCATACCATGGAAGTGAACCTCGAGGAGCAGTGCTACCAGCTGATCGCCCTTTACCAGCCAATGGCACGGGACATGCGGGTCATTGCCTGCACCCTCAAGGTTATCACGGCAGCAATGCGCATCGGGCGGTACGGCAAGGTGATCGCCAGGATCGTCATGGAGACAGCTGACAAGCCGCACATCGCTCACATGATGAGCATTCCGCATATGGCGGAGCTGGTCATGACCGTGATTGACGACGCTATCCGGCTCTACGAGACCGAGTCCCCCGTCCCCGTTAGGGAATTCTCGGCCCGCGACGATACTATAGACGCCCTCCGCCACTCGATCTTCCGCGAAGGGATATCCCATATGATGGAAGACCCCAAGACCATCACCCTCTCCACCCACTACATCATGGTAGCCCGGTATCTCGAACGCTGCGCGGACCACGCGTGCAAGATCGCGGAGAATGTACATTACCTGGAGACGGGGGAACGCATTGAGAT
>CAZCZK010000128.1:0-5710 GCA_964503195.1 uncultured Methanoregula sp.
AAGGGATTGATGTTCACGCAGAAGAATCAGACCATGAATTGTTTGCTGGTGAAAGTGCGTCATTATTCATTTTTTGGATTACGAGAATGAGGCGTGAGTAAATGATAAAAGCCATGCTTTTGGGACTTCTGTTACTGGTTGTTATGCTGATAATACCGGCAGCGGGCGCAGGAGATGGTGCGATGGAACGGGCGTATCCCGAAAACGATACAGCGGGGTATGTGCCGGTCGACATCATCGTCATCGACCCGGGGATAAAGGCATCATCGCCCCAGTTTGACTTCCTGGTCCTAGATGCAGAGGGAAAAAAGAATTACCTCACTGATTTATCCGCCGACATTGATATCCTGTATCCCACGGACCCGAAGAAAGAGGAGAGAAAAGCCGGGCTTGTAGTACGGCTGAACGCGGTCTGGAACAAGTACCCGGTGGTATCCGAAACAAGGCCGGGCGGAGCAGGATACCCGGCCTACGGGGGATCCGAGACCACGCTCCGGTTTGCGCCGTCCGTCACCAGCACGCGGCTCACGGACGAGGAGAATTCGGCGATACGCGAAAGTGCGGCCATCATGAAGGAGGCGTTCGAACGAACTCACCCCACGCAACCGGCACGGCTCCCGTTTCCATTTTCGCTGATGGCGTTGTGTTTTGCCGGAGCACTGGCCGTCTGGCACAAAAATCTGGGACGATGACATGAAATCCCGTTCTTCTTCCCTCACCAGCGGCTTCCTCATAGTCATCGTTGTGGTTGCGGGGATGACTCTTATCATGCCGGTATCTGCTGACAACATCCAGACGGTGGTTGTCCCGGATACCGGGAAATACTCCCTCCCGCCATTGCAGGTCAACAATTCGATGGAACCAGTGGTCCTGAACCAGGAACTAAGCACGGAGGATCATCCCGGCATTTACCGTATTCCCACGGGCTCCGTCATCCTCCGGTCAGAAGATGGGATCAACCGGGTCTTTGATGCAAACGGAACCCAGTTCCTTGCCGTGTATGATACCGGCGCCCACCATACTCACAGCGTTCCAAACGGCGCTTTTGTATATTCTGAAGGGAATATCACCTTCATTCTCTCCAATAACCTGCTGATCATGACCATCATCGATGCAACCGAGAGGGGTATCGCAACGCCGACACAACCACCCATTGTCGCATCGTTCGCGCCCATGCCACCGAATGAGGGGAATCCTCCCCTGAACGTTCAGTTTTCCGATTACTCACAGGGAACGATCACCGGCTGGAACTGGTCGTTTGGCGATGGATCCAGTTCAACTGAACAATATCCTGTTCACACGTACCGGGTCAACGGTACATACAATGTAACGCTGACCGTCCATGGTCCGCTGGGGAGTGATACCTTCACCTACCCGGAATGCATCACGGTCGGTCCCCGACCGCCACTGGCACGGATCGGCGCTTATCCGCAGCGTGCCGATTATGCCCCGCTGACGGTCACCTTTACCGACACCTCCCTTGGGATATCATCGGATGGTCCTGGGATTTCGGCGACGGGAATAGTTCAACCGAACAAAACCCAATCCACACGTACCGGAAACAGGGGAATTATTCCGTACGCCTGACCGTTGCCGGACCTGCCGGCACCAGCACCATGGAAGAGCCGGTCTTCATCCTTGTCGGTCCGTTCCCGCCCGTTGCATATTTCGAGGCAATTTATACATCGCACCCTGCACCCTGCAACGTTGAATTCATGCAATATTCTGAGGGTACGATCACGGGATGGCTCTGGGATTTTGGTGATGGGACAAAATCTGCCGAGAAAAAACCGATCCACACGTACCAGAGAAACGGGAATTTCACGGTCAACCTGACGGTTACCGGACCGGAGGGTACCAGCACAAAGTCCCGGCCCTCGTTTATTCATATCGGTGAACCGTTCTTTATCTCTAACGCCCCTGTCGGCGTTCATTCAGTCGGTGAGACGTTTAGCATTACCGGGACAACAAATCTTCCTGCGGGCGAAGATCTCGACTATTACGTGATGACAAGCTCCTTCAACCCTGGTGGACCGCGGTTCGGAAATCCGAGCAATGCATCCGGGACGGCTCGGGTTGTTTCTGGTAACTCCGGAAACAACAGCTGGTTCCTTACCCTCGATACCAAAGAATTCAGGCCGGACGAATATCTCGTGGATCTCCGTTCCACCACGTTCAATGACGTCTACGGCAGTTTTGTATTCACCCTTGTCAAAGGAAAAATCCCATCCGTGACGAGTCCGCCAGCATCACCGGTACCCCCAACGATACCATCTTCAATCGCGGTTCGTTCGACGAACATCCCAACGACACAACCCTCGCCGCTGCCAATCACACTTTCCCTAATGGCGATCGGGTGCATCATCATAACCGCTTGTCACAGGAAGTGTAAAAATGAATAAATTGTACAGGGCTACAATAATTTTTGCCTTATTGCTGTTCAGTTGTTGTGTTCTGATCGCGAGTGCAACACCCCCACCTCCTGAAGGTAGGTCTTTCTACCTCATGCCAAACCCGTACGAGCCATACTATAACCGATCGATTGATTTGGGTTTTTATGTCGGTTCCATGCATTATGGTGAGGGGATCTCATCTCCGTTTCCCCGTCTTTCGGAATACCGAGGGTTCAGGAATTTTTCCTTTGTAAAAACCGGAAGAACCTATATCTCTGAAGTCTGGTATTTTAATGACTGGACAAGATTCAAAACGAATAAGGACGATTTGTTTCATTATTTAAAAAAACACGGGACACTTACACCGGTCATTCTGGATATAACTGAAGAACTTGCCCGGACAAAGGACCCCTGGATCACCGGATTACGTGCGAAACACATCAGCACCACACAATATATCGCACCTGAAACGTCCGGATATTTCATAATTTTTTCTACGGATTTCTTCCCAGTTGAGAATTATTATATTGCCTATTATGGCGTAGTTGGGCACTCTGATCTGGTAGAAGACACACCTCAGATAAAGACTTTGATCATGTCCTGTTTCCCCGGTTTTGTGGAAAAGCAGGACTATCATTTTGATCCAGCCTCCCCAGGAACCCTGCCCGCTCCGCTCCCGCTCGTGCTTGTCATCCTTGCCATAGGGTGTACCGTCCTGGTTTCCCTGCTGATCCAGAAGAGGAGGAGAGGATCGTGAAGAGAAATGAGATCGCGGATCTACTCGGGGCCTACTGTATCCTTTTCCTCCTGCTTATCGCAACGGGATCGTTCTTCGTGTTTGTCATCAACTGGGAGGACTGGTTCTTCGGGATAAAACTCGACGGGTGGCCGGCGGGGCTGTACCTGTTTTCCAAGGCGGTTATCGCAGCCCTTCTCGTATTCCTCCTTGTAAAGGATCCAAAGAGACGGATCGTGTGGGATGCCAGGGCTGTTCTCTTCTTCGCGTTCATCTTCATCCTGCCGGTCTTTACGAGCCAGCGGAACCTGAAAAGTGGCCTCGGCTGGACGATCTTCTGGATTGAGTGCGTCCTATTCCTGCTCATTCCGGCAGTGCTGATTGCACTCTGGCTTATGGTGGACCGGAACAAACCTGACAATGCTGAACTACCATGACCCCGGATAAGCACAGCGGGTGGATTGACCGATTGGCCGGCCTTGCCGTTTTTTTCCTCATCCTCTTCTCCGGCCTCAGCATCGTCCTGTTCGGCCGGTTTGATATCAGTGGAGTGTTCCTGACCGGAGGGATCATTGCCGCCCTGCTCGCGCTCCTGTACAACCGGTCCCGGCAGAAACCGGCAGGCCACATTCTGACAATCCTTGTGGCAGCGATAGTTGTTGCGATCGTTGGTATCGTTGCGGTAACCATCACTGCAAATGCGATCATCCATGCTGGTAGAATCAACCCGGAACCGGTCTCGTCTGATCATGACATCGAAGGACCATGGCTTGCCCCGGATGCGGATCTCCTCGGCAGGCAGCTGAACGATACCCCGGCCCTGCTCACACTGCCGGTCGGCGGGTTTGAGGGTGGGCGCATCTTTGTCTCGTCATATTCCCCGGAAGGGTTTGCCAACTACACCTTCCTCGCCCGGAACATGACAACTGGTAGTGTCGTTGCGCTGCGGATATTTCCGGTGAAGGAAGTCCGGTCAACAGAAGAACATGCCCCGTACGAAGATCTCGTGGTTTCGATCAATCCTGAAAGGCTCACGGTCGCGCCGGGCCAGTCATACTCCGCACAGATCCGGGTGAATCTTACCTCGACGCGCTATGACGACACGCTCAAGCTGCTACCGTACTATGTACAGGCTTGGTCCACAAGCGGCGATGAGATGATTGCGGACGACTGGGTGATCGTGTATGCGGGGGGTGCAATCGTGCCGGGAGTGAGCGGGTTCTACCATGGCCACGCCAGCCTGAACGATCCCGACCGGGAACTACCCATCGCGGCCGGTGAAACCGGTACGGCGACCTACCTCTTCCAGTCCGGTCTTGGCGGCACCGGATTTGTTCAGTATAACCTCTCGCGGATATCCGGCAATCTCAACATGATGCCGATGCCGGCGGATGAGAAGAAACCGTTTCCCCCGGGCATGCAGGTCGTGATCTCCCCTAACAATTACACCGCACGGAGCTTCGGGTACTACTCCTCAATACTGACGGTGAAGACTTCCCCCGACCTCCCACCCGGGGACTACCATATCCTGATCGAAGCGGACGGTCTGGGCACCAATGACCAGTGCATTGTCCACGTCGGTCCTCTTAAGAACGCAACGGGAGAAACGGGTCGCCCCTGGGAATCCTGAAATATGAGCTTTTGAAAGAAGAGGTAAAATAAGCCCTATACGGGCTCCTTTTCCCTTTTCCGTACCCGGACCAATACCGGAAAAGCCTGAAAATCCGTCCTTTTTCGTTCCAGTGGAGAATATGCCCTATATTCGCCCCGTTTGCAAAAATACGGCAGAATTGCACCTCGTATAAACGCCACCAAAGGCCCTTAAAACGTGCCGGTTTTTACCACCTATTTTACCCCATCCGGGTCCCGAAAAGGCCACCACAACGCGAATATGAAGGTCATTCTCTCCGACGGAGAGCTCAAAAAATGGGGTATTACATCCTCTGTGGCATGGTCCTCGTGTGCAGGACCATCGTGACGATGGTAAACACCAGCGTAAACACAGCCAGAGCTGCGATATCGATCCAGACCGGGAAAAAGTGCGTATCGGTGAACGAGTAGCGGACCAGGTCAGTGAAGTAGGTGAGCGGGGAGATATACGAGAGGACCAGCCCCCAGAACGGCATCTGTTCCAGCGGGACGAATATTCCGGAGATGAAGACAAGCGGGAACTTGATCAGCGACGAGAGCATCATGATGTTCGATGGCACGTTTGTCGGAGGCACCGCGAGCAGCATCCCGATTGCCGAGAAGCAGCATGCGGCAATGAGGATGGCCGCAAGCAGCGTGATGCCGTGGAGGAGCGAAAGCCCGAGCACCAGCCCGATGATGACCGTAATAATGGTAATCCCGATACCAAAAAGCGTGGAAGCGATCATGTCACCGAAGACAATTGCCTCGACCGTAACGGGGCACGACGCCAGCCGTTCAAGTGTTTTTGCCGAACCTTCCCACGGAAAGATGGCAGGAGACACGGCAGTTGCCGTGAAAAACAGGGTCATCCCGACCAGCCCTGAAATGAGAAACGAAAGAGGAACTTCCCGGGTACCCATCAGGAAGGCAAGGAACATGAAGAGCGGCA
>CAZCZK010000129.1:0-5661 GCA_964503195.1 uncultured Methanoregula sp.
GGACCGGAAATTGCCCCGCCGTGCCCCGCGAGGGGCCCTGCGGTGGGGAGCGCTCACAGATATCCATCGGTATTCGTGTTTTTCCTGGTTCTGGTGTGAACTCACGAAGTTCATGCCCGTTACAACAGAGCAGATTTTTTCGTATCGCATACGTGGCACCGGCTATGGACTGTTCAGTTTTTCAAGAACTCTTACCACTTTCTGCCCCTTTTCGTACGCTTCCCTGATGGCAGTCGGGTGGTTTTTTATCCCCTTGTATTCGTCCATGTTGTTGGCAATGATATTGTCATAATACTCAAAACCGGTGCCGTTGAAGATGGCAGTGATCGCCGGAAAAGCCCCGTCAAAGACATGGTCCCAGTTCTGCCCGGCAGTCGAGACGAAGAGCCCCTTGTGGCGTTTGATATGCTCATCGGTAAAATAAAGGGTTTTGAAGACAAATTTCCGGGCCCAGAGATACTGCCCGCGGTCAATGAACCCCTTGAGTTCTGCGGTGATGCCCATCGTGTAGATCGGAGAGGCAATGGCAAGGCAGTCACATTTCAGGACCTTTTCGAACAAGGCGATCGCATCGTCCTTCACAACGCAATCGCCACTTTTATGGCAGGCATTGCATCCCCGGCAGGGTGAATAGTCCAGGTCCTTCAGGATAACCTTCTCGACTCCGGCTCCGGCCGCTTGTGCACCATCAAGGAAACTGTCCAGCAGGGTCTCCGTATTCCCGTGACGGTGGGGGCTGCCGGAAATCCCAAGAACCATGATGACCATGGCGCCTCAGGATGCCAGCCGTTTTTTAATCTCGGCGATTACGGCTGTGCCAAGGTTCTCTGCATCGGTCTTCGCAGTCGGGTGGTTCAGGATTGCCCCCTTCTCGTCAACATGGTTGACCATCAGGTAGTTGATATCCCGGTCCTTAACCTCGATAACGTTAAAGAAACATTTCACCGAGGGGACCGCCGCATCGAAGACGTAACTCCAGTTCTGACCTGCAGTGGAGAGGAAAACCCCCAGCCGTTTGCCCTTCCGCTCTGCGGGCACGACCGGCAGCTTCAGCACGTACTTCCGCGACGTGAAGACCTGGGCACGGTCGATCAGCATTTTTGCCTGCGCAGCGATGCCCATGCAGAAGATCGGGGTCGAGAGGATGATGACATCCGCAGCAATGATCTTGTCATGGACACTATCCATCCCATCCCGCTGGACACACTTGTTGAGTTTCTGGCAGGCATTGCACCCTTTGCAGGGGTTGATGCCGGCCTCGGTCAGCGCTATTTTTTCAATGACAACAGCAGGATCCTGTCCCATGGCTGCAAGCACCCAGTCGAGCAGGGTTTCCGAGTTCCCGTTCCGCCGCGGGCTGCCGGCAAATGCGAGGACCTTGATTGGCATAGCAGGTTTCTTGGAGCGGGACGGTAAAATACCTTGGTTTTTGATCAATACCCAGGGTTTTTTAAAAAGGAGGGGAGGATCAGATCTTTTTGAAGCAGAGATACCAGTCCTTGCACTCGTACCCCTCGGAAGGCCGTTTCTCCATCTCGGCAGCAGTCTTCGGGGCCGGCACAACGACCTTGTCGCCCGGCTGCCAGTTCGCCGGTGTTGACACCTTGAACTTGTCTGTTGTCTGGAACGCCTTGACCAGGCGGAGGATCTCGGGCATGGAGCGCCCGTTCTGTAAGGGATAATAGAGCATCCCCCGCATGATCCCCTTGTCGTCTATGAAAAAGACAGCCCGCACCGCTGCCGTCGAGCTCTGTCCCTTGTGGATCATACCATACCGGTTGGAGACTGTCATGGTCAGGTCAGCGATGACCGGAAACGGGACCTTGACCCCCATCTTCTCCTGAATGGCATGTACCCACGCCAGGTGGGCTGAGACACTGTCTACGGAGAGACCGATCAGCTGGACGTTCAGGGCTTTCAGGTCATCATTGATGGCGGAAAACGCAAGGAATTCCGTGGTGCAGACTGGTGTGAAATCAGCCGGGTGGGAGAACAGGATCACCCACTTGCCTTTGAAACTGGAAAGTTTCAACGGGCCGTGGGTGCTCTCCGCCTCAAAATCCGGTGCCGGTTCCCCGATAACGGGGAATGAGAGACATTCAGTTTGTTCCATCACGTACACCCGGTCACTTCATCACTTCGTCAAGCTGGGCTTTGCCGTACACATAGGCCGGCATGCCGGAGAGGAGGAAGGTGACGCGGAGCGCCTCTTCGACCTCTCCCTTGGTGACCCCGAGGTTTTTTGCACCGGCCAGCTGTGCCCGGACCGCGTGCTGGTCACGCAGGGCTGCCGCAATGGCAATCGCGATCAGTTTCTTGGTCTTCTTCGAGATTTTGCCATCGTCCCAGATATGCTCCTCAAACCTCATCACGAGATTGAACATCTCGGGCTCATTCGTGGTCAGCTCCTTGAAGAATTTCGGCACCTTGCCGATCTTCGTCTCAAGGTTCTTGAGTTTCTTATCAGTCGCTGCTTTTTGCACCGGCATCTTTCCCGGTGCTTTTTTTACTGCTGGTTTTTTTACTACCATAGGGTTATTCCTCCAGTACCATCGGTTCGCCGCAGCAGATCAGTTCTCCGCCGCCGGCTTCCTGTACCACAACAACGTTACCGCAGATCTCGCACTTGAAGACCTGCCCTTCTTTTGACACATTCACCATTTCATACTCTCCGCAACTGGAAAATCCTGGTCGTGAACCCCCGCATCCCCGCATGAGCGGGACACCCGGTGGCGTTCAGCACCAGAACTCGGCTGGCTGTACGATTGCATCAGGAAAAATGTGGAATTACATCTTGCTTTTGCCGCGTTTTGGCGGGTTCTTGACATCATCCGGCGTCTTGATATCCGGCCGGATATGGGTCATCGGGAAGCACTGGTACTCTTCACAGGAACAGGACGGGCATTTGCGGAGGTCCTGCTCGCTCTTGTCAAGGGTCAGTTCCTTTCCACAGTCAATACACACGTATTTGCCGGGGCCGACTTTCTGTCCTGCGCTGTAGCTTTTCTGTTCAGTCATTCGAAACACCAAAACTCTCATTCACGTGAAAGATATATATGGGTTGTGTTCGTGCAAATCCAGGCCTCCGGGCAAGTTGGGGTGTCTCATGCCGCGGCCACCATTCCAAAACTATATTGCGTCTTTTTTCATATGGTGTAGTATGGTTACGGTGATCGGTCTTCTGGGCAGTCCCCTCCCGGAAGGGAACACGGCAATCCTGCTGGAATACGCCCTCCGGGGGGCTGCGGATGCCGGTTGCACGGTTGAGAAGATCGTGGTGAACAACCTGGATTTCCAGGCCTGCAATGAGATGATGTTCTGCCGGGAGCATGAGACCTGCATCATGGATGACGACATGCAGGAGATGTACCGCAAATTCCGCGATATGGGCAGTCTCATCATCGCCACACCGATCATGACCATGGGAATACCGGGCAAACTGAAATCGTTCATGGACCGGTTCCAGGTTTTTTTCATGGCGAAATACCTGCGGAACCAGCCGCTGGTCGCTGCCGAAAACAAAGCCCGGAGAGCATCCCTGGTTATCTGCATATCCGGTATGAAGATACCCGAAGTCTTCGTTGGTGCGAAACTGACCGTCCGGGCATTCCTCGACCTCATTGACTGCCGTTATGCGGATGAACTCCTCATCAGCGACATGGACACGATCCGCGATATCCGTTGCCGGCAGGACCTTCTCGATGCGGCCTATGCGAAGGGGCGGGCACTGGGGGAAACCCTGACAAAGTGACCGTCCGCGGGTTTTCGACTGAACGGAGTTCTTTGACATAGTAGCGCAAAAAGGGGGCTATCATCACAATGAAAAGGGGTTTTCTCCAGAGTATGGATTTTTGATCGATCGACGAACCTTGTGGCGGGACAGAACCGGTAATCCTCCCGAATCACAATGAATTCATACGTGAAACGAGAAAAGATCCCATAATGGTGGAATTTTCTCCGGTCAAAGACACTGATCTGGCCGCGATCCTAGCGATCTACCATCACTATATCCTCAATTCGACCGCGACCTTTCACAGCGAGATAATGTCGGAAAAGGACATAGGGGAATTTCTCTTTATCTCTCACCCGAAATACCCCTCATTCCTGATAAGGGATGAGGACGGGGTGATCGGGTATTGTTATCTTTCTCAGTATAAAAAGCGTCAGGCCTATTATCGATCCGCTGAACTGAGCATCTACCTGAAACCGGAATCCACCGGTAAAGGTATTGGCATTGCTGCCCTGCGACATCTCGAGACTGCTGCACATAAGGCCGGCATCCGGGTCCTGGTCGGAACTATCTGTGGCGATAACCGGGCAAGTATCCGGCTCATGGAGAAGGCCGGCTTTTCGAAATGTGCGCACCTGAAAAATATCGGTGAAAAGTTCGGAAGGGTTCTCGACGTTGTGATCTACCAGAAAGAGATCTGAACCTCAGTGACCATTTTAGGGGCATGTTTGCAGACCGGCTGCCCCCCTTTTTTGGGGGACGGGGTGTCCGTAAGGGGGTTTTGGGGTTTCACCCCCATCATCCTGGAACTCGTAACTCCTCTGAAAACACACAATCAACTCTGTATTCCCTCAAGAGCACAATTTTTCAGAGGGGAGGTCACACAAGCCCCCGTTCTTTCATGCTCACATGGCCGGTCCGGGTCACGATGATGTGATCGATGAGCTGGATACCGAGTATGGAGCCGGCCTCCTTCAGCTGGGTGGTGATGGCAATATCCTGGCTGCTGGGTTCAAGGGAGCCCGACGGGTGGTTATGGACACAGATGACCGATGCCGCCCGGTCCGTGATGGCATCGGCAAAGACCTCGCGGGGGTGCACGAGGCTGTGATTGAGCAGGCCGACCGTGATGATACGGTTCCCGAGCACCTCGCCGGCCCCGTTCAGGGCAATGCAGACAAAATGTTCCTGTCGCTTATCGCGAAGGTTTGCAACGAGCGGGAGGATGTCTTCCGGTCTCGTTACCCGGTTTCCCTGGTCTTTTGACCCGAAATACCGCCGGCCCAGCTCGAAGCAGGACATGATCTGGGAGGCCTTTGTCGGTCCGATCCCCTCTATCGACTGCAGGTCGTGATACCCGATCGCGTTCCCCCGCTCGAGGACGAGGCGGTTGATCTCTTTTGAAATTTCACGGACATCCCGGCTCCTGGTACCCCTGCCGATAATGGCTTCAATCAGTTCCGTGTCCGTCAGTGCTGAGGCACCCTTACAGGCGATTTTTTCCCGGGGCCGGTCTTTTTGCGGCACATCCTTCATTTTTTTCATGGAGATCCCGTTATAAGATTTGTCGATATTTCACGCGGTAAATATACCACTGTACATAGATACGCCGGGTATCAAAAACGTTTCTTTTTTATTTTCATCGCATTATCCGAAAAAATATATGGCTCAGGTTCCCGGAAAAATCCCATTTACCCCATGAAGAATCTTTATGACCCTCCCTCTCCAAAGTATTCCTTTATGGCAACAATCGAAAACGCACAAGAAGCATTGGCCGGGGAATCCCAGGCGAACCGGAAGTACCTCGCATTTTCAGAAAAAGCTGCAGAGGAAGGATTCAAGAACATCGCGACGCTGTACAAGGCGGCATCCGAAGCAGAAGCGATCCATGCAAAAAAGCTCCTGAAAGTGCTCTCCATGGTCGGATCGAC
>CAZCZK010000130.1:0-5650 GCA_964503195.1 uncultured Methanoregula sp.
CGCTCGGCGTTTTCGCAAGGTCCGGGCCTCCGGCAAGGTACCCGGCAAAAACGCCGAGCGTGACCAGCGCTATCACGAGGCCGGTGAGGATGAGCTCCGTGGAAGACTGCCACGTGAGGATCTGCTGTTTCGGGCGGCGGGGCGGGCGTTTCATCGTGTCCGGGTCCATGGGGTCCATGGCAAGCGCAAGGGCCGGGGGGCTGTCGGTCACGATATTCATCCAGAGGATCTGGATGGGGGCGAGCGGGCTTGCGAGCCCGGCAAGCAGTGCCAGGGTGATCGCGGCAAGCTCCCCCAGGTTGCAGGTGATCAGGAACCGTGCGGATTTCAGGATGTTCTCGTAGATGACCCGGCCCTCTTCCACGGCCCGCTCGATGCTCGCGAAGTTGTCGTCCATGATCACCATGTCGCTCACATCCTTGGTCACCTCGGTGCCGGTCAGGCCCATCGCGATCCCGATATCGGCGCGGATGATGGCCGGCGCGTCATTCACGCCGTCACCGGTCATCGCGACGACTTCGCCATTGTCCTGCAGGGCACGGACAATATGGAGCTTGTGCTCCGGGTTCACCCGGGCAAAGACCCGGACGGTCTGGACGGACGCCCGGAACTCATCATCGGACCAGCGGTCCATCTCCTGACCGGTCACGACTCCTGCCTCCCCGGGACCAGATATACCCAGTTCCGCGGCAACCGCCCGGGCCGTTGCCGGGTTGTCGCCGGTGATCATGATGACCCGGATCCCGGCATCATGGCAGGCCGCAATTGCCCGCTTTGCTTCGTCGCGGGGCGGGTCCATCATCCCGGCAAGCCCGGTAAATACCAGCTGCGACTCGACCCCTTCCCGTTCTCCCGCCACGATGTCCCGGTACGCAAACGCAAGCACCCGCAGGGCCCCGCTTCCCATCCGGTGGATCGCCTCATGAACCCCCTCCCGGTCACCGGTTGTGAGGGGGCGTTCCACCCCGTTTCGGAGAATCCGGTCGCAGCGTGCGAGGAGGATCTCCGGCGCCCCCTTCACAAACGCCCGCTCGTGCCCGTCCAGGTGGCAGATGACGGTCATCATCTTCCGGACCGAATCGAACGGGAGCTCCGTACCGCACGGGAACTTCTCCCGCACTTCCCGGCGGCCGGGCCCGCCCTTATCCGCAAGCACGAGGAGTGCTGTCTCCGTAGGATCACCAGCGATCTCCACGGCGCCGGTCGCCGGGTCCCGGGTGAGCCGGCTGGTATTGCAGAGGACCCCGGTGGTGATCAGGATGTCCAGGGCTTTTTTGTCAGCCGCGTCCGTCACCTCCTTTTCGTCCTTCAGGATTCTCCCGGCCGCGGCGTATCCCTCTCCCGTGACCGTGAAGAACGACCCGTTCGCAAACAGGCTGCGGACCGTCATCTCGTTCCGCGTCAGGGTACCCGTCTTGTCGGTGCAGATGACGGTCGCAGCCCCCAGCACCTCGACTGCCGGGAGCTTCCGGATAACGGCATGGTGTGCGGCCATCCGCTGGACCCCGATTGCGAGCGTGATCGTCACGACGGTCGGGAGCCCTTCCGGAATCGCCGCCACCGCAAGCGAGACCGTGATGAGGAAGAGTTCAACCGGCGCGTAGCCCCGCAGGATTCCCATGACAAAGATCAGGAACACGAGCCCGAGCGCCGCGGTACTGAGCTGCTTTGCGAGCACCCGGAGCTGCGCCTGGAGGGGAGTCTCCGGTTCGGGCTTGTCCACCACCAGTTCCGCGATCCTGCCGAGTTCGGTCTTCACGCCAGTCGCGGTCACGACCGCCCGCCCCCGGCCATGGGTGATCACGGTCCCCTGGTACACCATGTTCACCCGCTCGCTCAGGGGCGTGCCCGGGTCAAGGACCCGGCCGGCATCCTTGGGGTCCGGGACCGACTCCCCGGTGAGCGCGGCCTCATTTGCCTCGAGCGCGACGGTTTCCACGAGCCGGGCATCGGCAGGCACCTTATCCCCTTCTGCAATGAGGATCAGGTCCCCCGGCACCAGCATGGCAGTCTCAAGCGTGAGGGTCACGCCTCCCCGGATCACCTGCGAATGCGATGCGGTCATCCGCTTCAGGCTCTCCAGCGCTTTCTCCGCCCGGTACTCCTGGATGAACCCGATCACGCCGTTGAGGAGGACGATGATGAGGATGGCAACGGCATCGGCCCATTCACCAAAGAGCCCGGAGATGACCGCTGCGATAATCAGGATAAGGATGAGCAGGCTCGTGAACTGCTGGAAAAAGAGCAGGACCCGGCTCCGCTTTTTTGCTTCGCGGAGGGCATTCGGACCATGGACCCGCAGGCGCTGTTCAGCATCAGCAGCGTCCAGCCCCCCGTCACCCGATCCAAGGGATGCGATAACCTCGCCGGCGCTGAAGGCATGGTACGGCGCAGGCTCCGGTGCCGGAGAACCCGGCAGGCCGGCTGGCGGAAGGTCAGGAGTCATGGGAAAACCGCCGGGATATGCCGGGTGCGAAACTCACCATCAGGTCATACCCTTTCAGAATCACGATCTCCTCCAACCCGGCCCTGTACCCGGTCGCCACAATCCCCGTTCGTATTCGGGACGCCTCGTTGCTGGTGTTTTTGCATCATCCGGCAAGGTACTTATTCATTCTCGTCATCGTTCCTTCCTGCATCAGAAACGGTCCGGGTCCGTCTCCACGTCAACGATGACCGGCCGGCCCATTGCCATCGCCCGCTCAACCGCGGGCTGCAGCTCGTCCGGCCGGGTGACCCGGATGCCGGCACCCCCGCAGGTCTCCGCATACTTCGCAAAGTCGGGGTTGAGCAGGTCCGTGGCATAATTCGGGTAATGCTCCATCATCTGCTCGACCCGGATCATCCCGAGCTGCCGGTTGTTCAGGACAATGACAACCACCGGGAGATCGTATTTTACCGCGGAGATGAAGTCGCCCATGGCCATCGAGAACCCGCCATCGCCCGTAATGCAGAAGACCGGGCGGTCCGGGTATGCGATCCTGGCCGCAAGCGCCCCGGGAAAACCAAAGCCCATCGTGGCAAGGTACCCTGACATCACAAACCGCTGGCGCTTCATCCGGAAGTTCCGGCCAAACCACCACTGGTTCTCACCGACATCGAGCGCGATGATGGCATCGTCCGGGATCACGTCCGAGAGGACTTTCATGATGAACGGCGGGCGGATCGGGACTTTTGTACCGTCCGCTTCCCGGTCGCGCTGCTCGTCCCATTCGCGTTTCATCCGGGCAACTTCGGCCCGGCGGGCTTCTGCCTTTTTTTTGTGGAGGAGCGGGAGGAGAAGGGGGATGACCGCGGCACAATCCCCACAGAGGGAGACCGACCTGCTGTTCATCCCCAGTTTCAGGGGATCAATATCGACCTGGACCATCGGCCTGTCCGCGGGCACGTTCGTGAACTTCGAGAATCCGACGCCGAGCACGATGAGGAGGTCTGCTTCCTGGGCAGCCTTCCGTGCCGCCGGCGACCCGACATTGCCGAGAATCCCGAGCACCCACTCCTCGTTCTCGGGAAGGACCCCCTTTGCCCGGAAGGTTGTCAGGACCGGTGCGCCGATCTTCCGGGCAACCTCAAGGATCGCCATGCCGGAAGCATATGCGCCCCATCCGGCAATGATGACCGGGTTTTTTGCCCCATTGATCCGGCCTGCCGCGTCATTCATCCGTTCAACGGTCGGGACGAACGCGGAGCTGCCGATGCAGGACTCGCGGCTGCAGACCGCTGCATCGAGCGGCTCCTTCTGGATATTGTTCGGGACCGAGAGCTGGGAGACGCCCCGCTGGACAAGGGAATACTTCAGGGCCCGGGTCAGCAGCAGGACGGCCTTGTCCCGGCTTGCCACCGTGTTGTTGTACACGGTGACCGGCCGGAAGAGGGCGTCCTGGTCGATCTCCTGGATCCCGCCGGGGCCCGTGTACTGCGCCTCCGACTGCCCGTTGAGGGCAATGACCGATGCATGGTCCTCCTTTGCATCGTACAGCCCGGTGATCAGGTTCGTTGCGCCCGGGCCGGCAATGGTGAGGCACGCCGCCACCTTTCCGGTCAGCTTGCTGTAAGCCGATGCCGCCATGGCCGCGTTCGCCTCGTGCCGGAACACGAAATACCGGAGGTCCCGGTTCTTCCGCACCGCTTCCACGAGCCCGAGCGAGGAGGTGCCGGGGAGCCCGAAGATGAGCCGGACGTCCCATGCAGCGAGTTCGGCAGCCATCACATCGGCAACCGTGGTCACGGACCGGGCATGGATGTCGTCAGATGCAACCGCATCGAACGCCTCCTTTCCCGCACCGCAGACCGGGCAGGTCCACCCGCCGGGAAGATCGGGAAATTTTGTCCCTGCCGCGATCCCCGATCCCGGGATCCCGGCCGTTTCATCATAGACATACCCGCAGACCCTGCACTTCCATGCTGTCATCGCCTGTCTCCTTCAACAAACAATAGATCGATGGGGCATAAAATAACACAGGTGGAGGCAGGGTACCGGCGGGATAATCGCCGGGAAACACTGGTCCGGATACTTCCCGTCCCTTCATGCCCGTTCACTGAAGGATCCGGCCCGGTGTCCGGTTATCCCGGCTCCATCCCGCACAGAGGGTATGCTCCGGATCAGCGAACCGGATTTCTGCGAGGGACTCGTCCCCGCGGATCATGATCCCGTTGAGAAACCCGATCGTGGTCAGGGTGGTGCTACAGGTGCTGGCAAGGACCGGGAGGATGGTGACATCGTGGGCAACCACCACCAGCAGGTCGGAATCGTTCGCCAGCGGGATTGAGACGAGCCGCTCAAGCAACCGGTTGCTGTACCGTTGCGGGTTCTCAAGCGTATGTCCGGGGATCTCCCCGCCAAGCCATTCGCGCATCAGGCTGTGCCAGCCACGCTCTTCCCAGAGCGCACTGAACCTGCCGGGATCGACGATCACATTCTCCACGTGCGGAAGGACCCCGAGGTCCTGTGTCATGTCCGGCGAGGAAAATCCCCGCCGGATACATTCGGCAGTCATGCAGCAGCGCAGGGGCGCCGTGTGCCCGATACGGAGGGTCTTATCCGGGGCGATCAGCTTCAGTTTCCGGCCGAATTCCTCTGCACAGGCGATCCCTTCCGGGGTTATCGCAACATCGTTGCGCAAGGCCGGGGGGATTTTTCGGAGCGATTCCCGTACCGAATGCCGGATGAGGAGGATGGTCCTGCCGGTCCCATGGTCTTTTTTCAGGAGTTCCAGGACATGGTCGCCGTGATTCATTGTTCAGTACAGCTTGCTGTCGTGATCGTACTAATGACTGGTGGTTGAATCCGGATTTCTGGTGAGATGCAACGGGATCGTCACACCCTTTGCCGTACCGTGCCCGGAATCTCCGGTCCGTCCGGTACCGGCAGAATTACGGATCGATCCTCCGGCACACGGGTTTTTCGGGAAATACGTGGTGAGGGACGGGCGGGACAGGGTAACCGGATTGCGCACGTGCTGAGTGGATAATTACCACGCTGGTTTGTATCCTTCGGGATATGCTCATTTTCACCCCGACCCCCTTCCACTTATATTCCTTGAAATTCCATGTAGGAATACACGATGAAACTCATCCACATCGCCGACTCCCACATGGGCCTCGCTGCTTTCTCACGGCTCGACCCGGAGTCCGGCATGAACCTCCGCGA
>CAZCZK010000131.1:0-5643 GCA_964503195.1 uncultured Methanoregula sp.
CGCACCGGTATGTGCAGGAAAATATCATTGAGAAAGTGATGGTGGGGAAGGTCGAGCCCTTAAAACGGGAACTGGAAACGTTTATTGATTGTGTGGATAAGAACAAACCATTCCCCATAACGCCAGAGCAGGCAATCCGGAACCTCGAATTCTGCGAAAAAATCCGTGTTGTCCATTAATGCGGGAGGAATGCTTAAAAAATGACATTAGAGACAATACTCCACAAACGCGGCCCCATCAGATATGTCGGGGTGATCGGCATGGGGTATGTCGGTATTCCGGCTGCGGCACTTTTAGCCAATTCCCCTGCCATTGAACGGGTATACGGCTTCCAGCGTGACTCCCCCTCTTCGGGATACAAGATTGCGATGCTGAACCGGGGGGAGAGCCCGCTCAAAGGAGAGGAGCCGGGACTTGAGGAGCTGCTCAAAAAGGTTGTGTCAGCAGGAAAATTCCGGTGCACATCCGATTTTTCGAAGATTGCAGACCTTGATGCAGTGACCCTTTCCATCCAGACCCCGTTTTTGAACAAGGACGACCTCCTCCCGGACTTCTCGGCGTTGAAGGACGGTATCCGGCAGGTGGGCCGGCACCTCAAGCCCGGTATGCTTGTTGTGCTCGAGTCCACGATCACCCCGGGGACCACGGACGGGATGGCCCGTGAAATCCTCGAACAGGAGTCCGGGCTTGGTGCGGGCAGGGATTTTGCCCTTGCCCATGCGCCGGAACGGGTCATGGTGGGCAGGCTGCTGCGGAACATCCGGGAGCACGACCGTTGTGTCGGGGGGATTGACGAGGTCAGCACGAGGCGGGCAATCGAACTGTACACGCCAATCCTGACCGCAGGCAAGGTCATCCCGATGACAGCGACCGCAGCGGAAGTGACCAAGACGGCTGAGAACACCTTCCGCGATCTCCAGATTGCTGCAATGAACGAGCTGGCGCTTTACTGCGAAGCGATGGGAATCAATGTCTATGATGTCCGGACCGGCATTGATAGTCTTAAAGGCGAGGGGATCACCCGCGCCCTGCTCTGGCCGGGTGCCGGAGTCGGTGGGCATTGCCTCACAAAGGACACGTATCACCTGGAACGCGGCGTACAGATGCTGGGAAAGGGGACCCTCGATTACCCGGAGAACGAGCCGTCGCTCTACGTACTTGCACGGAGGATCAACGATTTCATGCCAACCCACATGTTCCGGCTCACGGTGGATGCGCTCGGGCGTGCGGGAGTTCCGCTGAAGGGGGCAAAGGTTGCGATGCTCGGCTGGGCCTTCCTCTCCAACTCGGATGATTCACGGAATACGCCTTCAGAACCGTTCAGGGATGCCTGTACCCGTGCGGGAGGCCTTGTGGCTGTCCACGACCCGTACGTGGCAGAGTACCCCGGTGTTCCCATTGTCCCGTCAATCGAAGAAGCTGTGAAGGGTGCGGATGCAATCGTGATCTTTGCCGGTCATCACCAGTACCGTACCCTCGACCCAAAGGCGCTGAAGCTGGTTTCGGGAAAGAAGCATCCGGTCATCATCGATGGCAGGAACATGGTGAATCCTGACGCCTATATCCGCGAGGGATTCGTGTACAAAGGCATCGGGCGCGGGGACAGGAACAGTCACCCGATCCACTAATCCTCTTCTTTAGCGGACTGCAACGGAACGCCCGGCTCATCCTGGTCGGGAGATTACTCTTTATAATCCCGGACAATCAATTTCCCCCCATGGACAGGACTCTCCGCGACCATTTCATCACGTTATGGATAAAGTATTTTCCCGGCACAGAACTCCCCCTTGCGCTTGAGTTCCGGGTCGGGCACGGCACCGTAAAAAAAGTACCACCACCAGGTGGCTGGCGTTGTATCATCTGCCAGATCGGGCAGGCACGGAACGGTACGCCGCTCGCATTCGACTGCCATTCGATTACCTGCAGCGGCGGGCGCATGTATACCGGGTATTCAAGCGAGCGCCCGCAAAACTTCCGGTACTTCCTCTCGCACGGTAAAGAGGGGGTTGTGCAAGGTGAGCGGTACAAGCAGACCCCGGAGATCGTCGATGCATGGGAGAACCTGCTCCCTCCCTTTGACTCGCAGGGAACGGAACTCCTGTTCACCCGCTGGGACCAGCTCACGGATCACGATAATCCCGCAGTAGTCATCTTTTTTGCCCGCCCCGAGGTTGTCAGTGGCCTTTTCACCCTGGCAAACTTCGACCGGGCTGACCCGGACGGGGTCATATGCCCCATGGGTTCCGGGTGCAGCTCCATCGTGTACTACCCCTGGCTTGAACAGCAGAAAGCGGATCCGAAAGTCGTGATGGGGATGTTCGACCCGTCAGCGCGGAAGTGTGTGCCGCTGGACGTGATGACGATCGCGTTCCCGATGAAGAGGTTTGAGCAGGTGGTCGGCTCTATGGAGGAGAGTTTCCTCATCACCGGTACCTGGGAGACGGTGAAGAAGAAGATCGAGCGGAGCGGGGCGGTGTACAGGAAGGATTCGTTGCTGAAATTTCCTGATACACGATTCATCGGGAGCTGATGCCCCCTACCCACCTCAGGATGCCTGCCGCCACCCTGAAGGGCGCCCCGCGGCGGCCTCAATGACCTTGGACGGTAATCTGCCCCGCCGTGCCCCGGGAGGGGCCCTGAGCCGGGGAGTTATCGCACCAGGATCAGCCCTTTTTGGATCACATCGTTTTCCGGAAATGTATTGTTCAATCGCGATCGTTCTCCGGCCAAAAAATGTTCAATCGACCCCTCAGCCCCTGCTTGAAATTTTTCAATCGCGATCCGGTTGATCGACCCGGCACCCGACGCCGGATAATAAAAAATATTGTAGGTTGTACACCCGAATTGTAGGTTAATTAACCTACAATCGCTTCACTAATTAACAACCAGTTGCCGCGATTACCATTGTTTAAGCAGGATCTTCCTGAAAAATGTTCAACGAAATGGCCCGGATCATAAAGCGTTCAGAATCATGTTCACGTTCGAACTTGTCGCTGGATCTGCGTAAAACCGGAATGCGGTTTCACCCATCTCTGTTATCCGGTATGCCTTCTCTTTCCGATTCTTCTCATCTTGTCTTTCCTCAACAAATCCGGCTTTATGGAGTGTTATCATAAATGAGGAGAACGTAGCCTGCGACAGGTCCTGGGCAGGTTGGCTCCCTTTCTGATAATGTACGACAGGTTCGCCGGCTTTTAGTTTCCTGGTTCGCGAACGGGTATAATAGGGCCGGACCTGGCTGTAAAGGTATGCACGGGTCACCCAGGGCCGTTCTGAACTCTCGTTAACCGTCTTATTTTTACGGAGCAGCACTGCAAGAATTTCCGGGTAGTTCGGGTTCTCCATGATATCCTGCACGGACCGGTCCATGAATGGTATCCACCGTACGGTCTTCTCATCAAACGCGGACCAGACCTCCCCGCCCAACCACGGCGCAAACGCGAACATGGCCATACAGAGTGCTTTTGGACCCCCCGAGAGATCAAAGGTGAACCGGGCACCGGGATATCCACGGTGGATCTTTGTCAGGGCAGTGCGGACTGACGGGTAGATTGGCGGGAATACAGTCTCGCGGGAGAACGGGATTGAGAGCGATGCGGCGATCTCCCTTGTGGCATCGACCGCGATACGGACGGCCTGCCGCTGTTTTTCGATCTCCGCGTTTTGCGAGATTCCGTACATGTCGCTGTCTGCAAGGACATACGTACGGGTAATGGTCGGCAGCGTGCGGAAGATCGCCGGATAAGCGACGGGGATATTCTCACCGGCGCTGATGATGTGGACGTGTTCGCCCGTTGGCATGGTAAAAATGTCGGAAGTGCCGGAATAATATGTTGTTCGTCAGAAGATTGCCACAAACTCCTGAAAAATGATTCAGAAAAAGGATCGGGAGAATGGATACGGTGCCTATTTCCGTGCGATCGTCACATACCCCGAATGACTGACAGACGTGGAAGGCCGCGTCCCGCGCTTCGACCGGGTCATCTCGCGCTCGATCAGCTCGTGCGTGTGCACCTCACGGAAGAGCGGGGTTGCTGCATCAACGACTACCGCCATCTGCTCAAGGAACGGGGTGTAACAGGCGAGGTACCCGCCGGGCCGCAGCAGGGAATAGGCATGGGTCACATGCTCTGTCTGGACCTGGAGATCGAGGTGGACGACATCGAATGAGCCCTCCGAATCGAGAAAGTCCTTTGCAACCGCTTCCACGTTGTTCAGCTTTGCCTCGGTGATGTTTTTCATGGCAAGAGTGGAGAACTCCGGGCGGATCTCGTACGTCTTCACGCTTTTTGCCACACCGCCAAAGTAAATAGCCGCAATACCGCTGCCCGTGCCGGCATCGAGCACGTCGTCGTTATGACTCATGCCGGTGTACGCGATGACAAGACCGATGTCCTTGGGCAGCATCGGCGCTCCCGACCGCTTGCCGTACGTGAAAAAGTCGGTTGGTCTTGGGATGCGGAGGGTAAACTCCGATCCGTTATGGGTGGTGACCACGTCCCCGCCGGATTTCCCGACAAGGGATGCGAGATCCATCTGACCTTTGTCAGTACCAAGGTTCCCCTGCCCGGCCTTGACAAAAAATACCCTGCCTTCTCCAACGAGGAGGACGCGATCGCCCTGCTCGATCATCACTGGGCCAGCTTCATAATCGCTTCGGCGATATCGCCTTTTGTTGCGACGAGCGCTTCTTGTGCCTTCTCTTCAGGAACGCCTGCCTGGGCGGCAACCATGGCCACATCTTCTTTCGGGATGGCAGGAGCGGACTCAATAAACCGGGGCGTTCCCTGGATCTGATACGTTGTAACGCCCTGCATGGTCATCGCAGAGACTTCAGCACCGTCAAAGATGTACTCTCCGTGCGGGGTTTTTATACTAATACTCTGGACATCCTCAATCTGCTCGACATTCATGCCGAGCTTCTTCATCATCGCCTTCATCTGGCGGGGGTTGATATTTCCCGGAAGCATCTTTCTCACTACCCTGCCGTACTCTTACCCCTACTCCATAATTAAATGCAAGCATCTCTGTGCCCGAAACGACGGCGCCGCCACAGGCAATGAGCCGGTCGTCCCCGGCAACGACGAGAACGTCATCGCCCGCGCGGATGGCGGGATCTGCAGCGATAACATGTTTTGCAAACGCATTCTTGCCTTTGGCCACGAATTCCGCCACATCGTCCCTGATGACCACCCGGTAATCCGGGGCAGGGAGCACGGCCTGCAGTCGTTTTGCCCCTTCGATCCCGAGCGTCAGTCTCCCGTCTGAAGCGCGGATCGTGGCAAGGCGGGTGCCTTCAAAAAGTACCTGCCGGATCCTCCCGGTGGTAGAGAGGATGAAGGTGCACCCTTCCGGGAAGAGACCTGGCCCCACTCCTGCGCCGAACTGGTAGTCAGCGATGACCTGGACCCGCCGCAGCGAACTGTTCTCCGAGTATCCTGTTGACACGCTGTACAAACTCCTGTTCTGCAGTTTTCGGGATATACGCTCCCGCCGCGATCTTGTGGCCGCCTCCCCCGCCGCCATACTCCGCGGAGGCATGAGAGAGCGCCAGCTGGAGGTCTATGCCCCGCTCCACGACCCGCTCATTCGTCCGCATCGAGACCTTGGTGAGGTTCCTGTCTTCGGGAACCTCGCACATGA
>CAZCZK010000132.1:0-5613 GCA_964503195.1 uncultured Methanoregula sp.
ATAAGGTCTGCCCGACGCAGGAGCAGGCAGTTCCCGTGGTCAGGAGAATTTCCGGGAATAAAAAAAGGTGACCGGACGGATCCTCGGACCTTCCCGGGTGTATGCCCGATGAACCGTTTCTCTCCCTTCCAAACAGGCACATATTCTGTTCTGCATATCGGCTTTCGGAGAACGAGGGACTACTCTTCACCGTTATCATCTTCCCCCGCTTCCGTCCACCCCTCGTACCCTTCCCGGAACAGGAACAGGACGATAACAAACCCCGCGAGCGGGTCGGCCTGCCAGAACCCGAACAGGTAATTTGCGCCAAGGCCGGCGAGGAGGGCAACCGACAGGAGGGCACAGGCCACGGTCTCCTTCGAGTCGGCGACCAGGGCTTTACTCCCGATTGCAGTCCCCACGGCCTGCTTCTTCCACGCGAGGACGGGCATGATCAGGATGGAGGCAAGCGCAATGAGGATCCCCGCAGGGGATGGCTGGGCGATCTCGTGGCCAAGCAGCTTGTCAGCCGATTCCCAGAGGATGTAAAGGCCCAGGATAAAGAAGGTGGCCGCAACGAACCGCTGTGCAGTCCGCTCGGTTTTCTCCTCCTCCTCCCGCGTCCCGGTATCGTGCTTTCGCAGGCGCCAGATCAGGATTATTGCCGAGAGCGACTCCACGATGCTGTCGAGTCCGAAACCGATCAGGGCAATACTGCCGGCGAGCATCCCGAAGAGGATCGAGAGAACCGCTTCCGCGACATTGTAGACAACGGTAAAATATTCGAGGAGAAGCGCGGTCCTCCAGAGATCTTCCTTTCCGGATTCCATGGATCATGCACCGCTGGTATCTCTGCCAGGTTTTTCAATCATGTGCTCCGGCACCTTCCCGCAGACGGAACACCGGTCATGGTGGACATCGATCGTTCCGCCGCAGTCTGCACAGGTCCATCGCTCCCGCTCACTCTTGACGAACGCACGGATGCCATCCTTTTGTATCGCCGCAAGGTTGTCGAGCATGCTCATGTGGTATTTCGTCTGATAGCGTTTGTCCAGCTGCTTCAGCCGCCTGCACGGGAACTTGCCGCAGTCATGGGAATACGTTCCCTTCACCTGTTCGCAGGCCGCGATGCTGCAATGCCTCCGGCAGCTGCAGTCTGCGTCAAAGCAGCCTCCGCACCGGTTCTTCTCCCGTAAGAATGCCGAACAGATAGCACAGTCCATACCACAGGGAGCGATCAGCGTTGTCCTGAACGGATTTTTCCCCTCCATACCTGATGGGTATGCTGCCCGTTTACAATAAGATGCCTTTTTTTTGTATCTCCGGTCTTCCTGTCTCTGCCATAGTGTTTCATCGTCGTATCAGCACCACAGATCAGTCCCGAATCTCCCTCACAACCCCGCAGTCCCTGCATTCGCAGCACTCGAACTCCAGCGTGGAGTGCCTGATGCGGTACTTCTCCAGCCGGTGCTTGATCTCCCCCTTAATCTCTTCGAGCTTATGCAAGTCCGTCTCACATGAGTACACATGGGCATCGAGCACGTTGATGTTCGAGCAGAGGCTCCAGAGGTGCACGTTGTGGACCCCGTCAACACCCTCAACCGATTCGATATCCCGGATCACCGCTTCGGTATCCAGATCGCGGGGGGCGAACTGGAGGAGTATCCGGAACGCCTCCTGCAGGAGCGAGAACGACGAGACCAGGATCAGGACGGCTATCGCGATACTGAGGAGGGGGTCGACAATGGTCTGGCCGGTGAACGCAATCCAGACCGCTGCGGCTATCACCGCAACTGACGAGAGGGTATCGCCGAGCACGTGCAGGAACGCGCTCCTGATGTTCAGGTCATGGCTGCCGTGGAGGACGTACATCGCGGCAAGGTTCGCTGCAAGGCCGACAACCGCAACGCCGAACATCACGGTGCTGTCAATGGGGCGGGGGTGGGAGAACCGTGCCAGCGCTTCGAAAACAATCACGACGCTGACCCCGATGAGGAGGATGCCGTTTGCGACCGCTGCCCCGATCTCCACGCGGTGGTAGCCAAACGTCCGCGAAGGTGAGGGCAGCCGCCCGGCAATGATGATCGCCCCGAGGGAGAGGAGGAGAGCGACCACGTCCTGCAGCATGTGTGCCGCGTCGCCGAGCAGCGCGAGGGACCCCGACACAAGCCCCCCGGTAACCTCGGCAAGGAAGATGACAGCCGTGAGCACGATGGCACGCTTCAGTGATCGCGATGGCAGGCGCTCTTCACACACCTCATCATCTGTCGGCGTATGGTTGTGCATAGGTAGGTAGTATTTTTTTAATAGTTAAAGAACAGAAACGTTCCAGACAGGATAGGTAGTATCCATGAGGAAACCACCGGCCGACCATACCGATATCTGTTTCTGCCCCTTGTCCGGCATCCTCGATGTCGTGGCAAAGAAATGGGCGCTCCTGATCATCGCGATTCTTGGCAACGAGGGCGAGAAGGGGTTCAATGAACTGAAAAAGGAGCTCGGCACCATCAGCCCGAAACCCCTCTCGGACACCCTGAAGAACCTGGAACGGGTCGGCCTGGTGCACAAAAGGATCCTGGAGACCTCGCCCCCGACCACAAAATACTCGCTCACGCGGGACGGCGGGGAATTCCGGGAGCACCTGATCCCGATGCTGGTCTGGGTCTCGGAACGCGGCGGACAGGATATGCCGGGGTGTCCGATCCGGGCGGGAAAGCATGGCCAGAATAAGAAGTGAAGCAGTTCTGTTCCGGATCTCTCTTAAAAAAATTGTCCACCTATCCTGTATCTTCGGTTTTTCCTCTGGTAAAGGGGTGTGATTCCCTTTACCGGGCAGGAGTTCACTGCCGGATGACCACGAGGGCGGTTTATATCGGGACTTCCTCATGGTGTTGCGGGTTCAGCTCGTAGAGGCTCTGCCGGGCGTCCACAAAAAACATCCGTTCGGTGAGGAACTGCTCTTTTTTCAGCCGCCCCAGCGCATAGCGCACGGTGCGGGACGGCAATAATGTTTCGCGGATCAGGTCTTTTTGTGTCAGCTGACCGCCGGACTCAAGGACTTTGTACACGAGTTTTGCCGATGGTGGCAGGTGTCCGATCTGTGCGATTCTGGTATTATTTTCGTGTATGGTTACGACAAAAACGATCACTCATAGTAAATTACCATTACCGGATTTGACTTCACAATTGTTAAGTGTTCCGATCCGTGAAGTCGGCTCTGGTAGAAAAATCATAATTCAGCGATTGCGGCAAGATTCGCCAGTAAATCAGCCTCTAAATAAACGCCCACCCTACAATGTTCTTGTGCTGATACCATCGCACAGAGAAACTGCCAGTGTGGCGGAGCGGTAACGCAGCTGACTGCAGATCAGCGTATCCCGGTTCGATTCCGGGCACTGGCTTTGGCGTGATTTCCCGACAACGAGAACCTGCGTACCATGCTTGCTCGAATTCTGACACTATGACAATGAAGGAATTCTTTCGTCTTCCCGTGATGGAGGCTCCATGAAGCAGGGCCTGACTGCAGAAACAAAAGCGCTGTTACTCAGTATCGGGAGCGGGGACGTTGATCCCTCGCTCCTGCCGGAGGAACTGAAGACCATTGCAACAGCGGGTCCGGGGGCTGGCGGGACCTCGTTTTTCATCCAAGACGGTCAGCACCGGGTCCGGCTCGCGCTCAACAAAAATTCTTCCCTGAAGGTTGTGCCCTGGAGAGATGGAATTGCTGTACGGAAGGAAGGGCGGATCATTGCCTGCGGAACATTGGAGCTGCCCCTCTGCCATTGTCCGGAACAGGCCTATATCACGGTAAGTGAGCGGTGCATCTTTGACTGTAATTTCTGCCCGGTGCCGCTCCTGAACGGGCGGGTGAAAACGATCGATGAGATCATCAGCCTGGTGGAGCGTGCAGCAGCACGGGGAACCATCAGGGCGATCTCGCTGACGAGCGGTGTTGCCGAATCGCCTGAAAAAGAGGTGGAGTACATGATCAGGGTTGTCCATACCCTTGCACAGCGCTATGATCTTCCCCTTGGCGTTTCCGTGTATCCAACCGATACATCCTCAGAAGAATTGTCTCTGGCAGGTGCGTGCGAGGTCAAATACAATGTCGAAACCATGGACCCCGCGATCTTCGCACGGGTCTGCCCGGGACTCTCGCTCAATGCTATCCTTCACGCTCTGGAAAAGGCAGTCAGTATATTCGGGAAAAATCATGTCTCTTCCAACTTCATCATCGGTCTTGGCGAAAGTGACGAATGTGTTGAGAGAGGTGTAGAAACGCTCGCAGCAATGGGAGTCATCCCCAATCTTCGCCCGATCTCAGCGCATCCCCTGCGAAAGGGAGTGATCGTTGTAGATCGCCCGGATGCATCCCGCCTCCTGAAACTCACCCGGATCAACAAGGCAGCACTGGAGCGGCACAGGCTCTCGGTCCTGGAAGCCCGGACCATGTGCCTTCCCTGCACCGAGTGCGATCTCACGCCCCAGCGTGATCGGTAAACCCGCCCTGGCGCCTGCCTTTTCCCGTTACCCTGCTCTTCGTTCTACGAACTCCTCTGAGTGCAATATTACTGACACGAATTATTGCAAGGCAACGATATCCTCATGAATCATACAAATCCCGACAAAAAATTACCATTTACGTCGATAGCGCTCCTTCAGGACATATCTGCCGATGCCCGAACTTTTAAATATTCACAATTGTTATGTAGTATGGTAAGATTCACAATCGTGAATCGGACCATGCCAAGGTGGCGGAGTGGCCACGCGGTTGACTGCAGATCAACTACACCCCGGTTCAATTCCGGGCCTTGGCTTTGCATACAACAAGGTGACACATCATGAGTATCCGTATACAGAAGACATTCGAAGCCATGTTCGCACTCGAAGAGATTCGCGGGCTCTTCCGCGAGTCGTTACCAACCGGCTTCGATCCGGCAGAGGAGGCAGCATTCCGGCAGAAGATTACTGATGTGAAGGCAATCCTTGCTGATCTCGAGGCAGGCACCGGCACGCCAAAGGTGACGAAGATCGCCGGTTCTATCGACCTGCGGACGCGGGAAGAAGAGGCCATCAACATCCAGCCGATCCAGGCAGCAGGACGGCTGACAACGGAGGCAAGGAAGGCCCTCATTTCCTATGGTGACGGGTACTCAACGTGCGACGCCTGCCGCAAGCCGTTCCGGCTCGACAAGATCTCTAAGCCCGGCATCGCGGAGTTCCATGCAGACCTCGCAAAGTTCGTGGGTATGGATCATGCCCGGGTCGTGCCCGGGGCAAGACGCGGGTTCCAGGCAGTGACCGGTACGCTCGTCATCAAGGGCGATACCGTGATCGTCTCCGCCCTCGCCCACTATACCGAGTTCCTCGCAGTCGAGAACGCAGGCGGGGTCGTGAAAGAAGTGCCGCTGAACGACAGGAATATCGTCACCGGTGAAGCGACCGCACAAAAGATCGAGGAGGTCAGGGCAGAGACCGGAAAGTTCCCCGTGCTCGTCATGATCGACCACTTCGACTACCAGTTCGCCAACGAGCACGAGATATCAGAGATCGGGAAGGTCGCCCACCAGTACGACATCCCGTTCCTCTACAACGGGGCCTACACGGTCGGCGTGATGCCGGTCGACGGCAAGG
>CAZCZK010000133.1:0-5574 GCA_964503195.1 uncultured Methanoregula sp.
GTCATCGGGCTCTGGTTTGTCCTCCAGCTCTTCAGCGGGGTCGGGTCCCTGGGTGCAACCGCAGACACCGGCGGGGTCGCGTTCATGGCCCATATCGGCGGGTTTATCGCCGGCGTCGTGCTGGCCTTTTTCCTGCGGGGCTACCGGGTGGCATAGCGCCTGACGGTACAACCCTGCCGGTCCGGCAGGTCTCGTTTGTATCCACCTGCTGGCGTATACTCCGGCCGCTGCCGGTCCGGCATGGATCCCTCCCGTTCATCCGAAACAGCGGGGGAGATGAGCGGGAGGACCGTCGGGTCCTGGTTTTTGCAACCGGGCAAAAAAAATATAACACCAGACCACCATCTCAACATATCCCAAAAACAGGGTTGAAGGGAGATGATACTGATGAAAGATTCCCGTACAAAAGACAAGCCGTCCGTTGCAAAGGTCATCGAACTGATCGGCAGCTCACCTACGAGCTGGGAGGATGCAACCGCAAATGCCGTGGCGGCAGCAGCCCGGACGGTCAGGAATATCGTGGGTGTTGACCTGAAAAAATGTACCGCAAAAGTAAAGGAGAACCGGATTGTCGAATACCGGGTTGACGTGAAGATCGCGTTCCTTGTGGAACTGGATTAAACCTTTTTTTGCACGGGCGTTCTTTTGATGCCTTCCGATGAGAGGTAGTGTAGATTCCTGCGTCGAAAGAAGACCGGTGCAGGTTTCCTGCGGTTCTTTGCCCGGAAAAGAGGGTAAAATGATAAAAATACCGCAGGATGAGAGTAAAATTTGTAATCAGCGTGAGCACCGGGCCCGAAATTTTTTCGGGATGTACCCCTTTCCCGGCCGGAGAAACGCATAGGGTCTCCAGCATGGTTCCAAAAACGTTCGTTCCCTGCGCCGGGATATGTACGGACTGCGGGCAGATACGGAAGGATTGATCATCAAAAATGAGGGATGAGGTGCAGGGGGATGAAAAGAGCGGGGGCGGGAGTCCGGACCCTGCCAGTACAACATACTTAACGTACGCATACCAACGCTTCTGAAACAGGCACTTCCGTTTTTTCCGGAAGAAGGACCCCGCACAGCACGAAAAGGAAAGGCAGTACGAAATGGAAGAGATTGAGGATATTATCGGAGCGGTAGAGGAGGAGACCGTGGATCGTGATGATGATGAGGAGTCCGGGGAAGATACCTGGACAACCGAAGACGAGACGTGCGTGGTAAAGAGGACGGACCGGCATGTCTTCCTCTTCCGGGAAACCGTGCTCCCGGAGAAAGTACAGGCATTTTTTTCCCTTGCGGACCTGCAGCCGGGGAAGAAGAAGAAGATCGTGCTCTGGCAGAACCATCACCGTTTCGATGCGTTCATCGAGAAAACCCTGCACGCTCCTCCCGTGACCCGGCTCCGGTGGAACCAGGAATTCTCAACGCTGGTACGGACGGTCTGGCCGGCATGGTATGATTTTTTCAAAAAAAGCCGCGAAGGATCCGACGACACCCCGTTCCTCTTCTTTACCCGGCGGCAGGCACCCGGGGAGTACGATATCGCGTTTGACCGGGCACCCGCACGGGATACCGGTGCGGCGGCTGAGGTCCCAATCCGGCCCGGCGATGTCATCGGGAATGAGCGGCTCCGGGAGATCTTCACGTGCAGCGGGCAGGGGGCGGTGCGACGGTCGCTCGTCACCAACAGCCTGGTCCTGGTTGCAGATCACACCCGGCCGGCCTGCAGTGACAAATGGATCGGAAAGACCTTCCATTTCACGGGCATGGGACTCAACGGGGAACAGGGCCTCTCCTTCAACCAGAACCGGACCCTGGTCGAATCAAACGAGAACGGTACCCGACTCTTCTTATTCGAGGTTTTTGACGAGGGGGACTATACCTACATCGGCCAGGTGGAACTCACGCTCAACCCGTACCTTTCACGGCAGACCGACCGTGAAAACACGGTCCGGGACGTCACGGTCTTCCCCCTGGCACTCATTGGGAATGCGCACCCCCCGCTCCCGAAAAAGGCCGTGCCGGGAATAAACGAGGAGACAGCCCGGAAAAGAACAGAAACCGTCCCCCCGGCTGAACCGGGATTTGCGGCACCCGCACCCCCCCGGGTGGACAGCAGGGACCGCGTGGTCTCTGAAATGTTCGACAGCGACCAGATCGTTGCAGAATACGCGAAACGGAAAGCGGCCGGGGTCTGCCAGTTGTGCAGCAAGCCCGCCCCCTTCAAAGACCGCAATGGCGAACCCTTTTTGGAGACCCACCATATCATACCGCTCGCGGAGGGCGGGCAGGACAGCATCGGGAACGTGGCGGCCCTCTGCCCCAACTGCCACCGCAAGATGCACGTCCTGAACCTGCCGGCAGACGAGGTCCGGCTCAA
Source organism: uncultured Methanoregula sp. (assembly GCA_964503195.1). GTDB lineage: Archaea > Halobacteriota > Methanomicrobia > Methanomicrobiales > Methanospirillaceae > Methanoregula. Next base: position 2,369 of record CAZCZK010000133.1, read on the forward strand.
GAACCGGGTGTCGTCGCGGGATTAAATACTCCACCAGGATCCGGTCATGGTACCGGGTCCTGTTCCCGTTATAATCCAGGTACCAGCCACCGTCCCTGGTGGCACCTGTCCTGTCATACCCGTCATTGTTCCCGTCCCCGCTCACCTCTGTCCAGTCGGGAGCGCCCAAGCCGTAGTTCTGGTCACCGGCTGCCGTCACGGTATACACCAGACCCGTTACGTGGAGGGCTTCATGCGGTGTTGTCCGAACTTTTCCTCCGTACCTTGCCTGTCGATTTAATTCAATGTTTGTATTTCCCTCTTGTTTCAGGATACCGGGCCTGAAAACCCCAAAAATCCTTGGCGCATTCCAATGAAAAAACGAGCGGAAAAGAAGGAAGGGACCCCGGTCGGACTACGTGTCTTTTTTTCTTCCCACGTATCAATGCTCTTTTGAGAGATATCCCGTTCTATCGCAGTGCGCGGGTCGCCACAACGGCGGGGCGACCCTCTGGCAAAGCCCCGTGGCGTGCAGGTTTGTTCCGGTTGCCTAAAAGGCCCGACGGCGGACAGAGGCAGGGGGATTACTCGTTCCAGCCCCGGCACCCGCGGGGATACGGCCGGAGCCTTTAAAGAGGACCCGGACGGATTACTGGGATATGGAAAGACCGGAACAATGCCCGGCATGCGGTTCTCAGGATATTGTTCCCATACGCTACGGGCTCCCTGACCTGGCGATGCGCCAGGACTGGCTGGCCGGGAAGATCGAGATGGGGGGCGTTGCCATGGATGTAAAAGACGCAGAGTATCCCGCATGGTCCTGCAGAAAATGCAGGCACCGGTGGAAATAAGGGACCTTTTTCCTGACCCGGTCAATTTTTCAGGAGCAGGAAACCGAAAAACACGGAAATCCCGGTTAAAGCCGGGGATCAAAGACCATGAGACCGATACCGGTATGGTCATTCGCCGCTGGACGACGCAGCCGAACGGGTTGCGGCCGGGTGCAGGAGGATGCCGGTCAGGATTCCCGGGTTTTCATGAGGAGCACGGTCGCCAGGAGACCGGCGACCAGGAGAACCGGGGGGAGCGCTGACGGGAATTCGGGTACCGGGCACACGGAACCCAGGACACAAATACCGGACTCCGGGATAACAGACGCATCTGCTGCGGTAAGAGCTACCACGGCAATAAAGAAAACCATCAGTACCAGGATCAGTCTGGAGAGAAGGGTTCTTGGTATCTTCACGAGGCACACCCGGATACTATCTACAAGATAGAACTTTGTAATCATTTAAAAATACTGGCAATGCACCGGTGCCTTGCACCTGTTTTTTTGGGGGTTTGTTTCACGACCAACCCCGATACACGCCGGCAGGACCGGTAAATCGGGCTCAAATTTACCGTTAAGCCGCGCGAACCCGCATAGACAGCACACCGCCTCCCGGCGTTCATGCGGGTGGACGTACCCAGGGTTTGGTATGCCCAGGCAACGAACTGCAGGGGAAATACCTGCTGTCATACCTTCTGACGGACGGGGGAATGGATCAGCACTGCCGGGGATTTTGTGGCAGGAAGAGAATACCTGCAGTCCCGCCACTGGTGCCGTGGATCCCCGGCTCGTGCCTGCATGCGAAGGGAAATGATAATCCCCCAAAAAAAAGAACTCCCTGAGTATGCATCCCATCAGCAGCGCTGCCCTCTTTCTTATCTGCAGTGCACTCCTCAGCGCGTCCGGCTGCATCAGCCCTGCAGCCACGACGGCACCGGCACCGCCCGTCGCTGACGGTACGGACACCCTTCCGCCAGCAACCACTCTCCCTCCTGCCACTCTCCCTCCTGCCACCACCACTCCCCCGCCAACGGCAAAACCGCCTGCTGCCGTTGAGATCATGTCTCAGACTGCTGCCTGCCAGACCAACGGTACCGTTTCCATGGAAGGCACGGTCACGAGCACGGCATCCCGCACGGTCCACCTTGTGGTGCGGGGATCGACCTATGACACGCGTGGTATAAAAACGGGATCCGGTTCCGACTTCATCGGGATTGGTCCTCACGGCACAAGCGCCTTTCACCTCATCGTCCCGACCGGGTGCGGGAAGGGGGATTGGGACTATCGCGTGTTGATCGATGAGGTCCTGTAATCTTTTTTCCTGCACGGGAACGGGAGGAGAGAGGGATACCCTTCAGGATCACAGCAAGTCTCAAGGTACCCATGTACAATCAGGAAAAGGTACAGGGAGTACCTTTCATCACTCCCGATAACCGGACCCCCCATCACGGTTCTGCTGCTATTTCCGTGCATGCCGGCGGGCAAAAACACCGTAAACACATTTCCGGACCATGAGTTCCCGGAGAAATAACCAGAGAACAAACGGAAATCTTTCGGGGTCACCGATAGGGAAAAAAAGGTGGATCTAACTCCACTTCCCGACTATCGGAATCCACCCGGTCGTGCCGAACGCGTAATTCTTGTCGGTCCCGGCGTCCCAGGCACCGTTGCCATTTTGATCGAGATACCATGCGCCGTTGAGGTAGATGCCGATGTTGTCCTTCCCGTCAGCGTTCCAGTCCCCGATGACGGGATCCCATGCCGGGGAGCCGAACGTGGCGGACTTCGTATTGGCATCGATTGTCCCGAGACCGTCATAGTCAAGCTGCCAGGTACTGCCGGTCTTCGTCCCGACCTCAGTCAGAGCATTGGCATTCCAGTCGCCGGTAATTGCCGTTGAGCCGGTGGAACCGTAGATGAACGTGGTGTCACCGGCACCGAACACCCCGTCGCCGGTGTAATCAATATAGTAGATCCCGTCTTTGTAGACACCGATCTTTGTCATACCATCCGTCCATTTCCCGACTACCGGTGTCCAGCCCGCTCCGCCGAACGCGTAATTCCTATCACCTGCCGTCCAGGTGCCGCTGCCATCGTAGTCGAGGTACCACGCACCATCCTTGTACACCCCGGTCTTATCGTACCCGTCCCCGTTCCAGTCCCCGACAACCGGCAGCCAGTCCTGTGCACCATAGCCGAAGTTCCTGTCGCCGTCACTCCACGAGCCGCTGGTATCGTAATCGAGGTACCAGGCACCGTCACGGTACACGCCAATCTCGGTTAAACCATCATTGTTCCAGTCGCCGCTCACGGGCGTCCAGTCGGGAGCGCCGAAGCCGTAATTCCGGTCACCGTCATCCCACACTCCGTCCCCGTTCATGTCGATATACCAGCTGCC
>CAZCZK010000134.1:0-5570 GCA_964503195.1 uncultured Methanoregula sp.
AATCTGCACGGGTGCCCGGGAATCTTTTGTGGGACGCGCTGTTCCTGTACGAACACCGGATGATGCCGGAATACCGGTAGCGGTTTTTTTTATGGGGGCGGGAACAGATTTTGCCATGTGTTGTGTATAATGTATACAGTATACGGCAATAATGGTTTTTTCGTGCCCCTTACCGGTCTCCCGCACTGATCAGCCCCTCATCAACCACCGCCGGCACCAGCGGTGCCAGCTCTCCCCACCGGACCGGGGAAATCCTTTTAGGTCTCGCATCCCCACTATCTTTTCAAAAGATATGGCGCAACCGGATATGTATCAGGTAATTCATGCAAAGAGATCGGAGATCACCCTTCTCGCAGCGCAGTACGGCGCTTCCCATATACGGATCTTCGGTTCGGTTGCGCGTCACACTGCCGACGAAAAGAGCGATACCGGTTTTCTTGTCGAACTGGAGCCGAGAAACGCTCTTCGATCTTGGCGGGTTTGCGTACGATCTCGAAAAACTGCTGGGAAGGCCGGTGGATGTCTGCACCGTTCCCCTCCTGCGTGAACCGGTCCGCAGCCGGGTCGCATCAGAAGCGGTCCCCTTATCAGAGATGATCGGGTACGGCTTTCCTGACGGTCCCACCCGGACGCATGCATGTGATATCTCCGGGTAAAAAGTACATAACCTTTTAAGCACCCAATGAGGAAAACAAGATTACTATAAGAAAGAAAAACTTCTCCGGAACCCGAACATCAATGCACGAGGAAGAAAAGGGTGATAGAACGTGATCAAGATGAATTTTGATATGATTGTCTTTTTAAAGGGCGAAACCTATGTTGCCTATTGCCCGGAACTGGATCTCTCAAGCTGCGGCAGTTCCGTCAGGCATGCGAAAGAGATGCTGCGAACCGCCATACGCTTGTTTCTCGAAGAGGCTGAGAAGATGGGTACCCTCAAGGACATCCTTTCTGAAATATCGTATACCGTGAACCATGACGGGCGATACGTTCCGCCAAAGATTGTCGCGGCAGAAGAAGTCAGCCTGTAACCAACACCGGGCCGGTTGAACCGATGCCAAGAATTGTTCCGGTTCCAGCTAAGGAAGCTCCGCAATCAAATTTAAGAATGGATCAGTCAGTAGGATGACAAAAGAGCGTTAATAATTCAGTGTAAAATTCAGGACATTAAGAGGGATTGGTGCTACTCTACCTTAGTAGTAGCGCCCGTATCGTTTGTGTGCCTGTTCGATCGTATCGAGGTCAAGCACCTGAACGAGGTTCATCTGTTTGTGTATCTTGAAGATGATCGTGAACGTTCGCCCGACATGCATCCGGTAAACCTGTGTCGGCTTATGCAGACACTCTACATCTGGTGCTCTGTACGGGTCCTCCAACTTTCGAATGTGGTCGAATACAAGCTCCCGACTTTTTTCAGGATACTTCTTGAGAGTCTTGATGACCCTTCTTTCGATTTGTACATTCAAGGTGTCTTTCCCCCAGAGTGTGCTCATTTGCAGCAAATGTGTGAGTGCAAAATCATCGCAGGTAAAAATCCTGTCACTTCATATCCGGGATACCGAGTTCCTCTGCTGCTTCCGACAAGCTGACAAACTGTCCAGTCTTTTCTATCTCTTCGATCTGGGCGAGAAAATCGCGTTCCTGTTTAATCTCGATCATCTCTGCCAGGAGACTGTCGTAGGTCTGACCAGGTCTCTTCAGACTCGAAAGAGTCTTCCATATCTCATCCGTGACAGGAATCCTCTTGTTTGCTTGTTCCATCCCAACCACCTCAATACAAAGCCAGATTCCACAACGCTACATCTTTACGATCGCCTGCACTTTGGAGCGATCTCATTTTTTCTGTCTTATCACTCCGCAATTTTTTTTACAAATCGCGAGGATCGGTTGTTCCAGAAATTCCTCATACTTACAGGACTTCTAAATCTGTAAGCATTTACAGTGTTGTAAATGAATTGGGATAAAGGTTGTGTTATCAGGCCTAAAAAATTGAGTGGTGTGTTCGTTGTCGCTCGAGCTCGCCGGGTTTACCTGCACAAGAACCGAGGGCGATCATGCTTTTTTTTACAAAAGAGGGCGTGTAACGACCCATTGTGATCCCCGAATGGGATCCTGTTCCCGTTTTTATCATCAAAAACAACCTGAAATCGGCCGGAATTTCACGGGAAGAATATTTCTCGCTTCTCGAGGATATCTGATTTCTTCCATGGAGCGGTTCACCCATCTCATCATGGGTTCTTTTCATGGTGAGATCATCCTCGGGAAATCCCTTTGATATCTGCATTTCCCCTGCCGACATATCGCCATGATCCGGCTCATCGGCGAGCAGCCCGGGCTTCGGATCGTACCGTCAGTTCACGATGAGGCCCGTGATCCGTTTCGCGTTATCCGGTTCCGGCTCCTGGCCAGGGGACTGCGAGAGGAGTACTTCATTGCATCGCAGACCTGCCGTTATCGTGGCACTGCCGAGACGGATGTGCAGAGCCAACACCGCCGCGATCGATCGGAAGCTCCCTGGTTATCCGGGGAATGCGAACAGTATGCACCATTGAGGTCTGCCGGGTCCTCACCGGTCCCCGGCGCTGATCAGCCCCTCATCGACAACCGCCGGCACCAGCGGCGGCAGCTCCCCCCACCGCACGGTCACATCCCCCATGATGGCAAAGATCCCGGAAACCTCCGCAGGATCCACCCGTTCAAGGACGGAATGGTCCGAAGGCCGGATCTCGTTGCAGACCGCCGTTGCCCACGCGTCCGATAACGCCACATCCCGGGAGAATACCGTGACAGCATCGGCCATACCAAACGAGATGGAGGGGCCGACCGTTGCCGAGGAGGTACAAATCCCGAGCACCTCATTTTGGGGGGGCACCACAAAGGCTACCCGGTCCGAGAGGGCGGCAGCACCGGCATGCACGCCGACCCGGACCGGCCGGTCAGAGAAGAGGGCAATATCCCCGCCATTGTCAATCACGCCGAAGGATGCGCCGGCGTCCTGCATTGCTTCAACCCCCGCCCAGGCAATCGTCCCGGCAACGGCAGCCATCGGGCCGACACCGGCCTTTCCCGCTGCCCCCGCCATGCGGGTGATGACCAGCTCGTCAGAATCCGGATCATAGGGGTCGAAGGTTGCGGTAAAAAAAGGATCGCGGGCGATATAGGCCTCCAGCACCTGCCGGGCTGCCATCATGCCGGTTTTTGCTGCCGCAACATGCGCAGGATCGTCCGCAAGGATCGTTGCAAACGTCTCCCGGAAATGGAACGGCTCCCGGATCATGGCGGCAGGGAGAGCGCCCGGTGCGGGCAGGCGTCAATACACTTGCCGCAGAGGATGCACTTCTTCTCATCGAGCCGGAGTTTCCACTCCTTGTCAAAGCTGAAGACCTCGCGGGGGCAGATACTGACGCAGGCACCGCAGTCCACGCACTCGCTCTCGTCCAGGTTCACCCCCTGGTCAAGGATGTGCACAGCGGCCCCGAGGGAGGTCATGGAGTCGCTGACAAGCCGGCACTGGTCGTCCGGAACATCGATTAAGGCTTCGCCTTCGGAAGAGTCGATCACCGCACGTTCAACATTGATGAGCACGCCGGTATCGCGGACAACCTGGGCGATGATGGGTTTCCTGCCTTTCCCCCGGGAGAACGTGACCAGCAGTTTCATTTGAGCCACCTCCCGCCAACCAGCTTGCTGAGGTTCATCGCGGTGAGGAGCCCGATCACGTGGGACTCGCCGTCAATGACCGGCAGACCGCTGATGTTGTGCTTCTCCAGTTTCTGGATAGCGATATCAACCGCTTCGTCCGGTGTCGTCGTGACCACCTTCTTCTTCATGATATCCTTCACAAGGTGTGCCTTGCCGGGGTTTGCCACTGCTTTGGAGATGTCGAAGGTGGTGACGATCCCGACCAGCACCTTCCGGCTGTTGATGACCGGGAGGTGGTTGGTCTCGCCCTTTAAGAGTTTCTTGGCTGCTGTCGTGATCTCCTCATCCTCGCCGATACTCGTCACCCTTGTGTCCATGATCTCCAGCACCCGCGGGCTCTTCGTGCTCTGGTACATCGGGTTTGCCTTCTTCGTTCCATCAATGGGGCGGGTGGGAAGGGCAAGCGTCATCTTCCCGCTCTCGACCCAGTGTTTCAGTTCGCCGGCAACCTTGCGTGCCCGCCGGAAACTCGAGAGCGGGGAGGTCCGGACTTCCTCACCGTTCAGTTCAACCGTCCCGCTGCGCAGGTCTGCGTAGGTGACCTTCTGGAGGGAGGGGCGGTTCCTGCTCGGTATACCGTAGTCCATGATATCGACACTGATATCCTCGTCCCGGACCGCCGTTGCCCGCACCACATCCAGGTCGAGTACGGGGAGGGGAATACCCAGGCCGACATACATGGTGACCCCGTAGCCGGTCATGGTCGCCGCCCGCAGGTACTCCGTTGACATCTGCTTTAGGTCCCCCGTCACCATCAGCGTGCCAAATCCCCCGGCGGGCGAGTGCTGGGTCCCCTCGCCCACCACGATACCGGGCGCACCGCAGAGGAAGATCGGGACGCCGCTCCCGATGAGCCGGAACTTCGGGTCATTGGAGATGGGGTTCAGCACACCGGCCCCGGAATAGCTGATATTGCCGGCGTTCGGGAGCAGCGTGCCCATGTAGGTATTCAGCACGCGGTCCGTGGAATTGGTTGCCGCATTGTAGCGCTGGTACGCGTTGCGCGGGTTGCACATAATGGCCTGGTTGAGGTTTTCGAGCGTGATCTCAGTCGTGAGCGTCCGCCGGGGGTAACAGTCGGTGCCGTGGGAGCTTGCCCGGAGCTCCACGGTCTTTCTGGCAACGAGGTCCTCTAGCACATGGGCCCCGCCGTACTCTGCCTGGAGGGTATCGGACTGCTGGGTAGCCCCGATGAACGTGTCCACCGCTGCAAGGCCGCCATACGCCTCAACATTGTTCAGCCAGATCCGCTCCATGCGGATGGGAGGTTCGGCATGGCCGAAGTTCAAAAACGCCCCGGACGAGCACATGGCGCCGAAGGTGCCGGTCGTGACGACATCCACATCCCTGAGCGCCCCCTCCTCACCAAGCTCCGCTACAATGGCAGGCATCTCGTCTGCCGTGACGACCCGTGCGGACCCGTCACGGATACGCTCATTGATCTGCCCGATGGTCTTGTGCATGCACTGGTATTCCGTTTTTCGAATATTTAAGATAATTGTTATTACTTACAGTAATAAATGCGATTTTAACCACCGGCGTCCATAATCCTGTATGCACGTGCGTGCCTTCATAGAAGAGATGGAGCGGCTCGCCCCCCCGGACCTTGCCGAGGATTTCGATGCAGGAAAGATCGGCCTCATCGTGGAGGGGAAGAGCACGGTTGGGACCGTCTGCTGTGCCCTGGATGCAACCCCGCCCGTGGTAAAACGAGCGGTTGCTGCCAAAGCGGATATGCTCCTGGTCCACCACACGCCGCTCTGGACACCGCTCACCTCCCTCACCGGCCCGACCGCCTCCCTCATGCGCGACGTGCTCGCGGCCGACCTGAACATCTATGTCATGCACACCAACTTCGACCATGCCGG
>CAZCZK010000135.1:0-5261 GCA_964503195.1 uncultured Methanoregula sp.
GTTGGTGAACATCCTCCTCTGGAGAAATCCTCTTTTCACGTGATGATCGCCCCCCTTCGCGCCACCCTGCCCCCATGGGGGCGGGGGGCGAAATAGCGATGCCCTGGTATTTCCTGAACGGGAAAATTTTCCACGATTACCTTCAGGAAATACGGTCTCATCGCATCCGGGGGATGCCACAGCGGCGGGGGCAGAGCCCCCGGGAGCGTCAGAATGAATATCAAATGATTTCCCCTGAAAATTGCATTACACAAATGTTATTTTAGGTATTTTCACTCTCTCAATTATTTGCGATGCATGCCGCCGCACCAGACAGGGGCGCCCCCGCGGCGGGTCAATTACCTGCAAAAACGGTAGTCTGCCCCGCCGTGCCCCGTGAGGGGCCCTGAGGCGGGAGCCCTCCTATGCGATGTTCATGCTGTGGGTGTGAACTCCCCTTCATGCCCGTTTCCCCAGAGCAAAAAACCCTGGACATTCCTTTGGTGCACACCGGTCAGGTGGCGGCAGAGCCCTGGTACCGCTCCACAACCTCCCGGCTCTCTCCGAGCATCACCTGTTCACCTTTGTGGAGCAGCATGGTCCGGTCACAGTATTTTTTGACCGAATCCAGGTCGTGGGAGACATAGATCATCGTGACGCCCTCGTTCTTGAAGGTGTTGATGACCCGGTAACATTTTTTCTGGAAATCCATATCCCCGACGGCCAGCACCTCATCGAGTAGCAGTATCTCCGGGTTTGTCTGGATCGCGGTGGAGAATGCCAGCCGGACCTGCATTCCCGAGGAGAAGTTCCGGAGGCGCGTATCCCGGAACCGGACCAGGTCGGCAAACTCGAGGATCTCGTCTGCCTTGTCATCGATCTCCCGGGGGGTGAGCCCCATGATGATGCCGTAGATCTTGATGTTCTCCGCAGCGGTAAAGTCCGTATTGAACCCGACGCCCAGTTCGAGGAACGGCGTGACGCGTTTTTTTGTCAGGACTCTGCCGGAGGTAGGGACGAGGATCCGGGCGAGGATCTTGAGGAACGTGCTCTTGCCGCTGCCGTTATCGCCGATGACACCGAACATCTCGCCGTCTTCGATCCCGAGGGTGATATCGTGGAGCGCATGGAATGTCTCGTACGGCAGGGGGGAAAAAAACCCGGTCAGGGCCTGGAAGAGGGTATTTCGTTTCTCATGGGGGATGCGGAAGACCTTTTCCAGGTGGCTGGTCTCGATGACTGCCATCACAATTCCTCCGCAAGCCGGGGTTCCAGCCGAAAGAAGATGGTGTACCCGGCTGCCAGCAGGATGACGCTCGACACCACGACGAAGGCAAACTGGTCTGCACCCGGCGCCTTCGCATAGAGAGTGGTATCCCGGGCAAGGAAGATAATCTGCGCCAGGGGATTGTACGATAAGAGCTGCCTGAGGTCCTGCGGGAATACGCTTAAGGGATAGATCACGGGTGTTGCAAAAAAACCGACCTGCAGGACGAGCGCCCAGATGTACTGCATATCCTGGTACAAGACATTGAGGGGTGCAAGAGCGAGCGATACCCCGAGGACGAGGAGGTAAAACAGGAAGATGATAACGGGAAGGTACAGGACATTGAGGGACAGGGGGATCCGGAAGATGGCCATAAAAACCACAAAGACCACCGATTCGAACAGGCTCATCAGGAATGCCGTGGTGCAGCTTGCGATCACCAGGATGTCGCGGGGGAAATAGACCTTCTTGATCAGGCTGGGTTTGAACCGGATACAGGAAAGACTTGCGGTGGTTGCCCGGGTAAAAAAACTCCAGAGGATGATCCCCATGAGCAGGAAGAGCGGGTAATGCTCCACCGGGTATTTCATGAGATTGGAGAAGACCAGGTACAGGATGCTGAGCATCAGCAGCGGTTCGAGGAGCGACCACAGGTACCCGAGAACCGAGTTCTTGTACCGCTGCCGGAACTCCACCCATGCAAGGATCCAGATGAGGTGCCGGTATTCATACCGTTCTCTGAGAAACTGAATAAGCATGGTTCACCGCAGACCTGATATTTCTCTTAAAGATCTCAAGATCAAATTCCTGTGCCCGCGCCCTGCAGGCTTCCTTATAGGATGACGGGTCCCTGCTGACAGTTTTGACCGCGTTTATTATAATATCCATTGATGGTTCTACCAGCACGCCGGTCTTTTCTGTCACCGTCTCGCGAAAACCCCCCTCGTCCACGGCAACGACCGGCTTGCCGCTGGCCATGGCTTCGAGCGGGGTGAGCCCGAAGTCCTCATCCAGGGCAGTGCAGATAAACCCTTTGCAGGTGGCGTAGAGGCGGAGGAGTTCCGGTTCCGGCACTTCACCCAGCAGGGTCACGTTCGGGGCCAGGTTCTGCCGGAGTTTTTTGAAGTACCCGGTGGCATGGTCCCCGGGTGCATACCCGCCGGCAATGACCAGTTTTTCCGTGGGCATGTTCCGGAACGCCTCCACCTGGAGTTCTATGCGTTTCTCCGGGTAGATCCGGTTCACGGAGAGCCAGAAGTCCCCGTACCGGGAGGTGTAAAACCGGGAGGTGTCAACCGGGGGATAGATGACTTCGGCATCCCGCGCGTACGTGTGCCGGATCCTGCTCTGGACATTCAGGGAATTGGTCAGGATGGTATCGACCTGCCGTACCGACCGCTGGTCGAGCTCGCGCTGGTAATGCGACCAGACCCTGAACTCCTGCCGGGAGAGGATGTCCAGCCGGCTGAGAAACAGGGGGTAGAGGTCGTAAAATGCCCGGATCGGCGTGTGGCAGTACCACATGTTCGGGTGGTGCCGGTGTGCTGCATAGTGAGCCCAGTTCCCGGAAAAAAGGAAGAAATCGTACTCCTTTGAAAAATCGCACCGCGAAAATTTCCGGTACGCGGAGATCTGCTTGAAGCCCCGGTATTTCAGGGTCGGGCCAAGACTGATGACCGGGACTTCCGGCCGGAGCTGGCTCACCGCATCCGTGTCCGTGGTGATGATATCGGCATCCAGGATCTTGGCCAGCATGAGCACGACCCGCTCCCCCCCGCCGATTGCCCCGAAATAGTCATGGAAGATTGCCGTTCTCATCGTGCTGCCCTGGTACTGTACATTCCTGCCTGGTAGTATTTATGCAGGCTGAATCCTCCCCGTGGCCGGCCAGTTAGCCGGCTGGTGCCCCTCCTTTTCACGACGGGGAAGCGTGGTTTTTTTTGGGGATCCGGGGAGGGATATTTTTGCCCGGGAGAAACCCCGTCCTCCCCGCTCCACGGACATGCCCTGTCAGCGCCCGGGTCCCGGTCTCTTTCCCCGGCAGGGACCGGGCAGGACCCCTTCCCGTGAACCTACCGGCACCCCTCCGCCGGAATGTTATTACCTGATTTCATCAGATCATCATACAACCGTTGTGCCCGTATGGATGACCGCATCTCGATTATCGTCTCAACCTACCAGCGGAAAGCGCAGCTTGCACGGTTGCTCGACTCCTTCTCGCGGTTGCGCTCCCGCTGTCCTCTCCAGTTCATCATTGTTGACAGTGCTTCCACTGACGGGACCGGTGAGATGGTAAACGACTGGATACGGTCCTGCGGTCAGCCTGATGTGACCTTCCATCTCCTCCCGGGACGGGCACCGCTGGCCCATGCACGGAATGTCGGGATCTCCCTGTCGACCGGGACGGTCATCGCGTTTACCGATGATGACTGCACCGTTGATCCGGCCTGGGCAGACCGGCTGTATGCCCGGCTTGCTGCCAGTCCGGGCCTTGCCGGGGTGGGTGGACGGGTGCTCCCCGTTTTTGATGATATCTGGTCGCGCTATTATACGGTCTTTCGTGTCCTCGAGCCCCCCGGCCATATCAACACTGTTATAGGGGCGAACTGCATGTTCCGGAAACAGCCCGTTCTTGACGCGGGGATGTTCGATGAGTATTTCACCAGTCTCGGGGGCGAGGAGATCGCCCTCTGTATGAAGCTCGCCCTGAAGGGGTACCGGTTCGGGTTTGAGGAACAGGCAGTGGTATATCATGAGTACCGGCAGGGGTTCCGCAATTTCGTCCGGACGTTCTACCGGGACGGGAAGGGCGACCGGGTGATCTACGAGCACGATCCGGACCGGTACCTCCGGTTCATGCAGTACCCTGAGCTGGCCTGTGATACCCTGGCGTTCCGGCATCCCCTCCTCTTCCGGCTCGTCTTTCCCCTGAGGATGACTGCCGGCATCCTCCGGCAGTACCCCTCTCTTCAGAGCCGCATCCCCTCACGACATGAGCGTGTCCTCCTCACGGGCCTGTACGCCTGTGCCCAGGTCTCCTATCACCTGGGGCGGGGGACGTTTGCGGGCAGGCTGGTAAAACGGGTTCAGCACTACCGTGCCGATCATCCCGGGTGGGTCCTGCCGGTCCGGTGACCGTGCCGGAACCCGGCTGAACCGTGCCCCTTCTCCCCGGTACGCTCCCGGGACAATTCCCGGTATACCCGTCATTTCCCATCATATCGTTCCTGGTACGCTGATTTCCCCTCCATTGCGACGGGTACTCGATAGAACGGGGCGGAATGTGTGGACGGTCCGGACCCGGGGATACTACATGCGTATGCGGGGTATGGTTACGGGGGGACTTCCGGGGCCGAAAAAAACACGCCCCAATGGGCGTTATGCCGTTGGTGCAGGATCCCTCCCGGTCCGACTGATCGTATTTTTAATAACGCGGGTACAACGTGTTTGAAGGGATTCGTATCTCACCGGCAAAAATTCTGGTCACCGGCAGCAGCGGGACCATCGGGACACGGTTGTGTGAATTGCTCCTCGAACGGGGATATGCCGTGAGCGGAGCAGATATCCGGCCAAACCCGTGGAGCCGGAAGGTCAACGACCTGACCTGTATTGCCGACCTCTGCAAACCTGAAGACCTCGCAAAACTCCCGGCCGATATCGACCTGGTCATCCACCTTGCGGCGAATGCCCGGGTCTACGAACTGGTGGTCAACCCCGGCTTGGCCCGGGACAATGTCCTGATGCTCTTCAATATCCTGGAGTTCTGCCGTGAGCATGCGATACCCAAGTTCCTGTTCTCATCCAGCCGCGAGGTGTATGGCAATGCCGACCGTCCGGTCCATGCCGAAACGGACGCCGGCACCAGTCCGTGTGAAAGCCCCTATGCGGCGTCAAAGACCGGGGGTGAGGCTTTTGTGCAGGCCTATCACCGGTGTTTCGGGATTGATTTCATCATTGCCCGGTTCTCCAATGTATACGGCATGTACGATACGAGCGACCGGGTCATCCCCCTCTT
>CAZCZK010000136.1:0-5219 GCA_964503195.1 uncultured Methanoregula sp.
ATGCGGAATCCACCCTTAATTGCACTTCTGGCATTACCTTAAAGGTCATATACGCCGGGATTTATAAGTACTGATAATGCGGGTCCTTATTTTCGATCCCTTCCACGGTGCGGCAGGTGACATGGTGACCGGAGCACTGCTGGACTGCGGGGCAGACCGGGAAGCGGTCATGCAGGCAATGGCGGCAGTGGTAGCAGCACCTGCGATCACCAGGGTTGTGCGGGCAGGAATCCTGGCAACACGGGTGGAGACGAAAGCAACGCCGGTCCACCGGACCCTTGCCGATGTGATGGAGCGCCTTGACAAGGCCTCCCCTGCCGTACCTGCTCCGGCGCTTGCAATGGCCCGCCGGGTCTTTGAGCGGATCCATGCAGCGGAATTTTCCGTCCATGGTACCAGCGTCCATTTCCACGAAGTGGGAGCTGACGATGCGATCGCCGATGTTGTCGGGGCCTGTACCGCCCTGCACACGCTTGCCGTGGACGGGGTCAACGTACTCCCGATCACGCTCGGGCACGGCACAGCAACGGGCTCCCATGGCACCTTCCCCATCCCGGCCCCGGCCACAGCTGCGATCCTGAAGGGGACTGATCTCGTCATCACTCAGGGCGATCATGGCGGCGAGCTCTGCACCCCGACCGGTGCAGCCCTTCTCGCGGAATTCTCGACCCTGGACCCCGGCCCGGTAGGAGGATATACCCTCCAGGAAACCGGGTACGGCGCCGGCACCCGGGACCCCCCCCATGCACCGAACGTCCTCCGGGCAATGCTTGTCGAGACCATTGGTATCGGGGACGGACTCTCGAGGGACACCGTAGACCTGCTCGAGACCAATGTGGACGATGCCAGCGGGGAAGTGATCGCCCACGCAATAGGAATGTTCATGGAAGCTGGGGCACGGGACGCGGTTGCGGTTCCGGTCATCATGAAAAAAGGCCGCCCGGGCTTCCTGATCCGGGTAATCAGTCTCCCGGAAACAAGTGCCCGGCTCGCTGAGCTCATGGCGCTCGAGCTGGGAACGCTCGGGATCCGCTGTATCCCGGCGGTTCACCGCTTTATTGCCGAGCGGACTGTCGGGGAGGTTCCCGTGGAAATTAACGGAGAAACGCGCACGATACCGGTGAAGTACGGTCGGATGCACGGAAGGATCTATCTCGTGAAAGCGGAGTTTGGACCATCCGAGACCTGGGCCCGGGAGCTGGGCCTGCCGGTGCGGGATGTGATCCGGGCTGTCGAGGACGCAGGCCGGCACCTGCTGCAGGTCTCTCCCTCCGGATATGGTGACCCATGAAGACTGATCGCATGACCAGCGGGATACCCGCGCTGGATATTCTCATCGGCGGGGGGCTTGAGACCCGGACCATTACCCAGATCTACGGCGAACCTGCGAGCGGAAAGAGCACGTTCTGCATGATCGCGGCGGTCTCCTGTCTCCGGGCCGGTCATCCCGTGGTCTATATTGATTCTGAGGGATTTTCCATTGAGCGTTTCCGCCAGATCGCCAAAGAGGACACGGAAAGAATAGCCGACCAGCTCTTCCTTTTCGAACCGCTTGACTTCGACCATCAGGGCACGATGATCACCGAAGCAGAGAAGATACTCAAAACCCACAAACCCGGTCTTCTCGTGATGGACTCGGCAACGGCGCTCTATCGCACGGATCTCGAGAAAGGTCGCGATGCCCTCCAGGCGCTCACAAAACAGATGATCCACCTCCTCGGGTACTGCAAGCGCTACGATATACCGGTCATCATCACCAACCAGGTGTACATGGACACCTCAAAAAATACCTTCTCCGGCCTCGGCGGTGTTGCCCTTGAACATCTCTCGAAAGTAATCGTCCGCCTCGAAAAGACCGAAACGACCGGCGTCCGCAGGGCCCGTCTGGTCAAACACCGCTCCTGTCCGGAAGGGGCAACGTTTTGTTTCGAGATCACCGAAGAGGGTGTCCGGGTAAGGAACTGAGCGGTACCTTTTAAGGTGAGGATACCCCCTATACCCGCTCGTTGCATCCCTCCGGCCGGATAATTTTGCGGGTATTGCAAACATTATATCCATGGAACCTGAAAGCTAGGTGTTCATGGTGCTGAGCAGGGAAATAACCGAACGGATCAGAGTGGTGCTCGAGAACCACCCGGAGGGACTCAGCATCACGGATCTTGTCAGGTCCGTGGATATCAACCGGAATACGGCGGGACGGTATCTTGAGTCCCTTCTCCACTCCGGCCAGGTCGAGATGCGCCGGTTTGGCATGGCAAAAATATATACCCTGGCAAAACGGCTCCCCGTCTCTTCGGTCCTCTCCATCTCCCCTCAACTGGTCCTGCAGCTTGATTCCGGCCTGCGGGTCTCCTATGCCAACGAGCCCCTGCTCACATTCCTTGGCGCATCGGGAAAAGCGGTGTTCGGGAAGAATATCGAGTTCACCCCGTTTCCTATCGTTTTTGAAGACCTGTTTTCCGGCCTCAGCGAGCAGTTCAGGAAGGGGATTAAAGGGGTGGAATGGCGCGGGGAACTGCCCCGCCCGGTACAGGGACGGTTCCTCTCCTGCCGGGTTATCCCGGCCGTGTCCCCCGAGGGAAAGAAGGGCGTTTCAGTCCTGTTCGAAGATATCTCGGATCAGAAACGTGACGCGGAAAGGATCCGGAAGAGCGAAGCACGGCTGCGGAGCATCTTCAAGGTCTCTCCGGTCGGGATAGGTCTTGTGGCAAACCGCGTTGTTCTTGAGGTGAACGACCGGGTCTGCCAGATGACCGGGTACTCTTGTGACGAACTGGTCGGGAAATCAGCGCGGATACTCTATCCTTCTGATGAAGAATTCGATCGTGTCATCACCCGGCAGACCCGCCAGATGCGGCGAACAGGGAGGGCGTCGATCGAAACACGGTGGGTAAAAAAGAACGGGACGGTCCTTGACATCCTCCTGAGCTCAACGTTCCTTGACCCGGCCAATATTCCCAACGGGATAACATTTGCGGCTCTCGACATCACCGGGCGGAACCGGGCTGAGCAGGCACTGCGGGAGAGCGAGGAGCGGTACCGTTCGCTGTTCGAGAATACCGGTGCTGCAACAGTAATTGTGGAAGAGAGCACGATAATCAGTCTTGTCAACGGCGAGTTCGAGCGCCTCTCCGGGTATACGAAGCGGGAGATAGAGAACAAAAAGAGCTGGACCGAATTCATTGTAAAAGAGGATCTGGACCGGATGCTCTCCCAGCATTACCTGCGGCGGAAAGCCGATAGTAAAGCATTGCGCAGATACGAATTCGGGTATCTCACAAAATCCGGAAAAGCCCGGCAGGGAATCCTTACCATCGATATGATCCCGGGAACCCAACAATCGATTACGTCATTACTGGATATCACGGAACGCAAGATGACCGAGGAACATCTCCGTCAGCGGGAGCAGCAGTACCGGTTTATTGCTGACAATTCGCTCGATATCATCAGCCTCCAGACGCCGGACTTCATCTGTACCTACGTCTCCCCGGCGGTCACCCAGCTTCTCGGATACCCCGAGATGGAAGTAGTAGGCACATCCGTGCTTGCCGTGGTGCATCCTGACGATCTGGCTAAAACGCTGCGCGACCTGGCAGCCGCAGCCAGGAATGGCGTCACTCATCTCCCCTTCACGTTCCGGCTCCGTCACCGGAACGGACAGTACCTCTGGTTTGAAACCAAGACCCGGATCATCCGTGACGAGAAGACGGGGAAAATCCGGGAGTTCCTGAGCATATCCCGGGACATTACGGACCGGAAAGAAGCCATGGAGGAGACCCCCGGGAGCTGAACAGACCGGGTACAGATCCCGGTTATACCGTGCTGCAGGTTCCCCCGGTCGGGAAAATTAAAAAGAAATAACCCCGGAAAACACCGTCGCTGCCGGCCCCCGCATCCTCGCGCCGTCCTTCAGATAGATCGTGAGGGGACCCCCCCGGGTCTCGATCTCAACGGTCTCCCCTGCAAGACCGAGCTTATGGACGACCGCTGCCGAAGCTGTTGCTCCGGTTCCGCAGGAAAGCGTTTCATCCTCCACACCCCGCTCGAAGGTGCGTATCCGGAAACTGTTTTCGCCGCTCTTCTCCACGAAGTTCACGTTAGCCCCCTTCAGGAAGGTGGGGTGGCGGCGGATGGCCGGGGCAACGGCGGCCACGTCGATTGCATCCACCGCATTCACCAGGATAACCGCATGAGGGACGCCGGTGTTCACTGCATGGACCTCGTAGTCCCCGATGCGTTCCTGGTATTCCCCGGTCCCGGTTGCCGGGATGTCCTTCCGGTCGAACAGCGGGGGGGTCATCGTGACCGTTGCAAAAAAGCCGTCTTCGGTATCCTCCATCGCAACAGTGACGGGTCCCGCAAGGGTCTCAACGGTGCAGCTCTCTTTTACGTACCGGGCATCGGATGCAAACTTGGCGAGGCAGCGTATGCCGTTCCCGCACATCTCCGCCTCGCTCTCGTCCGGCTGGAAGAGGCGCATCCGGCAATCGCTTTTTGCCGATTTCATGAGGTAAATCACGCCATCTGCACCGATACCGCACCGCCGGTCGCAGTAGAGAGCAGCGAACTGCGCCTTCATCTCATCGGGAATAACAACCTTCTCGTACTCATCGATCAGGATGAAGTCGTTTCCGTTCCCGTGTAGCTTGGCAAATGGTATTTCCATGGTGGTGTCCCCGGTTTCAAGGTTCCGGCACCTTCTGGCAGGCCGGAGTCAGTGATCAACTTACACGCACAGGTGAATAGGTTTTGCCCCTCTCCTTATCCCGCAGGCTGATGGCTGAGTTCAAGGGATTTCTGGAACTCCCCGATATCCCATCCAAGGTACTCCCGGATGATGACATAGGCCATCTGTGGAGGTATCGCCCCGGCTTCGGTGACGATCAGGTCGATATATTCTGCCGGGGTCACATCGAATGCCGGGTTGCGCACGGTCACGTGCGGGAGCGTCTTCCTGATCGCTTCCGGCAGAACCTCCTCCGGAGGCCGCTCCTCGATCCGGATGAGTTCCCCGATGATCGTCCGCGGGGCAAACTTGTACGTCTCGGCAGCCACGATCATGTTCACCCGCGCCTCGACTGCGGTATGGGCAACCTGCGCTGTACCGATCTTGTTCACGACCGACCCGTTGACCGTCACGGCATCGGCGCCGACTATCACGAGATCAACATCGTGGATGAACGAGCGGACAGCCGAATCCACGATAAAGTTCGTCCTGA
>CAZCZK010000137.1:0-5191 GCA_964503195.1 uncultured Methanoregula sp.
TGAAGGCGTGAGGTTCTTTTCATGGCAGACGATGCAACGCCGGCAGAAGTGATCGAGGTTGTTGGATCTACCGGCATGCACGGTGAGGCAATGCAGGTGAAGTGCCGCATTCTCGATGGCAACAACAAGGGCCGGATCATCACGCGCAACACGGTTGGCCCGATCCGGGAAGGAGATATCGTCATGCTCCTTGAAACCGAACGTGAAGCGAAGAAAATGTCGAGGCGGTAACGCATGGTCGAACAGCATATCTGCACCTTCTGTGGTGTCCAGCTTGAACCAGGCACCGGCAAGATGCTGGTCAAGAAAGACGGGACAATCTTTTACTTCTGCAGCACAAAGTGCGAGAATAACCACAAGCTCGGCAGGGTTCCCCGCCGTGTAGAATGGACAGCTCAGGGCAGGAAAGCTGCCAGCAAGAAGGAGTGAAATCTCAAAATGGACCGCACCTTTGTCATGGTCAAGCCTGACGGTGTCCAGCGAGGTCTTGTGGGCGAGATCGTTTCCCGGCTTGAAAAAAAGGGCCTGAAACTTGTTGCGGCCCGGTTCGAGAAGTTACCCGAACCGCGGGTGACCGAGCAGTACAGGGAACATCTGACAAAACCTTTCTTCCCCTCCCTCAAGCAGTACATCATGGGGGGGCCGGTCTTCCTCATGGTGTGGGAAGGGCAGAATGTCGTCTCAATTGTCCGTAAGGTGATCGGTGCGACAAACCCTTCCGAAGCTGCACCGGGGACCATCCGCGGAGATTTCGGAATAGACATCGGTCGCAATGTTATCCATGCTTCAGATTCACCGGAAAGTGCAGTCCGCGAAATTGGTATTCATTTCAAACCCCTGGATCTTTCCACGTACACCCGGATTGATGAATCCGTGCTGTACGAATACTGATTTTTTTTAAAAAAACCATAATATCTATTACTCTTTGCAGCTGCACTATCCTTAATGGCTGGAGGATAATCACGCAGGACCAGAGTATCACCATTGTCAGGTGGGATTTTATCAGGAGCAGCAGAATCGTTGGTGGCACGATCATGGGCGTACTGGTTCAAAAAGTCCGGTCTGCCTGTGCCCTGTTCCGGGGGCTCTTTCCTGCAGCACTGGCCCTCGAAAGTGCTGCCGTTCCGAAAATCCTCCCCCCCAAAAGCCCCCCCCTCCTCTAAGGATGCCCGTTTATGCAGAATTCGTCTGTTATCAGGATTTGCAGTGCCCAGATCGCGAGCATCTGGGAAGAGCCGGAAAAGACTCTTGAAAAAGCAGCCCCTCTGATCCGGCACGCCGCTGCTTCTGGTGCCGTTCTCATCTGTTTTCCCGAACAGTTCGCTACAGGCTGGGATCCGGAGTCCCGAAAGAATATCCAGGATATCAACGGGGCTGTTGTATCGGGATTCCGACAACTCGCCCAACAAAACCAGATCAGCATCATCGGTTCCTTCCGTCAGGGCGGAGGGCCGCTGCCACGGAACACTGCGGTTGTTATCAACAGTGACGGCCGGGTGCTGGCAACGTACGCAAAGATTCACCTGTTCAGTCCCGGGAACGAGGAGGTCGGTTTTGCACCGGGAAACAAGCTGGGTCTCTTTCCTCTCGGGCAGCTCACCTGCGGGATTACGATCTGTTACGACCTCCGGTTTCCCGAACTCTTCCGGCTCTATGCACAGAGCGGAGCAGATCTCGTTTTCGTCCAGGCAGCCTGGCCGGCGCAACGGATGAAGCACTGGGAGCTCTTCATCACTGCACGTGCGGTTGAGAACCAGATGTATGTTGTCGGGGTGAACACGACCGGTATAACACCCGTCGGTACATACGCGGGCAGTTCACTGACCGCAGATCCCCACGGGACCATCATCGGCCGGGCCAATGACGCGGAACAGCTGCTCTTTACGGATATCGATCGTGAGGTTGTCACAACAGCCCGCCGCCAGTTCCCGGTTGAAAAAGACCGGAAGGATGTGCTCTATCGCTCGCTCGCCCCTGATACCGGGGAACGATAACCGGGGGCCGGCATCTGGAGTCCCCGGGGTCTCATGTACCATCAGCCGGGGAACCACGCCTATATGTATTCAGCCGTCTCAAATATTCTCATGTATCATCTCGCATGCGTCAACTGTGGAGCTACCTTCCCCGCTGACGAGATCATCTATAACTGTAAAAAATGCGGCCATCTCCTTGCTGTCAGGTACCCGCTGGATACCCTGACGGTGAAGAAGGCCACCTGGAATAAACGGCCGCTCTCGGTCTGGCGCTACCGGGAATTATTACCGGTCACCATCAAGCCGGTCACGTTACAGGAGGGTGGCACCCCGCTTTATCATCTCGAACGCCTCGGAAAAGAGATGGGTCTTTTGCACCTGTATGCCAAGCATGAGGGAATGAATCCCTCCGGCTCGTTCAAGGACCGGGGAATGACCGTAGGGGTATCGATGGCTCTCCAGCTGAACAAGAAGAGTGTAGCCTGCGCAAGTACTGGCAATACCTCCGCCAGCCTCGCAGTCTATGCAGCGAAAGCGGGAATTCCGGCAGTTGTCCTGCTCCCGGCCGGCAAGGTGGCGGTCGGCAAGGTAGCCCAGGCCCTGATGCACGGGGCAAAGGTTATCTCTGTCCGTGGCAACTTTGACCGTGCCCTTGAGATGGTCCACGAACTCTGCATATCCCACGGCCTCTATCTGCTCAACTCCATCAACCCGTACCGTCTCGAAGGCCAGAAGACTATCGGTTTTGAGGCGCTCGACCAGCTGGGGGATGTTCCGGACCGCTTTGTGCTCCCGGTGGGGAATGCGGGCAATATCTCTGCAGTCTACAAAGGATTCAGGGAACTCGAGGAACTTGGTTTTATTGACAGGCTCCCGATGATGACCGGCATCCAGGCCCACGGATCAAGTCCTATCGTACAAGCGATACGCGAGAACCTGCCGGAGGTAATCCCTGAAAAGAATCCTGAAACCATTGCAACCGCAATCAGGATCGGTGCTCCGGTGAATGCCGAGAAAGCCCTGACCGCCATCCGCAAGACCGGCGGGCTTGCAGAGACCGTAACCGATGACGAGATCCTCAAGATGCAGAGGGATCTTGCACGAAAGGAAGGCATCGGTGTCGAACCTGCGTCGGCGGCATCAGTTGCCGGTATACGTAAACTTGTTGAGGCAGGTGCAATTGACCGGAATGAGCGGATCGTCTGCGTTGTTACCGGCCATCTCCTCAAGGACCCGGATACGGTGATCAAACAATGCGAACCCCCGATAGAGATCAATGCCGATCTCCCTTCGCTGCTCTCGGCACTGCACTTGTAATCCTGCTGCTGTTTGTCTCCCCCGCAGGGGCCCTCACTGCAGAGTACCGGATCTTCCCCAATGGCACGGCATACCAGGCCGCAATCGAGATCAACAATACCGGCCAATATGAGTTTGCTGATATCGGGTTCATGGGGGAGAACGTGCCGGTCGCGGTGGGTGATGTACACCTCATGGCAAATGGCATACCGGCCCCGTTCAACCATAGTACACCGTGGGGCCGGCCTCATGCCATCACATTCCCGAAGGGAAATTATACGGTATCCTATAGTGCACCCATCAGGGATAACCACCTGCAGGGAGTTTTTGATAAACCCTATCACGTCAATGTCACAATCCCGCAGGAATTCGACGTACGGAACCCGCTCCTTGCCGGCCTGAGTACCGGGGCCAACGTGACGCGCTTTTCCGACAATACGACCCTTGTCCAGTGGAACCAATCATACGCCTTCGATATGCGGTTCTATGATGGAAACCGTGAGCAGCTCCTTTATTTTTTCCTGCAGTTCATGGGGATCCTCATTGTCGTGCTGGTTGTAATTCCCTCTCTCTTGTCACTGAAAAAATCAGAGTAAATTTTTCGTTCAGAGGGAGCCATCACAACCGTGAGTTTGAGAAGAACTCATCATACCCCTTCGCAAATATCCATCGCTCAGGAGCGTCAATCTTCAGGATTTTTTTAGTACCGTGTTTTGGCGAACTCATAAACATCTCTTACGTTGTACTTTCCCTCACCGCTCGGTCATCCCCCCCAATAGGATGGTCACTTTAGACGGCTGATCGAGAGCCTTCGAAGAAAGGGGGGTCAAGGGGGGCTCACCGGAGGCTGCCTCCCCCTTTGGGGAGAGGGGGGGTCACCTTCATATTTACCGAAGAATAGTAACCTGGTTACCGGAAAAAAAGAAATTCTGCCAGGGAAAGTTTGAACTTTTCAGAGTCCGTTTGGGGGACTTTTTTTCAACAGTTTTTCAATCGTGATTACAGAATAAATGAGGTAGTTCAGATGGGACTATCCTTAAAAAAGAATTATTACCTTATTTCATCAGCCCGAATGACTTCAGGGTCACATCGGTGTTCACGGCACCGACATGGTACACGTCTCCTGAAGTCAGCTCGTTGATGATAACCTCAGCGGGCGAGAAGAGTGATGTATCGATCTTGTAGAAGTCATACCCCGCTTCGCGGAAGATCTCGTTGAACGGCTTGCCGTACCCCTTCGACTTGTTGCTCGGGATCTTTTCGAGATAATCCTTGATCTCGGGTGCCTTGAGGGTGAGGTTGATCCTGCCGTGGTAGATGGTGGCATCGTTTGTGACACCCATGGCGAGTTTGGGCCCGCGGACGGGTGGAATCGGTGCTGTTCCCATCGCTGCGATAACTTTTTTGGTGTCAAACCCGAGCTCATTGAGTTTGTAGATCGCGGTCTCGACACACCGCCCGGAAACCTGGATCGAACCGACAATGGACGACGTGGGTGCGACAACGGCGCAGACATTGGCGATATCAACATGGCATTCCTCGGCGATCTTGCTCATGACCTCAGCGTTCGGGAGATGGTCGCTCTCAAGGCAGATCACGGCACAGTCAAAATCGTCCTCGTATTCGATAACCTCAAAGGTATGCTTGGGCTTGAGGGAGAGCGCCCGGGCAGGACCGCTCCCCATGGCAAAGTAGTTCCCGACCTTGACCGTCCAACCCGCTTTCTGGGACCCGAGGCACGAGATTGACGGAAAATCTGTTGCAACCTCGATGAATGGCATCGGGACCTCCCTGATCTGCCCCATCCGGAAGTTGACCTCTCCAAGGCCGCCCATGCATATCTCGGTAAATGACCTGCCGGCTGCATAGCCGCCCCGCGTGCTCACACCGCAGTCAACGATGCGGGCGCCATTGTCCAGTTC
>CAZCZK010000138.1:0-5170 GCA_964503195.1 uncultured Methanoregula sp.
CATCCAATGGGCTAACGGATAATTATTTTCTTTTAATTCTTTTTAAGATCTTTTGCTGGTATGAACCTTTATTTCGACAGTACAAAAACTTTCTTATGATATCTACGAGGGTATATCAGGTTTTTACCGCTTTTTTACGGAGCCTTTTTCATTTCGCCACGAAAAATACTATAGATCACGAATATGCGGATATGCATCATCGGTGGAGGATTGACGGGCCTCGTTGCAGCACATGCACTTGCCGGTGAGCATGAAGTTCGGCTGGTTGAAAAGTTGCCATACCTCGGCGGCTGCCTGTCGTCCTATGAGGTAAATGGTTACTGGATCGAGCGGTATTATCATCATTGTTTCTCCGGGGATGCTCACCTTCTTGCCCTCCTCCGCGAGCTGGGGCTTTATGAAAGCCTCGAATGGCGGACCGGGACCACCGGGTATTATTCCGGCGGAACTATCTATCCCCTGAATACTCCCGGGGAGATACTCAGGTACCCCGATCTCTCGCTTTTCGACAAGGCGAAACTTGCGTATCTTTCTCTCACGGCAAAATATGCCGACCTCCCCACCCTTGATGATGTCCCGGCTGAGCGCTATATCATGGATCATCTCGGCCGGAATGTCTATTCCTCCTTTTTCGAACCCCTGCTGAAAAGTAAGTTCGGGGACCGGAGAACGGAGGTCTCTGCCGCATGGCTTTTCAGCCGGGTCGCGATCCGGTCGGACCGTGGCGTATCCGGAGAACGTCTGGGGTATCTCATCGGGGGATTCCACCGGATTATCGATGCCCTTGAAAAAAGGATTGAATGTTCGGGAGGAATCATCAGGAAACAGGACCTGGTCACGTCTCTTTCCCGGAGCGGGGATACCTGGGCAGTCAACGGTACTGCGTTTGATGCGGTGATATCCACGATACCCCCGCAGGAACTGCAGAAAGCCGGGGGGCCAAAAATGCCACCAATACCCTACCAGGGAGCAGCATGCGTTACCCTGGCTCTTGACCGTCAGGTGACAAAGGGCATTTACTGGCTGAATATGAAGGACACTGCACCCTACGGGGCGGTTGTCAGCCATACGAATTTCATCCCGGTCGACCGTTACGGTGAACACCTGGTGTACCTGGCTTCCTACTTCTCCGGTCAGGTCCCGGCCCATATCGACAAGACCATGATCGATGATTTCTGCACCCGGTTCTCTGTTGCACAAGAAGAGATCCGGTGGCACAGGGTTGCGGTCGATCCGTTTGCCGGGCCAGTCTATAAGACCGGGTACAAATCGCTGATCCCCGCGTACGAACAGCAGGGGCTCTTTATGGCGGGAATGTTCTCAAGGACGAACTATCCCGAACGGAGCATGGAAGGCTCCATCAGGGCGGGTATCGAAGTAGCAGCCTGTGTCAGCGGGGAGTGCATCCATGGCAGGGACTGAGGTCACTGCCATAATACCGGTCTTCAACGATCGGCCCTCCCTCGAGGCAGCTCTAAAAAAGTCTGTTGCAACCCTCTCTGCTATCACTGACGATTTCGAGATCCTTGTTGCAGAAGACGGGAGTACCGATGGCAGTACGGAATTTGTCCGGCAGTATGAATCTCAGGACTGCCGGGTCCGGCTCCTCCACAGCGATCAGCGCCAGGGTCGGGGCCGGGCACTGAACCGGGCGATCCGTGAATCCAAAGGGACCATCGTCTGCTACTTTGATGTTGACCTTGCCACGGATATGCAGCACCTCCCTGCCCTGATCTCGGCTGTTCGTGACGGCTCGGATATCTCGACCGGCTCCAGACTGTTACCTGCCAGCGATATAGTTCGCACTGAAGGTCGTGAGATAGCGAGCCGGAGTTATAACGTTCTTGTCCGGTGTTTTCTCTCCAGCAGGATCTATGACCACCAGTGCGGGTTCAAGGCTTTCCACCGGGAGCGGATCCTCCCCCTCCTCCCGTCCATACGCTCGAACCACTGGTTCTGGGATACCGAGATCCTTGTCCGGGCCCAGCGGGCCGGTTATCGCGTAACCGAATTACCGGTCAGGTGGCGTGCAGGGAAGGGTACAACGGTACGGTTCATGGATGTTTTTGAGATGGGTACGGCAATCCTGCGCCTGTGGTGGCAGATCCATGTATCGGAAGCTTAGCGCAATAGTTGTACCGACGCTGATAGCAGCCGGTATCCTCGGCTACATGCTCTACAGCATCTGGGATGATCTTGTCACCGCAATTCAGCATATCGTTCCCCTGTATCTTGTCATCGCTGTAGCAGTCTGCCTGTGTGCATGGTGGCTGCGTGGCTGGAGATATCACACCATCCTGCAAAGCCTGAATTATCGTGTCGGGATCCCCGTTTCCACTGCCTGTATTTTTGTCAGCCAGACCGTGAACCTGATCGTCCCGGCACGCCTTGGAGACTTTGTCCGGGTATTTATCCTGAAGCATGAGTTCAATACCACCTATTCTGAAGGTGTATCTTCCCTTGTTGTGGAACGGGTTTTTGATATCTTTACGGTTGCCATTCTCGGTGCGCTCTCCCTTATTTTTGTTCTGAACGCCCCCGCATGGTTCACAACCCTGATTATTGTTCCGCTTGCCGCCGGCATCCTTTTTTTTGCATTCCTCATGTTTATCGGCAAATTCTCTTCAGAGAACAAGTATATCGTCATCATCCTGAACATGCTTCATGAGATCAAACGGGCATCCCTCAGTATCAGATCCATTACCCTGCTGGGAACGTCGTCTGTTCTGATCTGGGTCCTCGATATCCTGGTCTGTAATGCTGTAGTCAGCATGTTCGAACTGCAGGTCCCCTTTGCTCTTGTTGTTCTGGCCGTTGTCATCGGCAATCTCGTGAAAGCTGTCCCCCTCACGCCGGGGGGGATGGGTACCTACGAAGCATCCCTTGCGATTACCTTTGGCCTGGGAGGCGGTATCTCGGTCACCTCGGCAATCCTGATATCCGTGATTGACCATCTCATCAAGAACCTCGTGACCCTTGCCGGCGGTATCGTCTCGATCTATTACCTTGGAGACTGGGTGGTCCCGACCATCAGGACTGCCCTCAACAGCAAGCTTGACGGGGGGGAACCCCCTGTCAGCTGAACAGCAGGCTCTCTGTGTCATCAGCTGGCTTGTTATCATCAGCTTCCTCCAGCTCTCGCTCTACCCCCCTCTCCGGAAAACATTCGGGGAGTTTGCCTTTCCCGCCGCGTTCCCGGCCTCCATCCTCGCGTTTACCCTGATATCCTGGTACTGCGGGCTCGTGCGGTTCCCCATCCAGCTCGCCCTGCTTCCCTTCCTTGCCCTCTTTGTGTACAACCTCTTCCGGGGGGGCTATACCCTTGCCGGATTGAAGTCCGTATGGCACTGGGAAGCCCTCTTTCTCCTTGCCTTCTTCTTTTTACTGGAGATCCGGTTTTTTAACCCGACTATCTCCTTTGCCGAGAAGTTCATGGACCACGGTTTCCTCGCCTCGGTTATCCGGAGCCCTGTCGTGCCGCCGCTCGACCCATGGTTTGCCGGGGGATCTCTGAATGTCTATTACTATCTCGGGTACTGGATGCTCGGGTGTCTTGCCATCGTCTCCGGTGTACCGTCAAATATCGCGTTCAACCTCTCCCTGCCAACGGTCTTTGCCCTGTCAGCAGTAAGCCTGTATGCCATTGGTGCCCTGTTCCTGGACCGCTTTCGCTGGCTCCCTCTTATCACGCTCATCCTGCCTAACCCGGCGCTGGTCTTCCAGATTATCACGGGAAAAGCAGTAAACCCGGCCTATGATGCTTCCCTCTCGTGGCTGGGTACCCGGACGATCACCAACACCATCAATGAGTTTCCGCTCTTCTCCTTTGTCTGGGGGGATGTCCATGCCCACGTTGTATCGATCTTCAACCAGATCTTCTTAGTCTTCCTCCTCATCTTTGCCTACAAACGCTGGGAGGCTCTGGAGGTTAAGGGCAAAATTATCATCATGGCACTCATCGCCCTGAGCCTTGGGTCCATGCCGCTCTTCAACACCTGGGACGTTCTTCTCTACGCACCCGTCGTTGTGGTTACCGCATTGCTGACCCTCGGGAAAGACCGGGCAAGTCCCGACAGAACAGCATGGGCGTTCCTGCTTGCGGTACCCCTGGTCTCGATCCTCATCTACCTGCCGTTCTATGTTCAGCTGAAGACCCATACAGGGGCCATCGCCCTTGTCCGGGCCCCGTCGGACCCCCTCGAGTTTCTCTGGGTGAACGGGATCTTCATCGCCATTTTCTTTGCCCTCCTGGTGCCGGATATCCGGAAAAAGCCCTGGCTCCTCCTTGCGTGCCTGCCGTTTGCCCTTGCCGGGTATGTTGCAGCAGCGATCGCCGTCATCCCGCTTGTGTATTTCATCGCAAAGGCCAGACGGGACTTTCCCGACATCCTCGCTGCCTTCGGACTTGCGATCCTGGTTGCCTGCGAACTCATCTACCTGAAGGATAACATGGGGGAGACGTACTTCCGGATGAACACGGTCTTCAAGTGTTATCTCCCGGCGTGGCTGGTGCTCGGGACCGCCGCGTTTGTCATGGCGGGGCAGTGGTGTTCCACTTCCTTACGGGTACCCCCCGTCCCCCCACGGATACGTGCTGTCGTGACGGTTGTTGTGGTCACCCTCCTGTTCATCCTCCCCTCCGCTCTCATGGGACCCGCGGGTTCCGGTTCGGTAACGCTGGACGGGCTTTCATACCTTGAGATACAGAATCCTGGTGATGCCAGCGCGACAGCATATCTGCGGTCAATAAAAGGCAGTGAGATCCTTGTTGAGGCAGAGAATGGTGATTATTCCTACTACTCCCGGGTATCATCGTTTACCGGTATCCCTGCGATCGTCGGCCAGCCGTTCCACGAGTTCATGTGGAGAGGAAACGATGACGGCTGGTACACCGATCGGCCTGCCGATATCCGTGCAATCTACGAACAGCCCGAAAAAACCGTTTCTCTGATGAAAAAATACCATGCAACGCTGCTCTATGTCGGGGATACGGAGCGCGAACGGTATAACGTCACGCTGCCGGCAGCGGGACTTACGGAAATATATTCTTATCGGGGGACGCGGATTTACCGGCTTTCCGGATGATGAGGACTGGGGGAGAAAGGGGTCAGCATATACTGTTTCTGCACCCGGTGGAATCCCCGTGCACAAACCTTTATTTCCGTTCCTG
>CAZCZK010000139.1:0-5168 GCA_964503195.1 uncultured Methanoregula sp.
AGCCGCCCCGCGTGCTCACACCGCAGTCAACGATGCGGGCGCCATTGTCCAGTTCGTGATATGCACAATTGAATTCCTCGGCCAGGTCGGCCAGGTTATCAAATATTTCCAGTGCCAGTTCGTTTACGCTTAACATGAAAGAAAACCCCTGCATCAATAAAGAGGGGTTTTTGATAGATAATATTTTTGAAATATGTACGACGTTGTGGTGGCGTAGAGTTAACCGAGGTACTCGAGCACCTTCTCCGGGTCATACCTGAGGGTGATGATCCGCGTCCGCCCCTTTCCCTCGCGGTACTGCAGGTTGATGAGGCGCATAGCATCCATCTTCTTCACGATTTCGTAAAACCGGGTATACCCGATAGCGTTCGATTCCTTTATCTCCTTGTACACGTCACCCGCGTTCATTTCATGCTCTTTTCTGCTCCGTTCGGCAAGCGATCGCAGGACAAGGCGCTCTTCGTCTTTTAAGGTCCTGGTCGTGTAGTTCAGGTGCAGGTATTTCGAGATTTCGTAGGCACCGCAGATGTCCTCCCTCTCGATACTGCGCCGGGCTGCCCGTTCCGCGGAGAGCGTTGCCCGTTTCAGGAGGTCGATACCCACGCGGAGGTCACCGCTGCCGGTTGTCTGGCTGACGACAAGGTCGAGCAGTTCGTCAGAAAGGACCCCGGGAAAGAGCCCCTGGTTGACCCGGACTTTCATGATCTCGCGGATCTCCGCATCGCTGTAAGGTGCAAAATAGATCTCGGTTGGCCGGAATACCGAGGCCACGCGAGCGTCAACGGCCCTTGATAAGTCCACGTCCATATCGCTGATGATAACAATCACGCCGATGCGGGTGCCTTCGTAGGTCTCGTGTGAGCGCAGGAGGGTATAGAGCACCTTGTTGATCTCGTTCTCGTACAGGAGGTAGTTCGCGTCATCGAGCGTGACCAGGAGGACGATATCCTCCTTGACGAGGATGCGGGCAACCGCATCGAAGACCTGCTTGAAGGAGGTACCGGATGACGGGGGAAGGTGGCCGGAGAGCTTCCGGTAGATCTGCGAGACAATGGCAAACTTGGTGTTGTCGATCTGACAGTTGATATATACCGGAACGAGCTTCTTTGTGGTCTCCTCTATCTCGGAAAAGAGTTTCTTGATGCTCGTGGTCTTTCCCGTACCGGGCAGGCCTTTACAGACCGTATTCAGCGGTCTTCCTCCCCGGAGCCCGGGCCGTATCTGGAAGGCGAGCTCGCGCATCTGGGCATCACGGAACTCGAACTGCTCGGGAACGTAGTCTATCTCCAGCACGTCCGGGTCGCGGAAGAGCGATTCGTCCCACATCAGCAGGTTCTTCTTCATTGCTGTACACGTTTACCGCATCGGTTATAACTGCATTGGCGCCAGCGTGAACCAGTTCCTGACAGAGAAACCGGGAGGAACGTGAAAACAAAAAGAACTAACCGGGTGGGCAGAGGATGAACGGGTTCTCAGTTATTTTGATGGGAACGACAAAACATTTTAATGCACAATCTGAGCCCGGATTACCGCTGGTTTTATCGTATTTGCGTCATTTTAACGTGTGGAAAATGGTTTTTAATGGCAGGGCGGATTTTAAAACCGGCTCTCTTTTCACGGCCGCATTGTCTGATTCGTAAGGAAGGCGATCTGCACACAGAGCCTCAAGGAAAGACTCTTGTGCCCCTCCGGAAGGAGGCAATCAGGGAGAAAAGATAGAATTAGTCTGAAGTGATACTGATCGTCCAATCCCCATCTGCGGTTATATCAAGGTAATAATTACCTGCTGTCAATCGTTCAGATTTTTTTCCGGAGTATTCTCCGATATCATTGACAAGTAATGAAATATATTTATCATTTTCATCTTTGAGGGTTATTGCAAAATTGCGATCCCCTGTATGACGCAGGGAAAAAGTGCTCAGTCCGGTTTTCGTTGTATTGTACCACTGGATATCGTCTCCGTGACCACTGATGTGGACTGCATCGACACTGGATGATCCCAATGAATGCATTTCAGAGAGCGCCGTGTTTTTTACGAGAATCACGGTCTGCATGGCGTCACGATACCGTGAGAACCCGGCTGTGCTTCCGTCCATCATCGAGAGTGCGTTCATCATTGAAGAGCGGTACGCCTTCATCTTTTCAGATCCTGGAGTGGGGGCCTTGATCAGAAGGTCGGTCAATCTGAGAGCCTCTTTCTTTGGTTCACTGTTGTACCCCGTATTGATCGAATAATAACCCGCATTTGATGACTCAAGCGCCGTCATTCCGTCAGAGATTCGGTTGACATCGATATAATCAAGGAACGCCTCATCCATCTGTACATCTTCGCTTCCGGGGGCCTTTGTCACATCAGGCACGATCGCTGGTGTCTCAGGAGTTGCTGCAGTCGGGGTTACGAACACGGTCACATAAACGATTTGTGGTGTCGGGGTTTCCGCCGTGGTTGCGCTCCCGGGCGCGGTACCTGTACACCCCGCCATGAATATCAACGCGAGAGAAAGGAAAATAAGAAAAATTCCCGTTCTTTTTTGCATGCTTTTATCAGTTATATTTTCTCACTTTAATTCTTTTGTTGTACGCAACAGATCAAAGAAGCGTTCACGGATCAGCTATCGGCCAAACAGGGTGAGAATGGTACATTCTTAACCCCCTGCTTTCATTTCCCTGTCCGGTAAAGCATTGATCCCCTTAATTATGTCCTGCGTAAGATATTGTGTAAGGGTGGAATCGATGGTGCACAGTTCGATAAACCCTTTGATCTGACCCGTGCGGAAAGGCACATGCATGTGCATTGTTGCTTTATGCTGGAAAAACCCCGGGGACGAAACCGGTATCCTTCAGGGAATTGGTCCCGGCCTGACCCTGATTCAGACGGTTCGTACTGATGATGGTTATCTGGTAAGGCATGAAGGAACGTTTTCTCTTCAAAGACCTGTTCGTAACCACTCTGACCTGGTGGCAGATGATGAAAGTTACCCCCACTGATCCATGATGATGCAGGGTACTGATGCCACCCTTTCCTTACGAGAAGAGGAACTCTAAGAATTCCGTTGCGTTCCTTGTCCCGAGTCCGCCGGACCTCCCTGCCTCTTCCGAATATACCGAGCTCCCGTCCGTTCCCCTGCCGCTCACTACGAATGGTACGGGGTCACGGGTATGGGTTTTTACATGGACCGGGGTCGGGTGATCGGGCAGAACTGCGAGAACCCCGTCGAACTGGCTGCGTATGGTCCCGACAACCCCGTCCACCCGCTCGATTGCCTTCACCTTCTCCTCGACACTCCCGAGATGGCCGGCCTCATCCGGTGCCTCAATGTGGACGTAGACAAAATCCAGGTGTTCGATCGCATCGAGCGCATACCGCGCCTTGGCGTCGTAATCGGTATCGAAATAACCGGTTGCTCCCGGGACGCTGATCACGTCCATTCCTGCACACCGGGCGATCCCGTTCAGGAGATCGACAGCGGAGATGATCCCGCCTCTCTTCCCGTACTTCTTCGCAAAGGCAGGAAATGCCGGCCTGTGCCCGCCGCTCCACGGCCAGATCCGGGTGGCCGGGTGTTTTCCTGCTCTTATACGGGCTGTATTGACCGGATGCCGGTCAAAGACCCGTCGGCTGGTCTCCATGCACCGGAGAAGGAGGTCGGCATCGCCACCCTTTGGGAGGAACGGTGAGATTCCCCGTCCCACAATATCATGCGGCGGGGTGGATGCCGCACCCCTTCCCCCGTGGATGACGAGCAGGTTGCGGTAACTGACACCGGCTTTCAGGATAACCTCCGGCGTGACCTCCTGGAGCGAGGCAAAGAGCTCTTCACCCTCGGCGCTCGTAATGTGACCTGCAGAGAAGTCGACCATCGTGTTCTCCTCGACGGTCACAAGGTTGCAGCGGTATGCCACATCCTCCGGGGCAAGGTCAATACCCATGCTGAGCGCCTCGAGAGGGCCCCGTCCGGTATAATACTTCTCCGGAGCATAGCCAAGGACGGCCATGTTGGCGATATCACTCCCGGCCTCGAATCCGTCAGGGATGGTCCGGAGCATGCCGCAGGCACCGTCGTGTGCCAGTTGATCCATGTTCGGAGTCTGTGCGTAACCGAGCGGGGTCTTCCCCCCGAGTTCCTCCAGGGGTTCATCGGCCATGCCGTCTCCCAGGACTACGATATACTTCATGGACTCCCTCATGGTACTGCGAGCAGGTCCCTGACAGCGAGCCGCACACTTTCCCTTGATCCCCGCTGCGGTTTCCATCGGAGCGCCTTGATGCGTTCAAGAGAGAGCTGCATCCGGGGGACATCCCCGATCCAGCCCCGCTCGCCTCCGGTGAACCTCAGTTCTGTTCCGGAAAGGTGCATCTCTTCAATAACAATCTCCGCTATGGTCTTTACGTCGATCCAGTCCTCTGAACCGATATTGAACGTATTCACGGTCCCCCGGGCTTTACCAGTAGCATAGAGCATAGCCGCGATACACTCGTGTACTTCAAGATAGGACTTGGCCTGTTTCCCGTCCCCGAGGATCTCGAGCTCACACGGGTTCATACGAAGTTTACGGATAAAATCAGGTATGACCCCGTGACCGCTCCGTTCACCGATAATATTCGCAAACCGGAAGTTCCAGGCCTTCATACCAAAAGAATGGCAATACGCGGAGATGAGTGCCTCACAGGCAAGCTTGCTTGCGCCATAGACCGAGATAGGTTCGAGAGGTGTGTATTCCTCGGGAGTCGGTATGACCCGTGCCTCCCCATAGACAGTGGATGTGGACGTGAAGACCAGTTCGGGGACTTCATGGAGACGCATTGCTTCGAGTACCCGGTACGTGGCTATCACATTATTCTGGATGGCCGGGTCCGGGTTGGCTGCACTCTGGCGCACATCAGGATCTGCAGCGAGATGGAATAAACGGTCCGCGCCGGCGATTGCATCCTGCCATCCTTCAGAAAGAAGATCTTTGTGCATAAAACGGATGCCGCATGCATCAATATGCCGGGCTATGGTTTCCTTCCTCCCGGCAATGAGCGAGTCAATGACCAGTACCTCGTTACCCTGCGCGACCAGCGTGTCCACCAGATGCGAACCGATGAACCCGGCACCGCCTGTCACTACATCAAACATCAATACCTAATATGTCATCCATGCTATAGGATTACTGCTATGTTTATC
>CAZCZK010000140.1:0-5139 GCA_964503195.1 uncultured Methanoregula sp.
TATAGTATAGTCAGGGGGCGCTGATATACTTTACTCACTTTCCCCCCCTCGGGAAGCCCCCCGGTCCGTTACGATTAAATGAGATTGGCCGGCATAATCATCAGCATGGATGATGAGCTGTCCCAAATACGGGAGAAGCGCATGCAGGAGCTGATGGAAAAGATGAAGCACACCGAAAAAACCGGGAATGTAACGACTATTGACGAGATGCATTTCCAGGAATTTGTCAGTACCCACCCGTTTGCGGTGATAGATTTCTGGGCGGAATGGTGCGGGCCCTGCCAGCGCATTGCTCCGGTCATGGACGAGCTGTCGAAGGAATTTGCCGGTAAAGTCGCGTTTGGCAAGTGCAACACCGATGATAACCAGCGCATTGCCCTGCAGTTCAATATATCGGCGATTCCTGCCATCATGCTCTTCTCCCATGGCCAGCTGATCGACCGTATCATCGGTGCCTACCCCCGGGAGGCAATCCGTGATAAGATTGTCCGGAAGTTCGGGTTGCATTGAACGCTCACCACTCTTTTTTTTGCAGGATCCCTCCCATTGGGGTACCGGATCCTGCGGGGTTTTTCTTCCCACAGGACAGATGCAGGGAAAAGCACGGCAATGGAGAGCCTGAACTTGGTGACAGAAAAAGACCTCCACGGTAAGGCAAAAGGCGCACATGAACATCTCCCCTATCGAGCTGTTGCCCTCCTCCTTCCGGTGCTCCTTGCGGGAATCCATCTGGTCACGCTGGCATTAACGCTCCCCCCGCCTGACTTCTTCACCATGGTCGGGCTGATGGTCGCGTATCTCCTCCCGCCGGCAGGAAAGGAGACGGTCATCCCCCTGGGAATTGCGCTCGGGATCCCATGGTGGTACATGGCCGTCTCCATTGCGATGATCGACGTTGAGACCGGCCTTTTCATGGCACTGAACTTCGACCTCGCGTACCGTCTCCCCTTCATCGGGCCTGTCCTCTCCGACCTGACGAAAAAGACCCGTCAGTTCATTACCCGGCATCGCTGGCTTCTCAGCTTATGGTTCTTTGCTATCGTGCTGATGGTGATGGTGCCGCTGTTCGGGAGCGGGGGTGTCAGGGGTTCGATCGCAGGAAAACTTCTCGGTATGAACACTCTGCTGGTTTTCCTCGCCATCCTTGCCGGTGCCCTCATCGGGTGCTTCGGCATTGCGCTTGGATCCGATGCAATCCTTGGGTACCTCTGCACCAGCGGGACACTCCCTGCGGCGATAGGCCCGGGCGTGTGCGGCGGATAAAAATGCGTGTTCTGTCCGGGCACCTGTTGATGTCAGTATCCGAAGCACGGGGTTTGTTTTTTATCGATCCCGCGAAAAAATCCGGAGAAAAAGGGGAACCGTGATGAATTATTGCCCTTTTTCCTTCCCGTTCAGTTTTGCAGCCATGATAAAATCGTTCAGGGTCAGGCCGCCGGCAGGATAGGTGTAAAACGAGACTTCGACAATCCGTCCCTCCCTCATGGTGAGGTCGGGGATATGCCCCTCGGTGGTGGCAAAGCCTGCAACCTCGTTGATAAAGGCAATGCAGGCAGCTGCATCCGGGAAGGTGAACGTGCGGGTGAGGTGCCCGCCCTCGATGGACCACCCCTGCACCTGATTGCGGAGATCCATCATCTCCCTCCTTATGAGCGGGGGAGAGCCGGTCTTGTACGGTGTGCACTTCATCTGTGCGAGTTCCATGGGTACTCTCTTGGCACCGCCAGCCAAAAAACATTTCCACGGTATAACTCAGTGCGGGTGTCCCGGGTATACTTCCACTCATGGAGGTACAGGAACCCTCCCGGTACCAACAAAAAGGAGAAAGGCCATAATGCCCGGGACACAACGCTCTTACCAGAACCCGTGACATCCGTATTCTCATCGCTCCACGAATCCCTCCAGCAGGTGCTTGCCCAGCGGTTCGACTGGACGGAACTCCGGACGGTGCAGGAACAGGCCTGCCGTACGATACGTGCAGGCGGGGATACGCTTATCATTGCACCGACAGCCGGGGGGAAGTCCGAGGCCGCCCTGATCCCCGTGATGGACGATCTCCTGAAACACGGCCATCGCGGGATATCGTGTCTCTATATCTCTCCCCTCAAGGCACTCATCAACGACCAGGAGGAGCGGTTCAGGACCTTCTGCACCCCCACTTCCCTGTCCGTGATGAAATGGCATGGGGATCTTACACGAGGGGAACGTTCGTGGAAAGAGGGCGAGCCCCCCCATTTCCTGATGATCACACCGGAATCGCTGGAGGTTCTCCTCCAGGAAAAAACCCTGGCCACCGATCTCCGGCAGGTGCGGTACATTATTGTTGACGAGCTCCATGCTTTCGTTGAATCAGAGCGGGGTGTGCACCTGAAGATGCTGCTCTACCGTATGGACCAGCTGACAAAACGGAAGATCCAGCGTATCGGTCTTTCCGCAACCGTCGGAAATCCTCAGGAAGTACTGCACTGGCTGTCTGACGGAAGGCAGGCAGAGGACGTTGTCCATGTCCCCAGTGCCCGTCAGGAAAAACAGTTCCTCTTTATTATCGAGCCGGAGGAGAAGGACCGGATCGATGCGCTGGTCAGGACCGTTGCCGGTAAAAAGGCGCTCGTCTTTGTCAACAGCCGTAACAGCGCCGAGCAGCTCGTGAATGCCTGTGGCGGAAGGGTCCGGAACCTTCACATCCACCATTCCTCGATCTCCCCGGCCTCACGGAAGCTGGCAGAGGAGGCGTTCACCTCGCAGGACGGTGCCTGCATCGTCTGTACGAGCACGCTGGAACTGGGTATTGACATCGGGGATCTCGATGTGGTGGTTCAGGCAGGTCCCCCGGATTCCGTATCGTCCTTCCTCCAGCGCATGGGGCGGAGCGGCAGACGGGGGAAAGCAGCATATGTTGCCTGGATTTTGAAAAATCCCCGTGACCTGCTCTTTTCCATCGCCATCATCGAATGTGCGGTGCAGAAGCGCATCGAGAATCTCCGGCCGATGAAAAAACCCTATAATGTCCTGATCCAGCAGGTCTTCCTTTTCCTCCATACCCATTCCCGGACAACCCGGCGGGATCTGGCCTCATTCCTGCTCACCTCCCCGGTATTCAGGGAGCTGGATCCGCGCATTCTCGACCAAATCCTGGATCATCTCGATCAGGGCGGGTATCTCACCATGGACGGGGAGATGATCATGCCGGGGCCTGAGGCCGAGCGGATATTCGGGCGATCGAACTGGAAAGACCTGTACTCGGTGATCAGCGGCGGGAGTGAATACCGTGCTGTTACCCCCGATGGCGACCTGGTGGGGACTCTTGACGCCCAATTTGTCAACAGCAACGGAGCCCGGGAGGTCTCGCTTGGGGGGCGCAGCTGGACGCTGGTAAAATGCGATGAGGGGCATAATATTGTCGTTGTGGTTCCGGGAGGATCCGGGTCGTCCCGGGTTTTCTGGACGGGCGGGAGTGAAGACGGTTTCTCTCCCCTGGTATGCCGTACCATCCAGCAGCTGCGGTCGCGGGGAACCACGACACTTCCGCTGGGCTTCCATGAACAGGAGCTGCTGCAGCGGGCGCTCGCAGATTTTCCGGCAGGTATCGGTACGGAAGGCCTGTATGTTGCCGGGGAGGATGGTGACCGCAAAGGAACCGTTCACGTGGTCTCCATGAACGGGAGCAGGTTCAACCGGATACTCGGCGTCCTGCTCCGGCAGTCGCTTGGCCGGGGGGTTCAGGTAAGACACGATGATCTCGTTCTCATGGTGAACCGGGCAGGAAAGGATGCTGCCGGTGAGCGGGTGGCCCGGGCGCTCCGCGAAGTCCAGTCGATGGACTATCCGGCAATCGCGGAAGTCCTCCCGCTCCCGCCGAAGGATGGCTGGAAGTTTGCCGCTGCCCTTCCCGAACCGCTTTTCAGGGAGATGGTAGTATCCGATTACCTCCACGGGGAAGATTTCCTGCAGACCCTCAAATCATCAAAGGTCTCCCGTCTGCCACCTCCTGATCAGGGTCCCCCGGTACTTTGATACAGGTACCGATTGCCCGGGGGACCAGCGTGCCCCATCACCTTATTATAGGGCAACCTCAGACCAGCAACTATGAGATCAATTGCGGTTCTCCTCTTCATGGCCGCCCTGGCCCTCCTGACCTGCGGGTGCGTTGAGTCATCCCCCGCACAACCCGCGGTTACCCCGACACCCCTGCCGGCAACTCCCGTAACCACCACACTCCCGGCCACTGTTGTCACCCCTTCCCGGACAGCATCGGTGTCGGATAATACCATAACCATTGTGAAGAACACCTTCAGGCCTGCAACCATAACGGTTCATGTGGGGTCAACGGTCCGCTGGGTCAACGCAGATGACCACCCCCACCGGATCGAGTTTGAGGACAAATCGTTCTCTACCTCCACCTATCTCCTCGGTTCAAGCCAGTCTGCTTCCAGCCTGCCGTTCAGCCGGCCCGGGGTGTATAATTATTCCTGTATGATCCACCCGGAAATGCAGGGATATGTTACTGTTGAGGGATGATCCATGTTCCAGGAAATAACGTATTTTCTAATCTTAGGGAAACCCCTGATCATGTACCTTGGGATACTCACCCTGCTCGCCATCCTGTTCACTGCAGCGATCGCTGGTATGAGGCTGAAGGGGATGCGCACCATACCCTTCAAATGGCATCCCCGGTGTGCTGCAATTGCGATCTTTCTTGCACTGGTTCACGGGCTGCTCGGGATGCTGGCATATTTCTGAAAGGGTCATGTGCCATTTCAGTACCGCATTTTTCCATCAGATATTCACAGGACCCTGTCCTCCAGACACTCCCCGGGGCTCCCGGCAATGCCTTCGCCCCCGCCGCTCGGGCGACCCCCACGTTACGATAGAACGGTAGTACCTTTTTTTCAACCGACGAGAATTTTAGAAAATACATACCGTTTTCCCGGTCCATTTTCGTTCATTGGTATAAACACATTTTCACGTCAGACAGATACATTTATTTTTGGGGTTTTATAAGGACTTTCCCCTTCTGAAATAAAAATGTCTCCCTGTCACAAGGGAACGGCATGGATTTTCATGTACCGGATGCTTTGCGGTATCAATGCATGACGGATAATACCCGGAAGGGGATATAAAAACGCCGAGGGGGAGATT
>CAZCZK010000141.1:0-5052 GCA_964503195.1 uncultured Methanoregula sp.
GGACCCGCTCACCGGCTTTGAATATCCTCCGGCATGGATCGCAAAGTGCACCTCATTGGAAAAGCTCCGGCTGGCAGAAGAAGGCCTTGGCATACTCACGTCTTCAGGAACCGTGCTCCGCCGGGGGTTTACCACCGGAACAACCGCTGCTGCCGCGGCGAAAGCAGCGGTCCTCTCCCTTGTGGCGGATACCGGGACCGTATCCATCACCCTTCCCTGCGGTATTCCCGTTATCGTTGTGGCCCACGGCCATGCCGGTACCGGGCGATCGGTAAAATATGCCGGGGATTACCAGTCGGACGCAACGGGAGGTCTTGAGTTCCGGGCGGAGGCTTGCCGTCATACGGGTGGTATCACGGTCACGTTCGGGGAGGGCATCGGGAGGTTCTCCCGGGACACCCCGAGGCAGCGGAAGGGGATGCCCGCCGTCAGTCCCACGGCGCTCTCCGGTATTGTCCGGTCCGTACAGGAAGCCATGGATACCATCGGTGAATCCGGCATCACCGTCCGTATCTCTGCCCCGAAGGGGAGAACGCTCGCCAAAAAGACCCTCAATCCCCGCATGGGTGTTGACGGCGGCATCTCCGTGCTGGGCACGACCGGGCTTGTCGAGCCCTGGGACGACCACCTGACTGAATCCATTATGGAAAGGGTTGCAGCTGCAAACCGGCCTGTCCTCACCACCGGCAGGATCGGCCTCCGGTTCTCGCGGCTCCTCTTTCCGGAACAGGAGGTTATCCTTATCGGCGGGAAACTGAACGAAGCTCTTGACGCAGCTTTTGGGGAAGTCACCCTCTGCGGGCTTCCCGCCCTGATTCTCCGGCATATCAATCCGCAGATCCTTGAAGGGACCGGGTACCTGACGGTTG
This sequence comes from uncultured Methanoregula sp., assembly GCA_964503195.1. Lineage (GTDB taxonomy): Archaea > Halobacteriota > Methanomicrobia > Methanomicrobiales > Methanospirillaceae > Methanoregula. The sequence goes on from CAZCZK010000141.1 coordinate 870, forward strand.
AAGAACTTGCGGGTTCCCCGCAGTTTCCGGCACTCCTTGCAGAAACGCTCCGGAAGTTCCGGCTAACCCGCCCCCGGGTAACCGTTGTTCTTATAAACCGCGAAGGCAGGATCATTGGTGAGAGCCCATGAAGATCATCGGTGTCGGGTGCGGTCCCGGCCTGCTGACCGAACAGGCCATACAGGAGCTGAAACGGGCACATTCTGTGTATGGATCCGACCGGGCGATCGGTCTTGCGCGGGCATATCTTCCCAAAGACTGTACAGCCCGTTCGATCGACGATTATAAGAAACTCATGGAATTGCCGGAACATGCCGTCCTCCTCTCAACGGGTGATCCCATGCTTGCGGGTCTCGGGTATCTCAACGGTACGGTGATCCCGGGGATATCCTCGCTCCAGATAGCGGCTTCTCGTCTCCACCTCCCCTTGTCCCGGGTTACGGTTGTCGTCGCCCATGGACGGGGCCACGAACAGGGAATGCAGGACACGGTTGACGAGGTGAAGAGGGGCAGGATTGTCTTCCTCCTCGCCGACCCGAAATTCAGGGTCTCTGATCTCTACTGCCGTCTTGCCGAACTCTCCCTGCCCCTGCAGGCAGCAGTCTGCGAGAACCTCGCATATCCTGAAGAACGGATTGTCGTAGGAGATATCACATCGCCCCCGCTGCCGGCAACTGACCTGTATTCCCTTGTGATCGGGAATTTTTAACCGGGAAGGTCCCGGCCCTGCCCGGACTCCGCGGGCAGGGCATCGAAGGCTATGCAAGTCTCCCGGTCCGATCACCGGGAACTGTGCGGGGGTGTGTGCCTTCTCACAGTTCTGACCCTTTAAGAGGAACCACGGAAAGGAACATCTTATCGGGACCCGATACCGGATGCCGCTGGCAGAGTGAAAACGTGCCTTTTTTCCCTGCCGGAACCAAAATCCATGGAGGACAGGCCGGAATGACAGTTCGTCCTGGCATGGGGTATACATGAAAGCTACGATTCCCCGCATCATCATCGCGGGAACGCACAGCGGCTGCGGCAAGACCACGACAGCGAGCGGTCTGATGGCGGCTCTCACGGAGCGCGGGATCCGGGTCCAGCCGTTCAAGACCGGCCCGGACTTCATCGATCCCACCCATCATTCCGCTCTCTGCGGCAGGGTATCCCGCAACCTCGATCCTTTCATGATGGGAGAGACCGGCGTCCTGCGGACATTTGCCGATGCATCCAGAGACGCCGAGATCGCAGTCATCGAAGGGGCCATGGGACTTTTCGACGGGATGGACGGTACGGATATTGCCAGCACTGCCCATGTTGCGCGAATCCTCCGGGCGCCGGTCATCCTTGTTGTTGATGCATCATCGGCGTCACGGAGTATCCACGCGGTAGTCCGGGGTTTCAGGGACTTTGATCCCCGCATACGGGTTGCCGGGATCATCTTCAACCGGATTGCTACGTCAAGACACCATGACATGATTGCAGCTGAGGAATTTGTACCTGCACTCGGCTGGATCCCCCGACAGCGGGGGTCTGAGGTGGGCAGCCGTCACCTTGGCCTCGTGATGGCACACGAATCCGGAGCAATGGGGACTTTTGGCCGGATAGTCCGGGAGTCGTGCGATATTGACGCGATCCTGGATGTGGCACGGAATTCTCCTGTCCTGGCAGTCCCCCCGCACACAAAAACGCCGGAGGTTACCAAACGGGCTATCATCGGCGTCGCAAGGGATGAGGCATTCTGCTTTTACTACCAGGACAATCTCGACCGCCTCGCACGGGCCGGGGCAGAGATCCGGTTCTTCTCGCCCATGCAGGACAACCTGCCTGAAGCAGATGCCCTCTATATCGGAGGGGGATACCCGGAACTGCATGCCCAAAAACTTGAAGAATCGCGGTGCCGGCAGGCAATTCACGACATGGCAGAGAATGGTATGCCGATCTATGGCGAATGCGGCGGGCTCATGTACCTGTGCAGGTCGGTTTCGGGTGACCATGAGGTACGGATGGCAGGAGTACTTCCCGCCCGCGTGGAAATGACAAAGAAGATAGAAGCACTGGGGTACGTGAACGGAAGATTTGATGGTCAGCCCGGGCTCTGGGCGAAAACGGGCTCTCTTTTGGGGCATGAGTTCCATTACTCCCGGACAGAGTGCGATTCGGATGCCCGGTTTGCGATCCGGCTCTCAAAGGGAAAAGGGATCCAGAACGGGAAAGACGGGCTCATTGAACAGAATGCCATCGGGACGTACACCCACGCGTATTTCAGCGATGCATTCTGTCGGCGCTTCATAGCTGCTGCTGCGGATTTCCGGCGGAACAGGTAGATGACACTTCCGGGTTGTCCGGTTTCAGGGTATTCGTGCAGGGATTGCAGAGCGCCGCTTACACTTTTTAATTTTGTAATATTTAGTAATGAAATTATATATTTGTATGATCACCCGGGAACAAGCTGAATCTGCATGCACAAAATCAATACCCTGCACTATCCAACAACTCACCAGAAGACGGTGAAGGAGCGTTCTTTCTCATGACAGCTGCTATTGAGACCACGGCACTGACCCGGTATTATGGAGCCCTCTGCGCTGTCGACCACCTCTCTCTTTCTGTTGATCGTGAGATCTTCGCGCTTCTCGGCCCGAACGGTTCCGGCAAGACCACGACGGTGCTGATGCTCAATACGCTCCTCCATCCCACGGAAGGCACGGCAAAGGTCTGCGGCCATGATATCATGACCGAATCCGCTGAGGTTCGTAGCCGGATCAGTTATGTCCCCCAGGAGATGGCTGTGGATATCCGTCTCACGGGGCGGGAAGATGTCCTTCTCTTTGCCCGGCTGTATGGTGTGGAAAAGCCGAAGGACCGGACGGATGAAGTGCTCTCCGTGATGGACCTCTCTGACCGTGCCGACGACCTTATCCGGACCTATTCGGGAGGCATGCGGCGGCGGCTCGAGCTGGCACAGGCACTTGTCCACGAACCGGACGTCCTTTTTCTGGATGAGCCGACGATTGGTCTTGATGTAGGAGCCCGTAAGAAGATCTGGGAGCATATCCGTGCCCTGCGCCAGAAAGGAATGACGATCTTTGTAACCACCCACTACATGGACGAGGCAGACCAGTTCTGCGACCGCGTGGGTATCATCAGCAGAGGAAAGATTGTTGCCCTCGGATCACCGGAAGATCTCAAGGCCCGGCTGATGAAGGATGTGATTACCGTGAAGGTGAATGGACAGTATACCCCCACGCCGATTGACGGGGTGGCCTATGTCGGGCAGTCTGGCGACGAGATCTCGTTTACTGCCGAGAACGGGAGGGAAGCCCTCCCGCACCTGTTCGGGACGCTGGCCCGGGACCGTGTTGAGGTCAGGGCCATGTCCCTGCGGGAGCCGACCCTGGATGACGTCTTCCTGCAGGCCGTTGGTCACCAGGAGGAACCGTATGGCTTTGAGGATGCGAAGTTCAGGACCATGCTGCGGAGGCGGAGATGAGAGGCATCCTTCCCTACCTGGAACGGGATTTCCTGAAGTGGAGCCGGGGAAAAGTGGCCCTGGTCTCCGCCCTCATCATGCCGGCCGCCTGGCTCCTCTTTGTCGGGCTCGCCCTTCCCGTGCAGTTCACCGGCAATTACCTGGATTTCATCACGCCCGGTATCCTCGTGATGACCATGCTCACTGCAGGGCTCTCGGGGGGGACACTCCTGATGTTTGACAAGATCCTCGGTTTTCTCAATAAATTCCTTGCCCTCCCCACTCCCCGGGAGGATATCCTGATAGGCAAGATCCTGTTTATCACCGGCCGCGGACTTATCCAGACCACGATCATTCTCGTCCTTGCCGTACTCATCGGGGCAAGTATTCTCTCGCCACTCCAGTACGGGATGGTCTATCTCATCCTCTTCCTGTTCGGCGTCCTCATGGCAGCATTTTCGACAACAATCGCGCTCTTTCTCGATGACCATGATTCGTATGCCGCCTTCAACACCATGATTCGTTCCATCATTAAAGATCATAAGCGCATCATCTTTAACGGCAACAACTACTCCGACGAATGGGTGCACGAAGCGGAAAAGCGCGGCTTGCTCAATCTGATGTCCACATGCGAAGCCTTGCCCTATCTGACGCGTGAAGAAAATCTGGCTTTGTTTGAAAAATTCGGCGTGCTTAGCCGCAGTGAAATGATGGCGCGCTACGAAATCC
>CAZCZK010000142.1:0-1596 GCA_964503195.1 uncultured Methanoregula sp.
TTGGTTTTTTGGCCGGTTTGGCAATTATTCAATGAAAAGAGGCTACCCAATTTCAGGGAACTGCCATTTCAGCCCCTGAACGGCAACCTGACGCCCTTTTCCTGCCCGGAAATGTCCACATTTAGCAACGAAACAGCGGTCGTTCCGTTTTCACACGGACGTGGGGCTGTTTCCCCAACGAATCGCAGATGTACCGACACCCCCCGCACCACGCCGGCCTCACTCCCTCTCCACAAATACAACCGCCGGCATCCCGCGGAAATGCGGATCCCCGGTCACGACCTTCGCCCGGTGCCGGAGTGCGGTCGCATAGATGATCGCGTCCGCGATACCACCCTCCTTCATCTCCCGACGCACCCTGCCTGCGGCCCGTGCAATGGCAAGATCAACCGGGACAAGCAGGCTCCGCGACCGGATGATCGAGACCATGCGGTCCATCCGCTCCCGGTCCGTGCCATACAACCGTTCCAGCTCTGCAACAGAAATCATGGAGGTGATCCGGGTCTCGTTCCCCTCGACAGAGGTGCGGACCCGTTCGTTCCCCTTCCAGTACTCGACCCAGGTCCAGGTATCAAGGACAAGAGCGATCTCAATCCTCTCCGTTGCAGATGTATGGTTCCAGGTCTGAAAAGACACCGAAATCCGAAGGCATGTGCTGCTGCCGTTCCGTGATCAGGAACATGATCGCTTCGTCATAGCTCCGGAGATCCCGTTCCGCGATGATCTGGTCGAGCCATTCCTTGGTTGACCGGAGTATCTGCACGGGTGCCCGGGAATCTTTTGAGGGAGGCGCTGTTTCTGTACGAATCCCTGATGATGCCGGAATACCGGTAGCGATTTTTTTTATTGGTGCGGGAACAGATTTAGCCATGGTATTATGTATAATGTATACAGTATACGGCAATAATGATTTGTGCGTGCGAATTACCGGTCTCCCGCAGTGATCCGCCCCTCATCGACAACCGCCGGCACCAGCGGCGCCGGCCTCTCGCCAGCATAGAACAGCGCCGGTGAAAACGCCGGCCCAAGGCCACGATCGCCAGGAGGACCGGCACACCCGGCACGATATCGCCGCCCACCCACGGCTGCACGAGCCCGTTGTCCTGAGCTGAGTAATGTGGCGAAACCAATACGTTGGGGATCTCGTAAGTGTGCCCTAACCCCTGCTTTCATTTACTTTAAACTTTAAGTAAATAACAAAGTAGATAACCCGGGCCGCTCATCATCATGAAAAGGAGAGATCCAAAGACATGCAGAATGATATCCTCTCCATCTTACATGAATCCGAAGGGCTCAACGCGAAAGTCTTCTCGCTCGTCCGGCTGAAACTGCTGGCGAGCCTTGCCGCCCTCGGACCCGATGGGGCAACCTACCGCGAACTCAGGGCGGCGCTCGACATCAATGACGGTGTACTGTTTGCCAACCTCAATGTCTTAAAAGACATGGGATATCTCACTTCCGGGAAGATTACCTCGGAAGGAAAAGAACTTGAACTCTATATCATCACGACTGAAGGACAGGATGAATGGAAAAGAACACGGACCTGGCTCTGGCGGTTCCTCCACTGCGGTGCATGAATTATGGAAAAACACAAAA
>CAZCZK010000142.1:1606-4167 GCA_964503195.1 uncultured Methanoregula sp.
TTTAAGGAACTGGGCTTTGAATTCGATATCGCACGGTTCGACGACCGGCTCATCGCCCAGAAACTCGTCTGCCTGCTTGAGCTCAAAGGTATCGACCTCGGGTATTCCTGCAATCTGTATGTACGCGGACCATACTCTCCGGACCTGACGAAGGACCTGTTTGCATTCACTCCCGAATTCGAGAACCTGGAAACCGGCTCCCGGTTGAATACCGCAGAAAAAGAGGTAGCGGGCGAGCTTTTGCGGATCTTCGGGCTCAAACCCGTTCCTCTCGAAGTTGGCGCAACCTACGGGTATTATGCAATCCGGCAGGATTGCGATCCGCTCGAAGCATCTCGGCTGGTAAAGCGGCTGAAACCGTTCTATTCAGAGGCCCAGATTGCCCTCGGTATCTCAAAAGCAAAAGAGTTCCTTTTTAAGCCCACAGGGAAGGATCTCGAAGACCTGAAAAAGGAGACGGGCATCTGGCAGCGGGCCTCATTAAAAACACTGGAGCACTAAACCGATGAAGAACGGTGCTGTCTGGCTCGTGGATCTCACCGATGCAAAAGGACATGAGCAGCGGGGGATGCGGCCCGCAATTATTGTCGGGGGTGCAAACGGGCTCATCCTCGTCATCCCGCTGACCAGCAGCATGAGCAGCGCCAGGTTCTCGCATACGCTCACCATTTCCCCCGACTCGCACAACGGGCTCGATGCCGAAAGTATTGCACTCGTATTCCAGATCGTTGCATTGGACCGGGAACGATTCCGGCACCGGATCGGTGCCATCAGTGAGCAGCAACGGCTCGCGGTTGTTGCTCTTATTGTGGACCTGCTGAATCTGGATTAATCGTTTTTCCGGCATAGCCGGGAAAATATCCCGGATACTGCGTGGGCAATTGATCGGGATCTCCTAGTATCACTGATACCTTCAGTATCCTATCACTAAACGGCGATACCTGCTGAGTCGTATGTTACCATTCTTGAGTCGATTGGAGTGGAGGACTCCCGTCGCCGTCAGCGTCTTCCACGCAGAAGTCGCCGTAGCCGACTTCCCCGGCACAATCGCTTCAGTCGCCCGGCCGGCGGACCGCTCCAGGTATAATATTGAAAATCATCGCTCAACACCATGCCCAAACGGCGGAATAAGAAAGATCCGCCCGGCCTACGGCTGAACGAGCCCGTTGTCCTGAGCTGGATACTGCTGCGCTGCGGGCAATCAATAACCCCCTCCGGCCTGATGCTGTCCTGGAGGCAGACTGTGTTCCGGCATAGTATCCGGTTCCGGCGTCCGTGTCGCGGAAGATACCCTCCAACGGGTTCCTTACCCGTGGCTCTCCGCTCTGGCAGGTTCTCATCAGGGGGATGGAGTCAACGGAGCCCATTTCTCCCTTTGTTTCCCCATTTTTCCGGCCCGGATGACACTGTTTCAGGAAAAAATGACACCATTGTTTAAAGCGGAGCACGTTCCGGCCCCGGACTGGAGGGAAGATACCTTTTGCCAGCCCGGAATTGTCGGGCTGCTGCACTCTTACAGGGGCCGATCGGTTTTGACAGGGACGGGAGGCTGTCCGTGGGGGAGGGGGCGGGAAACGGCAGGATGGAGGTTTTTAAGGGGGGGTTCCACGAAAATTTTGTAAAAAAATTTGAGTTCCAATTCCTTTTTTCATCAATAGAGATTATTAAAAAAAATTTCACACACTTTCACACCGCAGATCAACATGCTTATCGTGCTTCAAAAAAAAAGACGGATCAAGACATTGTAAAGGAACTGCTGAATACGATATTAAAATCAACAACATGTATTACGCACACTCAACTGAAAAGATCGATAAGTCCGATTGGCAACTCCTTAAAAAACATCTAACAAACGTTGCGACGCTTTCACAGGACTTCGCGAATGATTTCAATGCCGGTGATCTGGCATACACGAGCGGGCTCCTTCACGATCTCGGGAAATATTCCACAGAGTTCCAGAGGCGGCTCGAAGGCGAAAAAATTCATGTCGATCACTCAACAGCCGGAACGATAGAAGCAACACGATTATTTAAAGACAAGCAGAGCGCAGCCGGGTTGTTATTTGCCTACATTATTGCCGGACATCATGGCGGCCTTTTAAATTACGGCAGTGCTGAAGGGGGACTCTGCGAGCGGCTGCAGAAAGAAAAATTACCGGATTATTCAGCGTACCACAACGAGATCTCTTTTGACACACAAAACGTTGGTCCGTTTAAATTACGTCCACTCCCTCACAAAACCGGTTTCAGTATCTCCTTCTTCACGCGGATGCTCTACTCATGCCTTGTCGATGCAGACTCGCTTGACACAGAAAATTTTTCCAGCCCAATAAGATCATCTACACGAAAAAAGTACGAACCATTTGAGATCCTGAATGAAAAATTCGAAGATCACATGCAGAAAATACACTCCATCGCGAACGATTCACTCATCAATCGCGAACGGAAAAAAATTTTCGCACAATGCGTTCAGGCCGGCTCGCTGCCGCCCGGTATTTTCAGCCTGACCGTTCCAACCGGTGGAGGGAAAACACCGGGCGGCAGCGAGCCGGCCTGAACGCA
>CAZCZK010000142.1:4177-5050 GCA_964503195.1 uncultured Methanoregula sp.
TGACACGGATCTTTTACGTCATTCCTTACACCAGCATCATCGAGCAGAATGCCGAAGTTTTTAGAGATATTTTCGGAGGGCAGAATGTACTGGAGCATCACAGTAATTTTGATCCGGCAACGGTCGATACCGGCGACCTGGACACCGGCAAAGAATCGCTCCGGCTCGCAACCGAAAACTGGGATATGCCGATTGTTGTCACAACCAATGTCCAGTTCTTTGAATCGCTCTTCGCGAACAAGAGGTCACGCTGCCGGAAACTGCACAGCCTTGCAAAGAGCGTGATTATCCTGGACGAGGCACAGATGCTCCCGACCGGGTACCTCCTCCCGTGTCTTGCTGCGCTGTCGGAACTTGTTCGGAACTATGGCGCAACGGTTGTGATTTGTACTGCAACCCAGCCAAAACTGGGCGATCTGCTCGATGAAAAAGCCCGGCCTCTGGAAATTATGCAATCGCCGGATCGATTGTATGAAACTTTCAAGCGGGTGAACGTGACGAATCTTGGTCCGAAAAACGATACGGATCTTTCTGCCCGGCTGAAAGATCACCGACAGGTCCTGTGTATTGTCAATACCCGGAATCACGCGAAGAAACTGTTCGATGCAATGAAAGATTCCGGCAATTGTTATCATCTCAGTGCCCGGATGTGCCCAGTCCATCGCAGAAAAAAGATCGCGGAGATCAAGACCCGGCTTCGCGAGGGGAAGGACTGCCGGGTCATCTCAACACAGCTGATCGAGGCCGGTGTGGATATCGATTTCCCTATTGTGTACCGGACCATGACCGGTATCGATTCGGTTGTACAGGCTGCCGGCAGGTGCAACCGTGAAGGGAAATTGCCAGAGAAAGGAGAGGTCTACATTTTCAAAT
>CAZCZK010000143.1:0-4977 GCA_964503195.1 uncultured Methanoregula sp.
GCACTCCGGTCCGCCCAAACATCCTCAAAAGATGAGCTTACCACCTTATCCCGTCTCCTTGCGGAGAAGAATACCGCAATCGATGGACAGCAGCAGGATCTTGTCAGCCTGCAGGCGCAGCTTGATGAAAAAGAACAGGCAATAAAAACCCTTTACGAGGAAATCGCAAAAGTCAGTTCAGCGCGGGAGTCTGTTGAGCAGGAGCTTGCATCCGTATCCCGCGTTCTTGCGGAGACGAACACATCCCTTGGAAGCAAAGAGAAGGAGATCCATGATCTGGAGACCCGTCTCAACACAGCCAGTTCTCTTGTTGACGAGGAGCAACGGGCAATAACAAGCCTTTCCTCCGAAATCGCATCCCTCAGATCCGCCAGGACGTCCTCGGACCAGGAGCTTGCATCCGTATCCCGTCTCCTTGCGGAGAAGAATACTGCACTCGAAGCCGAAACACAAAACATTGCCTCTTACAGAGAGGACATTGCACGGGTCTCAGAAGGAAAGAAGAAAGCAGATGGATTGGCAGAATCGCTTTCCTTATCCCTCAAGGAATTGCAGAACCAGCTGGACCAGGAAAAGATCCGGTACCGGAATAATGAAGAACGGATGACCGCGCTCATCCTGCAGCGCGACCAGGATCTCTTGGAACTCCGCCAGGTTCATGGAGAAGTCCAGACCGCCGTTTCAGTGCATCAGACATCGCTTTCCCACATGAAGCGGGATCTTGAGGGGGCTGTTGCTGCAAGAACAGAACTTGAAGGAAAGCTGCGACTGGCCGAGGAAAAGCTCCGCCAGATTGGTCACGAACGGGAGAGCGAATCGGGACTGCGTGCAGAAGAGAAACAGCAGATCCTTGCCCTGACCGAACAGCTGGAACGGCTAAAATCCACTCTTGACCAGGAGACCCTCCGCCGGCAGGAATCGGAAGACCAGCTCAGGGACGCCCTGTCCCAGCAGCAGCAGCTGGACCAGGACCTCGAAAGGTATGTATCGGAAACAAAAACCCTGCATGCCGATCTTGTCACCGAGCGAAGGATGCATGAAACCACGAAAAAACAGACCCGGTCTCTGGAGGACCAGGTAGCTGCCCTGAACCGGGAGAAGAGCCGGGCAGAACAGACAGCGGCGGACCTGAAGGCCGAGATCGACCAGGCCCGGGTCGCCCTCACTGACGCATCGGATGAGCATGCGACGGGTAACGAACTGTTCAAGGCAGCTCCCGCGATGACTCCCCCACCCGGACATGCACCGGTTTTTGGGGTGAAGAAAGAAGCAGAAATTATTAAAAAGCGTTCCCTCATCGTGAAAACATCCAGTCTTCCGGTCGAGACCCGCCCCGCCCCCTTCCCGGTGGTCGTGATCGATGAGGTGAATGCAGCAGAACCCGAGAGATCACCGATTAAAAGCGTTGAGGACCTGTACGAGGATGATGAGGATGAGGATAAACGCCCCCCTCGCCGTCCCGTGGTCTCGATCATCCAGGAACCAGCGAGCGAACCGGTCCGTGATGTCCTGCTATCCGGAATTCCCGATAGTCCTGAGGATCAGGAAAGTTTTTTTGAGGACGCAAGACCATCACTTCCCGATTCCGAAGGAACGTTCGAAGAAGATGAGACGGACGATTTGGACCCTATCAGAGAAGACAGCAGTCAGACACTGGTTTCCGGGCAGGAAATCGCGTTCAACCGCACGCAATGGCTCGATCTGCTCAAATGGTCGCACCATTGCGATGCGCTCGACCCTGACCAGCGCATGCAGATCGTCAGGATGGGCCGGCTGATCCAGAAAGGGCGCAAACTCACCCGCAAACAGGAGGAGCAGGTCCTTGAAGTAATTGCGCTTGTCCGGAAGCTCGGGTATCGTATGCCCTGATCTTTCGACTTTTCCTGACGTATTTGTTTTTTACTCCGGCAAACTCATCTTCAGATCTTACCCCCACTCTCCGGGCTTGATAGGGGTGTCCTCCGTGCTCCTGATGAACTGCTATGTCCATATCAACTCTGAACCCTGTTGTGATCCGGCTCAGGAAAGAACCGGAACAATAGCACTTTTTAAAAAAAAAGAGTTATCCCTGCCGGCTATGACGCTTGCGGAATAACCGGTAGGAAACCCGCAGGACAAAGCCGATCACGAGCACCGATGCAGAGGCAAGGATGATCGTTATCCACTGCATGGCGGAGAGGGGGACGGTGGCGAAAACGGCACCGCCGAACTGGACGATGGCTACCTGTACTACGACCACGAAGGCCATAACAATAAAAAAGGTCGGGTTACCCTTAAAGAACGGCGGCATCTTCCCGTCCAGTGCCCGGCAGTTGATCCCGTTCCAGACAGCGGTCATGATGAAGCCGGCAAAGAAGATCGTTCCCACCTCTTCCGGTGTTGAACCTCCAAGGAACCCGGTGGCCAGCTGGAGGAGGCCGGCAATGATGAAGAAAGCACCGGTCACGATAATCGAGAGCCACATGAACGGGGTAACGATCTTTGCATCCTGCGGCACCGGTGTGTGGTTCATCAGGCCTCTGTGCGGGGCCTCGGAGCAGAGCGCGAATGCGGCAAGCGTGTCCATGATGATGTTGATCCAGAGGATCTGGATGATGGTGAAGGGTTCCGGAAGTCCCAGGAGCGGTGCGATGAAGACGAGGATACAGGCGCAGAAGTTGATGGTGAGCTGGAAGAGGATGAACCGCTGGATGTTCTCGAAAAGCGACCTTCCCCACCAGACCGCACTCGTTATTGAGGCAAAGGAATCATCAAGCAGGATGATGTCACTTGCCTCCCGGGCAACCTCCGTCCCGGCAATGCCCATGGCAAGGCCGACGTCCGCGTGCTTGAGGGCCGGTGCATCGTTCGTCCCGTCACCGGTGACCGCGACAACCGCACCATTCCGCTGGAGCGCCTCGACCAGGAGGAGCTTGTCCATAGGCTCGGCCCGGGCCATCACATCAAGGTCCACTGATGCTGCTGACTGTTCTGCTTTGGTGAGCGAACGGAACTCTGCTCCGGAGAGGACTCTGCCGCCCTGCATGATGCCTGCTTCCCTGGCAATCGCCCTCGCAGTCTCCGGATTGTCCCCCGTGACCATCCTCACTTTTATGCCGGCATGCTGGCACGCGGCAACGGACTTCGGGATATTGTCCCGGAGATGGTCGCGGATACCGACAAAGCCGTCCCAGGTGAGCCCGGACTCCTGCTCGTCCCCGTCAATGACTTCCTTATGGGCGAACGCAAGCGTCCGCATCGCCCGTGAGGCAAGGACGCTGACGCCGGAGAGGTCCGGCTTCTCGGTACAGAGCCCGGCCACGATCTCCGGTGCGCCCTTGACCAGCAGCCAGGACCTCTCACCCATCTCCACGACCGTGGACATCCTTTTCCGGTTCCCGTCAAAGAGATGCTGTTTGATGGTGCGGGTCTCGGCACGTATATGCATGTAATCGTAGTTGTGTACCCGGAGCCAGCGGAGCAACGCCCCCTCTGTCGAGTTGCCGATGACGATGAGTTTCTCCTCCCGCTCCTCCAGATGTGCGGTCCCGTTCACCGCGGCATTGAGCGTGATCCACTGGGCCGGTGTCTGCGGGAGGTCCTGGCTGTGGTCGGGTTTACCGGCCGGTGACTCCACGACCTCCATCTGGTTCTTGGTGAGCGTGCCGGTCTTGTCCGTGCAGATGGTTGTGGCTGAACCGATGGTCTCACATGCGATCAGGCGCCGGACAAGAGAGTTCGCCCGCGTCATCTTCTGCATGGCAAGTGAAAGGGAGAGGGCTACGCTCATGGGGAGGCCTTCCGGCACTGCGGCGACAACGATAACGACCGCGAGCATGAAGTAGTGGAGGATATTATTCGCTGTGTCGATGTTGAGCCCCGTCACCTCGCCGATTATGATCCCCTTGATCAGCAGCGTGCTGCAGATAAGGATGGCCATCGCGTACCCGAACCTGCTGATGACATGGGCAAGCGCTTCGAGTTTCTGCTCAAGCGGGGTCTTGGTGGCATGATCGATACCGAGTGATGCCGCGATCACACCCATCTGTGCAGCGTCACCGACCGCTGCCGCGATCATGTGCCCTTTGCCCGCAGTGATAAACGCTCCTTTCAGCACACGATCGCCCATGACCTTACAGACCGGTTCGGTCTCCCCGGTGAATGCTGATTCATCGGAGAACATGTCGTCGGATGCGATCACCCACCCGTCCGCGGGCAGGGCGTCGCCGGCTTCCAGCAGGATCAGGTCGCCGACAACGATATCACGGGACGGGACCGATGCCGGGTGCCCGTTCCGGATCACCTTGATCGCAACATCATCCCGGTGAGCGTTCAGTACGTCGAACTCCCTGCTGCTGCGGTACTCGTTGAAGAACGAGATACCGGTTGAGAGGAGGATCGCGATGATGATCCCGAGAGTGTCCAGGAGGCCGCTTCCCCTGACCACGGAGACAATGGTCGAGACGGCAACCGCGAGGAGCAGGATCCTGATGATCGGGTCATCGAATTTTTCCAGGTACTGCTTCCAGAACGGCTCCCGGACCGGAGGGGTCATGGCGTTGATGCCGTATTGTTTGCGGAACTCTTCAACCTGTGTGGTAGAGAGGCCTTTTGTCCCGGTGAGGGTTGTCAGTTCGTCGAGTGAGATCATAGTTCCGGCATCCTGCCGCGATCAAAAAAGATCGGATTGCAGGATATCATTGGTTTTTGAGGGATTATAAGGTGTCACATGAGGAAAAGAGTGTTTTTTTTAAAACCAGCGCTGCAGGGAGAAGCCGGGCAGGACCGGGTAAAAACGGGCGGGGGGATGGTTTGCCTTACCGTGCCAGAAGCACGAATTCCCGTCCAACGTTATTACCGCAATCGAACCGGATAAGATACCGGCCGGGTGACAATCTGCCGGTACCAAGGCTGAAAGGGCCTGTTGAGGAACCGGGATCCATGGACATAACCGTCGTGTAGGAGCGGTTCGGGTCACTCGTTGATACCACGAGGCGG
>CAZCZK010000144.1:0-1558 GCA_964503195.1 uncultured Methanoregula sp.
ACCCCGATCTCGGTCTTGCCGTCATGGTTCCAGTCGCCGGTCACCGGTGTCCAATCCGGAGCACCGAACCCGTAGTTCTGGTCGCCGGCATTCCAGACGCCGTCGCCGTTCATGTCGATGTACCAGCTGCCGTCCCGGTAGATGCCCGGGGTATCAGCGGGCCCCGGCGTCACCGTGATGTATCCCACCTTCTGCGTGCTGTCAGCTCCGGTGGTACTGGTGGCCTGGAGCGTGACCGTGTAGGTCCCCGGCACGGTATAGGTATGCACCGGGTCCTGGTCATTCGACCCTGCGGTCCCGAGCCGCCAGGCATCCCTGCTGGTGCCGCCGCCCATCAGGACGACGCTGCCGTCCGGCAGGGTCACGGCGGATGAGGCGGAGCGCTGCGACCATGCGGCATCCGGCAGCCGGGTCCAGGTCGCGCCCGCATCAGCCGACCGCCACGTCTCATTCGTCCTCGTGCTGATGGTGTCATATCCCCCCATCAGGAGGATGCTCCGGTCCGGCAGGGCCACGCAGCTGTGCATGTACCGGGACACCCAGCCGGCCTCATCACTCATCAGGGTCCAGGTCTCCCCGCCGTCCGCCGACCGCCACGAGTCATTCTTCCAGCCGTTTACGCTGTTGCCGCCCATCAGGACGATGCTCCCGTCCGGCAGCGCCACGCTGCAGTGATCGTACCGTGCCGCCCATCCGGGGCTCCGGTTCACGGCCGCCCAGGTGCTGCCCCCGTCGCCGGACCTCCAGACGTCACTGAACGTGATCCTGGGAGACGTGGTATTGACGCCTCCCATCAGGACGATGCTGCCATCCGGGAGGACCACGCTTGCATGGGCGACCCGCGCCACCCATCCGGAGCTTTCGTTCAGGAGCGTCCAGGAGAGCCCGTAATCCCCGGACCGCCAGGTGTCATTCCAGTCCACGGAGACCCCGTTGCCACCGCCCATCAGGACGATGCTGCCACCCGCGAGGACCACGCTGCTGTGCTGGTACCGGGGCGTCCATCCGGAACTCGCATTGACCCGGGTCCAGGTGCTGCCCCCGTCGCCGGACCGCCAGGTCTCGTTGTTGAGGGAACCATACCCCCCGGTCAGGACGATGGTCCCGTTCGGTTCCACGACACTGCTGTGGTCATGTGCTGCCGGCCACCCGGGGCTGTTGTTCACCCGTATCCAGGGCGCGGTAAAGCTCTCGTCCCCGAAATACCACGACCAGCCTGCGGCACCGGTTGACTGGTCCGTAAACCGGACCGCGAGCGGTGCTGCGCCATACGTATCATTGACCGAGAACCCGGCAACCGGTAACCCGTTTGCCAGGACCGGTGCTGCCGGCAGCACGAGCGCCAGCAGGACGACCAGACAGATGTCAGAGCGAATACAAAACTACCCCCTCGATGCAGGTACCGCCCGGGCGTTTCCCGGCCGGTGACCCGGTCCTGTTTTTTCCGGGCCCGGCCGGGAGGGGGCGGGACAGCTGATGATGGCAGCAGCGGATGCTTAATGGTTCCTGTTTTATCTCAGTCCTCCCCCGTCCTCCTTCCCTGGTCCCCATTTGTCCC
>CAZCZK010000144.1:1658-4971 GCA_964503195.1 uncultured Methanoregula sp.
TTGGTATCTCCCTGGACCAGCACGATATCCGGGGGAGCTGCCATGAGCACCTTCTCGATACCGGTCAGGATCTTTGCGGTCTGTTCTGCATGGCTGCCGGACCCGGCATCGAGGTTCTGGTCGGGGTGGGGCAGTTCCAGTTCCTCAAAAAAGATCCGGTCCATCTCATAGGAATAGTGCTGGCCGGTATGGAGAACGGAATACGGGATGTTCTTTTTCCGGCAGGCCCGGATCACCGGGGCCATCTTGATGATCTCCGGGCGGGTGCCGAGAATGATGGATATCATGGGAGGTCCTGCTGCTCCGGTAGTATATGGAAGGAGAACGGCATAATCATTCGCCCGGTAGTACCCTTTTTTCCCATGAAGACAGGTCCCGATGGCGTCATGCCCCGGGATCGCAATTACGGATGCATCCCTGCCCCGCGATGCCGAGAGAAGATCCGGTTGATCGCGGGGTTCACCCCCCAGAGCGGCAGGGTGCACTCTTTTCCGGTGAACACACCGGATATCTGCGGGAGGCGTCCCTTAAAAAAAGGTTATGAAAATTCCGCGCTCTTTTCGATAGCGTCCCAGTTCTCGACAAACCATGCGTGGGTCTCTTTGAGCCCGTCCTCAAATTTCATGGCTGGTTTATACCCGAGGACATGCTCCGCTTTCGTGATGCAGGAGAGCAGCCGGGTCTTGACATCCCAGTCGCGGCGTTCCTTAAACTGGATACCGGCCTTGTTGCCGGTCAGCCGGTTCACGGCATGTGCCATGTCGATGACGCGCTGCTCCCTGCTGGCACCGAGGTTGAAGGCCTCGCCGATGGCTTTCTCCCGAACGCCCATCGCCAGCAGGCCGCTCACGATGTCCCCGACATAGGTCCAGTCCCGGGTCTCGGTCCCCTCGCCCGTGATCGGGAGGGTCCGGCCCAGCATTGCCCAGTAGAAGAAGTTCGGGATCACGTTCCGGTACTTCCCCGGCACCTCGCCCGGCCCGTAGGAATTGAAGAACCGGGCGTTGACGATCGGGAGCCCGTACAGGTTATGGAAGTAATTGGTGTACAGTTCCCCGAGGAGCTTGGTGACCTGGTAGGGCGTATGGAGGTGGATGGAGACATCGTGCTCCTCAAACGGCATCCTGGATTCCAGCCCGTAGACCCCGCAGCCGGAGGAGGAGTACACGAACCGCTTCACCCCTACAAGCTGGGCGTACTGGAGCACCTTCAGGATACCCACGCCATTGATCATAAGGTCCTTCTCCGGGTTGTCAACGGAGTTCTGGTTCGCGAAATGGGCAGCCAGGTGGAACACGTACTCCGGTCGCTCTTTAAAGACCCGTTTCAGGATTGCATCGTCGAGAATATCCCCCTGCACGAACATCGTCTCCGGTGACCGGGGGATATTCCATGCATAGGACGAGGAGAGGTTGTCGAGGATGATCACTTTTTTTGCACCCAGCGTGGAGAGTTTCCGGCAGAGGTTTCCCCCGATGGCACCGGCGCCTCCCGTGACAAGGATGGTTGCGCCCCCGTAGAATTCTGCAAAGTCTTCCATCTTATTCACCGGTCCGGTAGAATGTTTTCATCCATGCAACCGTCCGCCCGATCCCTTCTTCCGGTTTAACCCGTGGGTTATGCTTAAGGTCACGAACCGCTTTTGAGAAATCCATATGCTTCACTTTCGTGGTGAAGGGTTCGGCGTCCTCGTACATGACAAGAGCATCATCCCTCCCGACAGCCTTAAGGATCAGGTCGGAATACTCCTTGATCTCCATCTCCCACTCCGGCCGTCCCCCGACATTATAGACCTCCCCCGGGATGAAATGGTCCACGATGTTTGCCCAGGTCCGGCAGGAGTCTTCCACGTAATCGATGATCCGCTTGTGGCCCATGAAGAGGGTGTACGGCTTGTTGTGGAGGGCGAGATAGATGAACTTCGGGATGAACCCGCGGTACGGGGTATAGTGCTCGTGCGGGCCGTAGCAGTTGACGGGCCGGACCCGGACCGTCTCCGTGCCGAACATCTTGGCCGAGTTCATGCACATCAGCTCGCCGGCCCATTTCGTGATGGCATAATCGTTCATCTGGTAGGTGTCCTGTACCGGATTTTTCACCATGACATCCTCGGACATCTTCCCCTCGAAATCCCCGTACACCTCGGCGCTTGAGAAAAAGATCATCTTAAACTTCAGTTTTTCCTGGAGCCGGATCATGTTTTTCGTGCCGACACAGTTGGTCTCCCAGAGGTTCTCGTAATAGTCCTCGCCGTTCCAGCGGCCGTACTCCGCGGCAAGGTGATAGACATAGTCAAAGGAATGCTTCTCGAAAATCCGCTCCAGCTGCCGGTAATTCCTGACATCCGCCCGGATGTACTGGTCCCGTTCATTGTTCAGGAGGTCAGCCGCAAGCACATCATGCCCGCGGGACCGCAGTTCATGGACAAGGTTTGTGCCGATAAACCCTGCGCCACCGGTTACGAGTATTTTCCGGGTCATCAATCGTCTCCTGCTCTACTATAAAATTCTATCAGGATATTAAACTTCATATCTATCTTTCTCAAAAAAACCAACGGCAGTTCAGGATGATCCCCACAATCCCCCGCGGTTGCTGTCAGCCCCGGAAACCCGGTTTCCGGCACGGGCAACGAGGAGCGATGTCGGAAGGCCGGTGTATTTCGGTCCCGGGACGGGAAGGGAAGGTAGTGCCTCAGACCGAATGGAGCCTGACGATCCCCCCGACTTTATCGAAATCCGCATCAAACGAGATGATCCGGTTGATTTTCTCTCTCTTCATGATAAAAACGGATAAGGAATCAGACACCGACAGGGTCCCGTCATAGCGAAGAAACACCTGCATGCTCCCGTTGAGCATTTTTTCATCGGTACCCACACGCTCGCAGTTGTCCATGAAATAATGGTACAGCTGTTCTCCTGCTTTTCCCCCGCTCCGCCTGCCGATGATGGTTACGGATTCGGCGATGATCAGGTCTGAGATGAGAAATGTCTCATCGGCGAGCACGGGAAGGAGTGCCTTTGCGGCACGATGCCACTGGTCCTTCCGGTCCACCAGGGCAATAAAAAATGAGGAATCACCAAAGATCATACATCAGCCTGACTGAACCTTCTTTTTGTCCTCCACGGCATCCCCCCCTGCGCTGACAATACCGCAGATCCCCGCAAGGGTCATTTTTTTCCGGGGCCGGATGGTGATGACACCGTCCGCGAGATCCCACTGGAGCACATCTCCCGGGGTGAGGTCCAGCGCTTTCCTTATCTCAGCGGGAAGGACCGTGGAATAGCCATCGGATATTTTTGTTTTACTTGTCATA
>CAZCZK010000145.1:0-4970 GCA_964503195.1 uncultured Methanoregula sp.
AGCAGGATCCGTTTCATGACAACAGCATCGAATGGCCGGGAATAATAGGTTTCTGATCGGCCAAATCTCTCCCGGGGGATAAAATTATACCAGGCTGATAAAGTTTTTCAGCAGCCGCAGGCCGGCAGCACCGCTCTTCTCCGGGTGGAACTGGACCCCAAAGACATCCCGGTTGCCGACCGAGGATGAAAACGGGCAGATATACTGCGTGGTTGAGAGTTTATATTCCGGCCGTGTATCCGCGTAGTAGGAGTGGACGAAATACAGGTACTCGTCCTGCCGGAAACCGGAGAAGAGCGGGTTGTCGGTCTTGTCTATGTGGAGGGAGTTCCAGCCCATGTGCGGCACTTTCTGCCCGGAGCCGCGGGGGAACCGTTTCACACAGCCGGGAATGAGACCGAGCCCCTGGTGGATGCCATGCTCTTCGCTTGTTTCGAGGAGCATCTGCATACCCAGGCAGATACCGAGGAGAGGGACCTGCCGGGCGCTCTCAAGAACCGTCTCCTGCAGGGGCCCGAGCTGGTCCATGCCTTCGTGGAACGCCCCGACACCCGGCAGCACGAGACCGTCCGCGGATGCTATCTCGGCGGCGTTGCCGGTGATGACGGCATGTGCACCGGCTTTCTCCAGCCCCCGGATCACGCTCCGGAGGTTCCCGAGACCGTAATCAATAATGGCTATCTTCTTCATCCCTGCACCCCTCCACAAGCCGCCATTTTCCTAAAGTAACCCATTCCATCGGGAGCCCGTGCGCCTGCCGGTACTCTTCCAGCCGGTCGAGCCAGCCCTGCCAGAGAGCGGGATATTCAGCCTCGATCAGGTGAATCAGTGCCATATCGCTCGAAGGACACATGAAGCATCCGATCCGGTCCAGGTGCCGCTCGTACAGGACATTGTAGGGCGCCTTCTCCCGCATCAGGTACAGCCATACATGAAGGGCAGTCCATGGATGGATCGGGGCGGCAGAGAGCTGGGCCCGCACGTTTTTGTTCCGCCAGACCCGGTCGCTGTGGGCGCGGGTGGCCGATTCATAGCGTCGCTGGCCGATGAAGGAAAGACACTCCCCCCACTGCTCCCGGATCAGGTTCCCGATCGGGATCAGTTTGCAGACCCTGCAGCACCACCGGGCATTGACTGCCGGGGGTCCCTGTTCTTCAAAGGTCTTCCAGAACGTGGTGTTGCCATCCGTCCGGATCACCTCAAGGCCATAGCGTTCTGATGCCGCGGCGATATTCTCATAGGTCTCGGGAAACTCAAGGCCGGTATCGGCAAAGAGCATCGGTACCTTCCCGAGCGCCTTGGTCACCACCAGGAGCGTGGCAAGGCTGTCCTTTCCGCCGGAATAGGAGACGTTACGGGCGAGCTGCGGGTTGCGACCGGCAACCTCCTGCACGAACAGGATCGAGGACGATTCTGCACGTTCAATCACCTCGGCATTCGCCCGCACCGCATCGTCCCAGGTGGCTTTGCCCGGGACAACCTGTGATGCGATATTGCGCCGCGTCCGGACGATCGATCCCTTGTCCAGAGCCCTTGCAGTGACTGCATCAACCTTCGCCCTCCCGACACTGGCACAGGTTCCGTCTCCCGCGAGGATGAAGACCTCGTCCCCGGCCTGCACGCTGTCATCAATGGACAGCATCCCGGGCCGGAGTACGCTCATGCCCTGGTCGCGGATGAACGGGATCGCGTCGTCGCCAATCACCACGACCCGCTTTTTCGGGACGAAGAGGTTGCATGCCTCCGGCCGGGGCACTGGTTCCCACTGCCGCTTGTCCGGGAAATACCGGATGATCCCCGCAATACCGCCGCCAATAATGATCTCTTCCATCCGGTCCTTGTCCGGCACCTTGTTCAGGAGCGCAAGGTGCCCGTCCGGTACGAGCGGTGCACCGAAATGGTCTTCATAGATCCGGTTGATGAGGGCAATATCGGCAGGAAATGCCGGACGGGCATCACCCGGCGGAGTCACCGGCACCGGCCGGGTCGCAGCACCGCAGGAACAGTGCTCTGCAAGGACCGGGGTGTGGCACGCGTCACACCAGCGCAATAAAATCTTTCCCAGATAGGACGGGCGCATCGTTCGTACCATTCGCGCTGGAGGGATAAAAATGAAAGGTCGTTCCGGAGCATTCCTGGGAAGGGCGTGTGCTGGCCAAAGAGACGGTCGCTACCTGCCTCTGGGCAGGGGGGCATGGATAAATACGATTCTTTCACATGGTACAAGCAGACATGATCGATACCTGGTTTTTTACCGCCCTGGTCCTCGCGGTCCTCGCCCTGTGCGTCATCCTGCGGGGGGTTCCCGCAAAGTCACGGGACGACCGGCTTGTTGCAGGCACCGTTGCAGTCATTCTCCTCGCCATGGCTGCCCTCAACCTCAGTATCGCCTGGGGCATGCCCGCTATTCTTGACGGGGTCATCCTCCTGTGCCTCTGCTCTTTTGGCGTGATGTACTGGAGTGGAAAAAACCCGGGAGCTGACCGCTCATGAGTTCCCTTCCCGCTGACCTCGTTATCTGGGCACTGCTCTCTCTCGGGACGATATTCTTTGGAGTCGGCCTTATGGGGCTGGTGCTCTTTCCCGATACGAAGAGCCGGATGTTCACCGCATTCCGTGCAACGTCCATCGGACTTGGTGCGGGGGTTCTTGCGGTGATAACCTATGCATATACCCGGTCCCTTCCTCCGGGAAGTGATCAGTATCTGGCCCTGATAGTCCGTGCTCTGCTTCTCGGGTTGGTGCTGGCAGCCGGAACCTGGATGATGTACGGGAGTATCCGGGAGAGGATCGGCGGCGGACCACCAGAACGTTCCCGCCGGCATCCGGCCGGACCGGAGACCGGGAAAAAGAACGGGGAATAATCGCTCATCAGATCGTCTCGTCCGGGGGAGTCGCAGGAATTAACCGGACCCGGCACCGGGATCACTCCTTTCTGTCCGGGTATGAACTGCTCTTTCATGGGATGGGGAGGTTTGTGGGAGTGCTGGTTGCAGTCAGAGCCCGAATTTTTTTTATGCGGGCACCTCCACGAAAAACGGGGCCTTACATCACCTGTACATGCGCTCCTCCTGCAGGAAAAAAATGCTATTTTGCGAAATATAAATCGCCTGAATATTTTGATTCAGAGCAATCCGGGCATTTTATGGATAATTGCGCATTTCGTGATGGAACGCTTTGATAATCCTGTTTTGACCGGAAGCAGTCATTTTCCTGCCAAAAAAATGATGGTTTGGTATGATTCTATGGCTGAAAATCCCGTTGTGACCAAAATATTTATTAATTCGCAGATTGAGAAAAAATATAACCCTTTCCGGTAGGAGGTGGAAAACACATGGCAGCAGCAAAGAAAGCAGCGGCAAAGAAGCCGGAAGCAAAGAAGGCGGCTAAGAAGAAAGTAGCCCCGAAGAAGAAATAAGATCCTTCTGACAACATATTTTTGAACTTTTTTATGGTACTTCTAAAAACAAGAAGTTCTGGTGTGATCCCGGCATGAGCGTTTTTTCCGGCATGATCGCACGTCTCCATCCTGGCGGTTTGTTCCGGCCACCGGGTTATCCCCCAGGGGCCAAAAAAAACCCGGACATCGCCAGGAACCGGTCGCTCGTTTCACGGTTTCTTCTGGCGGAGAGTATCCTGCGGGTGATGACGGAGAACCCGTACCGTTCATCCGTTCATAAAGTAGATCGCACCGTTCAGTGCAGAGGCAAGGGTTACCCACGCAATATACGGGATGAGGAAGTACGCGGCACTCTTCTTCACCTGGTAAAAAGCCCGGATGGTTAAAAGAATCATCACCCAGAGCAGGAGGATGTCGATAAAACCCAGGAGGGGGGACTTCATCCCGAAGAAAAGGAACGACCAGAGGACATTGAGGAGAAACTGCAGGCCGAATATCCCGAGGGCGATCTGAACATCGCGGCGTTCTGTGCCGGATTCCCAGATCAGGTAGAGGGCAATCCCCATGAGCACGAAAAGGGTGATCCACATGGGTGCAAAGAGCCAGTTTGGCGGGGCAAAGAACGGTTTTTCGAGGGATGAATACCACGAGCCGGGCCCGGTGATCGTGACGATGGAGCCGAGGCTTCCTAGAATGACACAGAAAAGGATAGCTGCTGCAAGCTTCGGGTATGATTGTATCGTAATCTTGTTGGAGGATTCCATACCCTCTCTTTTTTCCTGAACACTCATAAGGATATAGATCGTTCAGCGGCGGGCAGGTGCGGGGGACAGGGGGGTGTACTTTTTTCTGCACACCAGCAGGCAGGACCGGGAGATTACGAAGGGATTTTCCCGGGGAATCCGCACAGCCCGGGCCGCGATTTATTAAAGAGTACCCTGCCCGAACCTCCTGAGGTTTTTTAAAGGAAAATGCTGTGTCATGGGTGAGGGGGAACCCGTGGGGGGTCGGATGGGTACATTTCATGGTGCAGATCCGCGAGGATGAGAAGGAGACCACTCCGTAATGGAGCTCATGTGTCGGCATGAGCCGGGCCGGAAAAAAACAAATGTACCTGTATGACCCCCTCCCTTCCTTCGGGTTTTTGAGCCGGAACTGCTGCGTGGTACTGGGGAGATCGCAGCGCAGGAGGGAGTGTGGGGGTGAGGGGGTCGCATGGTTATGTCCATGGGTCTGGGGGACACGGGAGTGGTTTTGCCAGGGCTTCGCATACGATTTTGTGAAGAACCATCGTTGTACCGATGATATTCGCGATGGACAGATGCCGTACGCGGAACCTGTCGCATAAGGCGGTGTGCTGCGGATTGCCGTACCTGGTAAGGGACTCCCGTCCCTGCCCGGCAAAAAACCAGCGGACAGGCGAGCGGTTGCCTCTAAAAGGGGGGGGTGATGATCGTTGGTGAGTGAGAAAAAGACCAAAAACGAAATGCGCCGACCGGGACTCGAACCCGGGTTTAGGCGTTGGCAACGCCTAGTGATAACCACTACACTATCGGCGCAGTGTGCTCTA
>CAZCZK010000146.1:0-1527 GCA_964503195.1 uncultured Methanoregula sp.
ACGACTTCGAGGAGTTCATCGAAGTCCACCCATCGACTGACGGGGTGTACGGGTTGGCAAAGTATGCTTCCTCGATTCTGAAAAAACGCAAATAACTGGCTCCCCCAATCACCCTGCTCTTTTTCCGACGCAAATCGCTGAAGGTATTATTACATCCAAAATCGCATTATTACGATACATATCATCCCAGTACCCGGGTGTTTTCACGATGAGCAGTCCAACCGAAAATACAGCTTTCGACCAGACACGGCTTGACAAAATCCGTGCACTGGAGGAGAAAGGCCACATCATATTCCCTACGTCCTTTGACCGGCAGCACACGGTGGCCGAGATCAAGACGAAATACGCGGATATCTCCCATGACAAGAGTGTCGATCCCGTGACCACGGCCGGCAGGATCTACATTGTCCGCAACCATGGCAAGACCCTGTTTGCCGACCTCGGTGATGAGAGTGGTAAAATCCAGCTGTACATCCGGAAGAACGATATCGGGGAGGAGCAGTTCAACCTCTTCAACCAGTTCATCGAGCGGGGGGATATCATCGGGGTAACGGGCCACGTGTTCCGGACAAAACTCGGGGAGATAACGGTCTGGGTGGATACCTTCACGCTCCTGTGCAAGGCCGTCTGTTCCCTGCCGGAGAAGTTCCACGGGCTCACGGATATCGAAAAGCGCTACCGCCAGCGGTACGTAGACCTGATTGTCAACGAGGAGAGCCGGCAGACCTTCCGGAAGCGGAGCCGGATCGTTTCCCTCATCCGCAGGTACCTTGACGACCACGGTTTTCTCGAGTTCGAAACCCCGATCCTCCAGCCAATCTACGGCGGAGCCAACGCCCGTCCGTTCACATCCTACCATAACTTTCTTGACCAGAACCTCTTCCTCCGGATCGCTCCTGAACTCTATCTCAAGCGCCTGATCGTCGGGGGATTCGAGCGGGTTTTCGAGATCGCGCGCAACTTCCGGAACGAGGCGGTGGACGCCGACCACAACCCGGAGTTCTCGATGGTGGAGATCTACTGGGCGTACCGCGACTTTACCCACATGATGGAGCTGACCGAGGACATCGTCTCATCAATCGTCATTGAGGTCCATGGGATGTTCGAGATCCCCTACGGCGATATCAGCCTGAACTTCAAGCCCCCGTGGAAGAAGGTTTCGATGGCAGACGCGGTGAAGGAATATGCCGGCATCGATATCTTCGCCCACAGCGTCGCCGAGCTCTGCGACCTCGCCCGCCGACACCAGCTCGAGGAGCCGGACAAACCGCAGAGCCAGCGGGAGTACCTCATCGCTTTCTTCGAAGGCCTTGTCGAGGAGAAACTGGTTCAGCCAACCTTCATCCACGATTATCCGGTCGAGAACTCACCGCTGGCGAAGCGCCACCGCTCAAAGGAGGGCTTCACCGAGCGGTTCGAGCTCTTCATAGCCGGCATGGAAGTGGGGAACGGCTTCTCGGAGCTGAACGATCCGGTCGACCAGAAGGAGCGGTTCGAGGCACAGGACGAGAAGCGAAGGCTCGGAGA
>CAZCZK010000146.1:1627-4911 GCA_964503195.1 uncultured Methanoregula sp.
GGGAGCACCTCTCAGAACTTTTATCCCGTTCGTGCATCCACCATTCTGCATGTATCAGGGAGAATATTCCCAAAACCACCATCACCATGAGGTATTCCCGGCAAAAAAAGCCGGCCACCTCGATAACCGCCTGCGCCGGTTCCTTTACCGCCCCGACCGGCTCTCCAGGAAGTACGTGAAACCCGGTGACAGGGTCCTCGACTTTGGCTGCGGGCCGGGGTTCTTCACTCGGGAGTTCGCAAAACAGGTCGGGAACAACGGGCAGGTCTTCTCCGTGGACCTGCAGGAGGAGATGCTTATGATCCTGCGGGGGAAGCTGGACCCCGAAGGCCTCCTGCCGCGTGTCACGACACACCAGTGCAGACCTGACGCCATCAACCTCCCGGCGGACCTGAACGGCACATTCGATGCTGCCTTCACTATCTTTGTCGTCCACGAAGTACCGGATCCGGGTAAGCTGTTCCATGAGATTTCCCTGCTCCTGAAACCGGGCGGCACGCTCTTTTATACCGAGCCGCCAATCATCGTGTCCGCAAAGGAGTTCCAGGAAAATCTCGCACTCACGGAGGCGGCGGGGTCCCGGCAGGTTGAACGGTCGCTGTTCTTCGTGAACCGGGCAGCGGTGCTGAGGAAGGGGTGACGAGCACGTGACATCCGTTACCGATGATCAGATGCGGCAGAGGATTGCACAAGCGAAAGAATATTGTGTTGTAATCCTGAAAACAGGCCAGAACCGGAACAAACACGGTGTCGAAACAGTAATCTGGGAGCATGCCCGGCGGAACTTCTCCCTTCGCGATGAGGGTGTCCTCTCCATTGTCTGCCCGATCGCTGACGGGAGCGATGTGAGCGGGATAGGCATATTCAATGCAAATATCGACCGGGTGCGGGAGATCATGGACGATGATCCGGCGGTCAGGGCCGGCATATTCGTGTACGAGGTCCACCGGTGCAGGAGTTTTCCGGGGGACCGGTTGCCGGGGTAATCCTGGCGCCGTTCACCCATTTTGGCCTGCCTGAAGTATCAGAATTGCTGATGGGCATAACCTCCGGCATGATCCGGTAGTATACAAACAGTGGATGCAGCGGATTCGTCAGGCTGGCCGGTCGATAAAAAAGTGTTCTATGCCGGTGCGAATCCTGCAGTATCGGGCTACCATATAGGGCGTTTGGTTAAGGCAGGGCATACGGTTGCCAATCGGCATGACTCCGGGAGTATGACGGTTGACCTTCCGGACTACTCCTGCTTTTCGTGTTTTTCCGCCGCCATGGTACATCCTTCAGGTACAAAATACCGCTTCCCGCCGCTCAGGTTTTTCCCGCAGAAGTCTCGGCAGGTAGCGGGACGTGTTTCGTAAATGGCACAGCTCCATCTGCTGACTCCGCTGGCATCCGGCACGTCTTCCCGCAGGTGCTGGCACGGGGCGTCAACAAGGAAATAACCGTCCGCTTCCTTCAGCCCCCGCTCGCGGAGGTAACGCAGCTGGTGGGGTTTGCACTGCCGGACAGGAACGAACGGGAGCCAGCGGCAGCACTTACCGCAACGGCTGCAGGCGCCTCCTGACATATCCGTCCTGGAAGGTATCATCTCAGTACTTTATTGGACCAGACTGTTCAAAAAGAGTGAGGATCAGACAGGGCACGGTGACCACCGGTGCGGGATAAGGACCGGAAGAATTGGGAATCTTCAGATCCTTACCATGATCGGATCCCTTTCAGCAGGTTGCCGGTATAGGATCGCAGCTCACGGTCTTCAGCGTCATCCGCAACGAACTCTTTGAGTCCATGGAGAGCACCGGTACTCCGGATAGCGGTAAGCGCAACAGCTGCCTGCTCGCGTATGACCATCTCCTCGCTCTGGTCCCGCAGTCTCCCGATAAGATCATCCACCGGGCGGCCGCTCTGCAGGGACCCAAGAGCCGTTGTTGCAGACAACCGGATCTCCGTGTCGGTATCGCCAAGCAGGTCAGTCAGAGGCCGGACCGCACGGGGATCCCCGCTCTTTCCCAGAGCTAGAATTGCCCGAAGGCGGTCTTCTGTGCCAATGGCGGATACCGCCGTGTCAATCAGGTCGTAGACACCTCCCCGAGGGGGAAGGGAATTATACCATTCGCCATCCTGCTGCTCAAGACTTATGCCCATATATTCACCGTCCTTTTCCTGAAATTTCAAACAACGATACAAGAACTCTTCCGGATTGCCGGGTTCACGGATCCTAAAGAGTGAAGAAAAGCGTCCGCTTACCAAGAGGGCCCCGTACCCGGGTCGCACTGGTTGTCCAGAATGGAGCGGACAGATACATTGGATAAGTGTAATGCAACGATCTTATAAATAAATATTCGATAATTATGGCGGGGGGTTTCATAGAGCGCGGAGGCATTTCCGTCAGGATCCGCTGATCTTGCGGCTGAATACCCTCCCCTGTACCATCGAGTCCGGTGCCTCACCCGCGGCATTTGCAGCGGGGGGAGGAGAAAAAAAATAGAAAGGGAACGGAAACGGGGAGATCACTTCTTCTTTGCCCGGTTCTCATCGTTGTGGATGAGCCGGCATTTGTTCACGCACTCCCAGTTTTCAGGCAGAAACTTCCCGTCAGCGCCCGGTTTCATTGTTGTGTGATACTTCTCGCCGCAGACAAGACATTCCATCAGGCCTGATTTCTCATCCACCAGTTTCGTGCTGTGCTCGTTTTTGGTCATCATGCAGTATATTGCCGGGGATCAAATAGAGATAAGGGTCGTTAAAACCAGTGCCGTGGGGGGGGGAACGGTGTGATTACCCGAAACCCATGGCCGTTACTTATGGTACGGTTCCTTCCGGAGAATCCGGAAAGCCCGGTACAGCTGTTCCATCAGCAGGAGGCGGGCCATCGGGTGGGTGAACGTCATCGGCGAGAGAGAGAGCCGAAGGTTACTCCGGGCAAGGACCGCGGGAGAGAGACCAAGGTCCCCGCCGATCACAAACGCGAGCTGGTTCTCCCCGCGGAGTTCCCGTTCGCCAAACGAAACCGCCAGATCCTCGCTTGACCAGCGCTCCCCCCGTAAGTCAAGGGCGATGACAGAGTAACCTTCAGGGAGTGCGGCGAGGATCCGCTCTCCTTCCTTCTCTATTGCGAGGGACTCAACAGCCGGTATGGCTGTTTGCGGCCGTTTCTCCTCCGCCACTTCGGCAACATACAGCTTCACGTACGGGCGGAGGCGCTTCTCGTACTCGAAAATGCCTTCCTGGATAAATTTCTCCTTTACCTTTCCGACCGCAACAATCCGGATCTGCATCGTCATCAT
>CAZCZK010000147.1:0-4903 GCA_964503195.1 uncultured Methanoregula sp.
CGCGATAATAGTCTAGCGGTAGGACAGGAGCTTCCCAAGCTTCTAACCCGGGTTCGATCCCCGGTTATCGCATCGGGACCTATGGAATCGGAACCTGAACGTTCGGCAATTCGGATCATAGCGGAAAACCGCAGGGGGGCTCTGCGGGACATAGCAGCGGTTGTGGCGGATCACGAGGGCAACATCGTGATGATTAACCAGGAGCTCTTCGATACCGGGCCATACACGGGAATGGCCGAACTCTATTTTGAATATGACTGCGGGGAAGCTGAAGACCACGACCGGTTGCTCGAGGATCTGAACAACATCCCTTCGGTTAAGGAGGTGAAAGCCTACAAGCCCTTCGGCCATATCTTCGGGTCGCGGGTGATCATCATCGGTGGCGGAGCGCAGGTGGCGCAGGTGGCAGTCGGTGCAGTGAACGAGGCAGACCGGCACAATATCAGGGGGGAGCGGATCTCGGTGGACACCATCCCGCTCGTTGGCGAGCAGAACCTCGCCCTGGCTGTGGACGCCGTGGCACGCCTGCCCCGCGCATCTATTTTAGTACTCGCGGGATCGCTCATGGGAGGTACTATCTCGAAAGCGGTTGATCGCGTACGGGAAGCAGGGATCCCGGTTATAGCGCTGAAGATGGCAGGGACCGTTCCCCAGCACGCGGACCTCGTGGTGACCGACCCGATCCAGGCCGGGGTCTTTGCCGTGATGCATATCAGCAGCAAAGCGGTCTTTGACATCAACAGGGTCCGCGGGCGTGAATTCTGAATGGACGTCATTGAAAAGGCAGTTTCTGTCATGAGGCACGACGGCATCATTGTCTACCCCACGGAGACGGTCTATGGCCTCGGCGCGGACGCCTTTTCTGATGAGGGGATCCAGAAGGTCTACGAGGCGAAGAAGCGCCCGCTCGGGATGCCGGTCTCGATCGCGGTCTCTGATTTCGATATGCTCAATGCAGTTGCCCGCGTGGAGCCGGCGATGGAGCCATTCCTGACGACATTCCTTCCGGGACCGGTGACGGTCGTGCTTCCCGCACGGAAAACGGTCCCCGTAATCCTGACCGGTGGGACCGGCCTGATCGGGATCCGGATGCCGGCCCATGACCTTGCCATGCAGCTGATCGCAGCATTCGATTCCCCTGTCACCGCGACCAGCGCCAACCTCCACGGAGCCAAGGAACCGGTCATTCCGTCCGAATGTACGGTGCCGTACGAGTTTCTGATCGATGGGGGCAGGTTGCCCGGCACTCCGAGTACTGTTGTCGACCTTAAGGAGAAGCGGGTCCTCCGGGCCGGTGCAGATATCGACCGGGTGGCAACGTTCCTCCTGACCATGTGAGGTTCTTGGTATGCTGCCGGTACGCCTGCGTGATTTTGTCGAGGACAAGGACGGGTGGCTGTATGCTGTTTCCACGTATGACAACACGGATTCGATCGGCTGCGTGCTCCGGTACGTGCCGGATGAACACGGGGAACGTATCCATGCATCAGGCCGCCGCTACAAAAAATATGACTTTGACGAAGCTTACGCGCTTGTTGCGGAGAAGAAACCGCAGTACGCCGGACTCCTCCACCGCATCCCCCATAAGGATGTCCGGAGGGTGCTCAGGCCTGATCGGGAGATTGGCCGGATAGCACAGGATTATCCCCGCGTGCAGAAACTGCTGGATCTTTTCTGCCTCCCAAAAGGCACGATTGGCTGCACTGGTTCACTCCTCTGCGGGCTGGCGAACGAGGGCTCGGATATCGACATGGTGGTGTACGGGAACTACTGGTTTACCGCCCAGAGACTCGTGGAGCAGGGGATCCGGGATGGGAAGATTGAGGGACTCTCCCTTGACATGTGGCGCCGGGTGTATGAGAAGCGCGTACCAGAGATATCCTTTGACCAGTTCGTGCTCCATGAGGGGCGTAAGTGGAACCGGGGCCAGACAGGAGGCACCTATTTCGACATTCTCTACACCCGCTCGTACCATGAGATCAGTACCGCTCCCGCCGGCAGAGGACCGGTTCTCGGGAAACTGACCATCGAAGCGAAGGTGAAGGACGCCTCGCTCGCGTTCGACAACCCCGCGGTCTACGAGGTCGAACACGAGTCCGTATCCCGCGTCCTCTCCTTCACCCACACCTACAGCGGGCAGGCGCTCGCCGGAGAGACCATCGAGGCCTGCGGGGTGCTGGAACTGCATGGCAGCGAACGCTGGCTGATCATCGGTACCACCCGGGAGGCCCGGGGCGAATATATCGTCTCGAAGACCCTGCTGGAATCGGGATCTTCCACGATCTCGTGAAAACCGTCAGCATACACCGGCAGCGACTGGTTTTCCTCGTATCATTCTCAATGACCCTGAATTCACCGGCCGGTGCCACACCTCAACAGGGTCCCGGTAGTGGTCCGGGAAATATTCGAACGATGGCACAAAACCGAACTTTTTTTAGGATGTGCTGGATGATGGGACGGGGCATTACCACCCTCACATCGTAGCCCCGGTCCAGCCAGCCGCTGATCAGGGATTGCGTATTCCCCTGCTCCCGGTGACGGGAGATGATGAAGTGAAGGTAGAGGCGGTTACCCGTATCGCGCTCAAGCCAGCCGGAGAAGAGGTCCCCGGTAAATCCCAGTGCATCGCCACCCGCTGTCCCGGTCTCGATTCTTTTTCCGGTCATTCGTGCTCACTCCCGCTTTTAACGATCGTCCCGGTTGCTGCGGCCACGATTTAAGCGGGAGGGGGGCGCATGGTGAAAGTATTGTCAGACTCGCTGCGGGAGCGCTGGAGGGGGTCGGGCGGGTACATTTTTTTTTGCTCCCCACGGGAAAAAAAAGGAAGATACCGAGAGAAAAACACAGGTTTTCCGGACACGTCCCGGGCACTGATTTTTACAAAGTACCCTCCCGACCCCCTACCGCGGCGGGATTCCCCCAAAAAAATCCGCCGGTTTTCCGAGGAAAAAGAGAGATTACCTGAACAAAGAGGCGGGAGGGGGTCGGATGGGTACATGCGATCCTGCGGGGGGTCGGGATTTCGGCTCATGGCCGGGCACCGCCTGCCGGTTTTTACGAACTGCACGCCTATCCATCTCCATGGCGGTAAAGAACCCCTTCCGGACCACCCTCATCGCGCCCTGCGGTATGGATTGTGCCCTATGCTCGGCCTATCTCCGGGAAAAGAACCGGTGCGGGGGTGTTACGCAGGGGACAGGTTGTGCACCATTTCTTGCACCCTCTCTGCATGCGAGCACGTGAAGGATCGGTATCGCCACGGTTGCGGCGCTTTCCCGTGCCGGAAGCTGAAACAGCTGGACAACCGGTACCGGACAAAATACCCCATGAGCATGCTCGAAAACCTGGCGGCAATCAAAAAAGACGGCATCCGGGCGTTCGTGAAATCCGGGCAGGACCGCTGGACCTGCACGGCATGTGGGGGCACGATCGATATCCACCACTATCACTGATCAGCCTGCGGGAAGGTGCCGGAATACGTATTGTTCGCACGGTAGCATCGGGCATTTCCGGTATATATTAATCGTTGTATCCTCCTGCGTCCCGTCATTGGCGGGGGACTGGTGGTGCAAACGGGGGACTGCCTACAAAAAACGAGGTTTGCGAGAGAACAGGCAGGTTCGAAACTATCCTCATCAGTACTGGGGAGCCTCATCTCTCCCGCCGTCTGGACAGATGGTGCGATCTCAGAGCAGCTCAGAGAGCCGGTGTCCCCCGCTGCTCTCGCATTTCTCCCGGTATTTGCAGCGGGTGCAGGGGGCATTGAGCGGGTGCCGGGGGGTATCCCCGTCGTGGATTGAGCGTATTTTATGCAGGGTCGCGATGAGCTGCCGGCGGTCGCGTGGCTGGACTGCATGATAACGCGAGACACCATCGGGGATATATTCCACGTGCCCGCCTTTCACTTCCCTGCCGGTCATCTCCTCAAGGCAGAGGGCGATTGCCGCGACGCGCAGGCGGTCTGCCGCATACGTACCAAACGGCATTGCACCGGCCGCCCGGACAATGGAGAAGGTGCCGTCAGCTGTTATCCGGTCGATCATCCCGGCAATACCCTGCTTTTCCGAAAAGACGTGGACATCCGTCTCTTCCGCGGGCTGCCATGCGCTCTTGTTGCAGGCAGTAATACAGAGGTCAAGAAATTCACGGAGGGTGTGGTCGATGCCCGGGCGGACAACGAGGGCCTCTGCCCAGATCACCTCCGCGTCGAGTGGATCGCCAAGATGGTACGAGAGCTGCTTGCAGACCGCGTACCGGTCGGACTCCTCAAACAGATCGTCCCTCTCATAATAATACCGGACCGGGCAGGCGTGGACCCGGACAAGGTCTGAGATGGGGACATGCTTTTTGGGGGCCGGCATGGATGTGTCGTACTCAGGTTGGAAATTTATCCTGATTATACTTACCGGTAACGCACTGCACTTCAGTATGGTGGGAGAAAATAACGTCAGTCTTTTCATCTCTCTGCAACCAACGGATCTCTATGACTGCACAGGAAATTTCGGTCAATATCCCGCCCACGCTCGACCCGGTGTACAGTAACATGATCCAGATCGCGTACAAGGACGACGAGTTCACGTTCATGTTCCTCCACCAGCTCCCGCAGGTGAACCAGGCCCGGGCCAAGGCCATCGTCTCCATCACCCCCTCCCACGCCAAGAACCTGCTCGGCGTCCTGACAAAGACCGTTGCGGATTATGAGTCCAAGTTCGGGACGATCGCACCAAAGGAGAACGCGGGCAAGGAGAACGTCACTGCGCTCAGCGGGTACTCGTAACGGTAGGAGCCATATATTTTATTAACGCACAAAACCGATATAGTGAGGTATCGCGCCGCCGTGGCTTAGCGGTATAGCGGCTGATTCGTAATCAGCAGGTCGGGGGTTCAAGTCCCCCCGGCGGCT
>CAZCZK010000148.1:0-4867 GCA_964503195.1 uncultured Methanoregula sp.
GGTCCGGATACCCGTCTCAGGGCACCCTGAACCTTGGTCCCAAAACCGCCCTTCCTTCCGTTTCAGCCCACCATAGCCCATATGAAAAACGATCGCCCGTCCAATTGCGTCTATTAGCCCGGATTTGGATCACCTTCGTGAAAAAACCAGACGGAGCCCTTATCGTGCTTTAAAATCTCCTCATTGTACCGTTTTTCCCCAATTCCCCGGATTTGGCAGTGCCGGGAGGGGGTTCATGCCCAAGGTTCTCCGTCGGAGACGGGGTGCCTACGGATTACTATTCCCAGGAAATGACACGTCCGACGATGACCGGCATACGTGTGCCCCAACATGCACCACCCGGACCCGGCGTCGCTACTCTATGTACTGACATAACTCCGTGCCGGAAAACCGCCGCCTCCTCATCGTCTCCGGATGCACAACCTCCCCGCTCAACGGAAGGCCCATCCGGAGAAAGAAGATAGCAAACTCGCATCTTCCCATCGTTATCCAAACGCTACCATTCCCTGCCTTTATCCTCCGTCGTATTCTTGCAGGACCGGAGTTCAGCAATGGATTCATGGATTTGGGCGGCATCGACCATCGTGATGGTAAAGTCCTGGAGGGCAGCCTTGATTGCATTTTCTGCCAGATTACTCCGGACAGGATGAAAAGAGCTTTCTGTAAGTAATTGAGCGACTGGGTAAGTCATAGAAAAGTTTCTGAAATGACCGGCTTAAAAAGGAAACTGAACGATCCTAACTTCGCGTCCAGGTGCGATGGATGGGATTCGAACTTCATATCTAAAGTTGAACTCCAGTCCCGGCCTCGGGTATACTGATATTCCTGAATCCGGCCTCTTCCAGTTGACGCTGGTAAAATTGCTGCGCTTCATACGCACCGTGCACCAGGAATACCTTTTTCAACTGACTTGTATCCTGGCAAAGAATGTACTCCTTCATTTCATTATAGTCGCCGTGGGCCGAAAAAGCTTCAATCCGTTCAACCGTTGCTCTCACCGGGTGTATTTCGCCGAAAATAGATACAGGGTTTTCACCGTTTACTATTCTGGCTCCGAGCGTAGCGGGAGAACAATAACCAACTACCAGGATGGTGTTCTTCGGGTCTTCAATATTGTTGGCCAGGTGGTGCTTTATACGTCCGGCCTCCATCATTCCCGAGGCAGAAATGATCACGCACGGTTCCCTGATTGAGTTCAGCTTTTTCGAATCTTCCGTGCGTGTCAGGTAGTAAAGAGAGCCAAATCCGAACGGATCCGGGTCGTTTTGCATTACTTCCTGGACATCATTGTTAAGGTTATTGAGGTGTAACCGGAAAATATCGGTAGCATTCACTGCCAACGGACTGTCAACATAGATATTTATTTTTGGCAAGAGCCCAGCGTTAAAAAAGGTATTCAGCGCGGACACAACTTCCTGTGTGCGGCCGATGGCAAATGAGGGAATGATGACCTTTCCACCTTTTTCAACGCATGTCTGGCGGATTACCCGAAGCAGTTCTCCTTCAGCATCCTTCATCTGTTCGTGCAGGCGGTCTCCGTAGGTCGCTTCGGTGATCAGGTAATCGCATTGCGGGAAAGGTTCAGGCGACTTCAGGATATGGCTTTTCGGCCTGCCGATATCACTGGTATATGCAAGCCTCGTTTTTTTTCCATTTTCAGTAATTTCAAGCGAGACTACGGCACTGCCCAGCATATGACCAGTATTGGTAAACTTTACATTGGTGGTATCATCAATCCGGAATCTCCTGTTGTATGCAACACCTATGAATAGCTTCATGCAGGCACAGGCATCTTTTTTGGTATAGATCGGTTGAACAGGAGCCAGCCCTTTGGCAATACGACGTCGGTTAAACTTTTCTACGTCACTTTCCTGTATGTACCCGCTATCGGCAAACATTATTGCGCACAGGTCGCGAGTGGCATTCGTGCAAACCACCGATCCTCGGAATCCCAGTTTATAAACGTACGGGATCAATCCCGAGTGGTCGATATGTGCATGAGACAAGAGGATATGGTCGATTTCAGAAGGGTCAAAACCGAGATTGCGGTTCATATTATCGGTTTCCAACCCTTTACCCTGGAACATGCCACAATCGAGCAGAATTTTCTTCCCGTTTTCAGTAGTGATGAGATGTTTGCTCCCGGTAACTTCGCGGGTGGCGCCAAGGAATTTTAGCTTCATAAAAATTCAATTAAACATTGGGGTCAGGGTATATCTTATTTTTGAGCATCGCCGCGAAAATGAAAGCGGCAGCGATCATGGTTCAAACACAATTGCTCCGCTACAATGTCAATGCCCATGCCAAAATACCGCAGTCAGAACTGGTGTTCTATGATACCGGCGGACATGCGATGTTGTCCCAGGCTGATCCCGTCAGGCAGGTTATCGGACAGTTTCTCTCTCAATCCGGCCGGAACACGATCTGAAGGACGCCAAAGCTCCGCACGGGTTCCCCATCAACGCCCGGGTGCCTCAGGACGCAGAACACACAACAATTTTTAAAAAAGCAGTAAAATATAAGATTTACTATTCCCAGCATATATTCATGCATACATCTGACCTGAATTATGCCGGAACCCTCCTGTTCCTGGCAGGTTTCATTGCCCTGATGGGTATCATCACCGGGGAGATATTCTACCCCGCCGGTTACTCGACTGCAGACAGCGAGATCAGCGATCTCGGGTCAACACGTCCTCCGGAAGCGCTCATCTACCAGCCCTCCGCAACGATCTTCAACAGCACGATGATTCTGACCGGGATCCTGGTGCTCGCTGGCGCTTTTTTCGCTCACCGTGGGGGGTGGGATCGCGGGGCCTCGCTGCTGCTCGCCCTGGTCGGGGCGGGGATATTAGGCGTGGGGATCTTTCCGGGTAATGTCGGCACCCTGCACGGCCTGTCCGCCATGCTGACGTTTATCGGCGGGGGGATCGCCGCAGTCATCTCCGCACGGGCTCTGGTGGGACCGTTCCGGTTCATTGCCCTGCTTCTCGGGTGCATCACGCTCCTTGCTCTCCTGGGTCTGGGCGTCCTTATGCCGGTGCTGGGGGATGGCGGTGCCGAACGGTGGATCGCCTATCCGGTCATCTTCTGGCTGACCGGCCTCGGCGGATATTTTCTCGGCGAGGCGGCCTTTTTACAGCGTGAGCACCGAAAAAGATCCAGCAGTTAGCAGGACCGGAATGGGGAGTGAACGGTGTTCCTCTTTCCACAGTGTTCCAGGGTAGTGCCCCAGCCAGGCGATCCTGGCTGGAACCCCGCCTTTTGTTTGCGCCGGTCATAGTTCAGAAATATTAAATAAAAAAGGGATGAATACGATGACTGTTATCCAGTGCTGGGGGAATCGTTCATTCCGCACGAATTACTGAAGACCGTGTACACGAACCGGGATCTCTTCACCCTCTGCTGGCTCATCATTATCATCATCGTCTTCCCTATGTTCGAGAAGAGTGCTGTGGGCAATATCCTTCTCGTATTCCTCTTCTCCATGCTCCTGCTCTCGGCGCTCTACAGCGTCAGCGATCATCCGCGCCAGGTAGCGATCGGCATCCTCCTCGCAATCCCGCTCCTGCTCTCGGCATGGACAAACGTGTTCCTCCCCTCCCGGGACACGCTGATCGCGGAAGTGATAGCAACCGCGGTGTTCCTCTGTTATATCCTCCTTGTCATCCTCAAGCGTGTCTTTTCCGCCCGCGAGGTCACCATAACCGAGATCTACCGTGCCGTGAATGTCTATCTCATGATCGCGCTGATGTTCGGCATGGTATACCTGGTCCTCGACTTCCTGCAGCCGGGCACCTTCCAGTTCCTCTACGGGGAACATTCCATGTCAGCGATCATCTACTTCAGTTTCGGTATTCTTGCGATGGGTGGGGTCGGGGACATCGTTGCAACCGGACCGCTCGTCCATTCGATCATCACCATCGAGATGATCGTCGGGGTTATGTACATGGCAGTCTTCATCGGGCTCCTGGTCAACGCCCATTACTCGACCCGCTATAACGCCGGTAATATGGGCGACCGTACGAGGGGCAGGGAGAATGTGCCGGACACGAAACCGGCACGGCTCCCGTACCTGCGATCCGGGGGACCGCCAACCCTCATTGCCATCGCGGTCATGCTGAACCTCGCAACATCCATCACCATGGTCGCCTTCAAATTCCCTCTCTTTCTCGACACGTGGGGAACCTCGCTGGTGGTGATGACCGGCGGCTTTGCGATCGGCGCCAGTGCCGGGGTCCTCTACAACCTGATTATGGCATATACGTTCTGGGGCACCTCGTCTGTTCTGTGGGCAGCAAACAGCGTCCTCGTTGCCGCTGTCACGTATTTCTTCTGGAAACGGGGATGGGTTGACGTAAAAAAACCGTACCTTCTCTGTGCAGCCGGGATCCTCACCGGCCTTGCCAATACCCCGCTCGTGATGGCCAACATTACGCTGTTCCACCTGGCCCCCGCTGCCGGACCGGTGGCGATCTCTCAGTTCCTTGAGGGGATCATCGCCAGTCCCGTGATCCGGGACGCAGTATCCGAGTGCCTCATCGAGATCGCGGACAAGACCCTCTCTCTCGTCCTCGCCGCTGTTATCGCGCTCATCCTCCGGGACATTCTGGAAAAAAACCAGCCGTACCGGGAGGCATAATTTCACCGTAGCGAACCTGCCTGCGGGAACTTTGGAAGGCCCGTCACGCAAACGATCCACTTCGGTATTCTCCATCATGATGAGAAGACCGGTTATGGTCTCTTGTGCGGATAATTTGTAATAATGAGTTCGTTAATAGTTCCGCGACGCGAGCCGTTGCAGTTAATCATGCGTTTCGCAGGAACACGCTCAATATAAAATTCCGAGAAGAGATCATCAAAGAACG
>CAZCZK010000149.1:0-4861 GCA_964503195.1 uncultured Methanoregula sp.
TAAATACCGGGGTACCGTAGTCTCTGACAGGAAGAAGAACCCGCTCCCGGTGTGATTAGTTTTAAAAAAATAGTGTTTTAAGATCACTCGTCATTATCTGCCGACGGGCCATCCTTGTCCTCTTCGTATGCGAAGACGTTATCGATCCCGACGCCGAATATCCGGGCGATGCGATACCCGAGTTTCAGGGACGGGCAGTACTTGTCCTTCTCTAGAGAGATGATCGTGTTCCGCGTGACACCGACCATCTCTGCGAGCTGTTCCTGCGTCATGTCCCGTTCGGCGCGGAGTACCTTGATCCTGTTCTTCATGGCTGCCTGTGGTTAGTACTTTCTGTTGTAATAAAGATAAAACGCTCCGAATGTGATGAGAAGGGCGGCAAGACTGAACCCGAGAGTCATACCCACAAGACCTCGGTTCTCATTTTCAGAAAAACCCTCGCGGACATAGGTACAGTACGTCATTGCCTCGCTCTCGTTCATTGCATTCAGGTCTCTTATCGTGGTTGATCGGACAAGGGTTTGCGGACCCGGAACATTTCCCGGCCTGTACTCGGCTATCGTCATGGACTGCGTCCCATCATCATCAATGAACAGTTTTCCGGTTATTATCGGGGTGAGCGGGATGCTCACCACATAAGAATACAGGATGATCGCGACAATCGACCCCCCGATAACGATGAATTCAAGCGTGCGGAGCGCTGCCTTGCTCCTGATCCGGTTTTCCCGTTCGTCTGTGATTACGATGTCAACCTGTGCTCGGCAGGCAAGGATAACAATGATACCGAGTGGGATGGCGATTACGGGGATAAGGAAGTTCCCGGCTGTCATCGACCACCCGACCATCGCGGCAACCATGCAGGCCACAATGAGGGTACAGGTAAGGTACGTAAGGTGTTTCATGATAATCACTCCGGGAGGACCAGTCTTTTTGAGCAGTATGTGTCCCCGTATATAGTTGCATACGTCCGGTTATCGATCCGGTCATTGCTGACATTCACCAGGTAATTCCTCTGGCTAGGATCCATGTGTCCCTTATCCAGCATAAGAGACCAGATGTTGACATTATTCCCCCAGCCTTCTTCAACGATAACCGTTCCCATGGCTCCTGACATGGGTGATGCCGGGTGCTTCACTCCCATGTTCATGTTGATGTCATATTCTGTGGGAATGACCTGTACGAGAAGTTCTGCTCCGGGAGGGAACGTTGTGGTTCCGGTGATCCTGAAGCTCTGGTTGATCCACTTGTCGGGGAACTCATTGATCGTGATGGAACGGCAGGGTGTAGTATCCCGGACCGGCGTCGGGGAGTTGTCCGGGATCGGTTCTTTCACGTACAGCGGTGCCGTGTCATAGGGCCATTGTATCCCGATCTTCTCCGGGCTGATGGATTCCAGCGTGACGATGATGAGGTAATCGCTCGGGATGAATTCGGTGCTGTCCACCGTAAACGTCCACCGGTTGACCCCTTCTGTCCCCAGTAGCACCCTGATAATTCCCGATCGTGTGGGACCTTCCCTTACGTCACGGTCCCCGGTCTTTAAGTCCACCGTGAAGACCGAGGTCTTGGACTGCTGGATGACGAGATAGATGAGCTCAGTGCCTTCCGGCAGGTTGGTTGTTCCTGTTATCTGGTGTTTATCACCGCTCCAGAGCGTGCCGGGGTGGTTGATCGTGATATACGGGGCTTGTTTATCACCATTCGTGGGAGATACTGACGGCACGGGTTTTGTTCCGGTCAGCATGAATTTGGACGTTGCAAGGAGATCGCTTCTGACGGTCTCATTTATCCAGTAGGCGTTTACCCGGTATTCCCCGGGGGGGATTGCAGAAGTATCCAGTGTACCCGACCATGTGTTCGACATTCCTCCCCCGCGGACAATAAATACATCCGTAACAGCTGCACGGGGTTTTGTCCCGTTATCGGGCGAAACTGCGATGATATCGAGTTCCAGTATCGTTCCGGCCATGTGGTTTGTCGTCCCTGTGATGACCACGAGATCTCCGACATCATGGTCCGGGATGGGATCAATAGTAATCGATGAAAAGATGGAAAATGAACCGGTCAGGAAAATCCCCATAAACATAATTACGAGTATGCCGGCGGAAACAATTCCTGCCCAGGTCAGGTACTTCTTTTTCATAGCGCCTCAATGTAATGTATTTTGTGCATTACGTGAAAAATTTTTATCTTTTATCCTGCATTATCCGGAATTCTATTCCCGATCATTGGAGGATAACTGCCCGGTATCCAGAAAAAACTGAAGGGTGTCTTCCCCGAGTGTGTATACCGATCTATTTCACGGTGAAGTGCGTGTATCCATACCGGTCCCCAATCTCAAAATCTGAAAAATCTCCTTTCATTTCACCTATAATGACAATATACTTCCCCGTTGTCAGCCTGCCCCAACATCCAGGGATATCCGGTTAGACGTGCCATTCCCGTTCATTACGAGATTATTCCCCCCAACACTCATCTGGGAGTTCTTGTCAAGGCCTGCTGAGGATGTTCCCGTATCCTGCATAATCTGCCAGAACAGGTTTGTGCCTGTAGGGAGACTGGTCGTCGCAGTGATGGTGAACCGGTCCCCGACCATCTTATCCCCGATGGGATCGATTGTTATGCCCGCGGTGGAAAGACCCGGGCCTGGTGATGACTGTGCAGGTGAGGGTTGTACTGGTGCAGCAACGGTTCTTGTCGTGACGATTGTCTTTGAGACTGGTTTTTCACTCTGCTTCTCACTTGCGACGGTCATCTGGCCCTGCTGCTCCTGCACGGATTCCATGCAACCTGTGATAATATGGGTCGCGATGGTTATGAGCAGCGCGAGGCAGATGAGTACGGCGCCTGGTTTCTGATGAGTTTTCATGGTATATCCTGTGCTGGTTCCGGACCCGGTTATTCTTTGCTATGAAGGAGATCAGATGCCGGATTCTTTCCCGGATACCTTCAAACAGGAACCGTGGTGATGACCCCGTTCCCTGTCGTCGCGGGTATCGCTCCCCTTCGTCCCGGTGCCCGGAAAAAATTGTCGGGTGTCTTCTCGCAGTGTGCATACCGGCCTATTTCAGGGTAAACCTGATGGATCCAACCGGCTCCCCCATTGCGATATCCCTGTTCCCGGGATCTCCTCCCATCGGACCCACCATGACAATGTACTCTCCCGGATCCATGTTGCTCATGTCAGCAGCAAGCGATACCCGGTTTGCTGCACCATCTCCTTTCGTCACCGGGTTATTTGCCATAATGCCCTTTGCATTCAGGTCAAGGCCGATCGGCATTGTTCCCGTGTACGGCATTACCTCCCAGATCAGGTTGACGCCGGCGGGAAGGCTGGTTGTTCCGGTGATGAGGAACTGGTCACCGACCTTTTTGTCACCAATTGCATCCAGGCGTATGGAATTGTCTTTGGCGGTTGGTGCCTGTACCTGAGTGTCAGTTCCCCGGTAGGTGCCTTTCAGGGTGAAGGTAGCTGTGCTGTTTACATTGCCCATCCCGTAATCTCCCTTTTCCAGATCGCCTTTCATATTGGTGACCGTGATTGTCTGCATACCCGGTTTCAGCAGGTAGGTATCGGCAGGCATGGAATATCGGTTTACTCCGCCAGTACCCGCGCGGACCATAGTATCACTCCCGACACCAATTCCATAGCTCCCTACCTGTAACATCAGGATTGTCCCGGAGGGAAAATTCGTTGAACCGGTAACGATCAGGAGATCGCCAATTGTCTTATCGGCAACAGGATCAATTTTGATGTACTGTCCCGGGTTACCGGATACGGATGTGTTGCTGCCCGTCTGGCTGGTGCCGGCAGTGCCTGCGATAATGTTGAACACCTCTGACCCGGTTATGGTGCCCAACGTGGAATTAATACCGGGCGCATTACCTTCCCCATTGGAAACTGTGACGATATGATCTGCGAGAGGAAGGAGCCGGGTGTCAAGGGACACCGAGAAGAGGTTATTAACACCAGAACCTTGGATAACTTTTGTCATTACCATGTTCTCCGGGTGCTGGTAATCGCCGGTAATTTTTCCCTGTTGCACGGAGACCGGGACCACTTGTACGATGAGATCCGTTCCGGCCGACAGGTTCGTCTTTCCGGACACGACAAGGAGATGTCCCTGGATCGTGTCAAGAATGGGATCGATGAGTATGCCATTGGCAACGGTGTGATCCGGATTCTGAGGGGTTCCCGCATTCTCCGGTGCCGGGCGGACAATGAATGTCGTCGTGCCGAAGGGACTCCCCTTCGAGTAATCTCCCTTGGCCGGGTCTCCGGTGTATACCGATGCGTTCACGAGATATTCCATAGGAACGAATACCGATGTGTCAACATCCATGGACCAGGTATTGATACCCCCGGTACCGGAAACGACCTCAACGGTACCCAAAGCCCCGCTGAACTCTCCGGTATCACTTGTATGTCTCTCGAAAGAGGTCGCGTAAACCTGAATCATGAGTTCCGTTCCTGCCGGGAGATTTGTCGTTCCGGTGATGGTAACCTGGTCGCCAGCATTCTTATCGCTCAACGGGTCAACGGAGATGAACGGCTTTGCGCCCGGAAATCCGGTGACCAGGCCGACGCCTACTACGGCGGCAATAATAATGGCAGCTATGATGCTGCTGTGTATGAGGGTCTTGGTTTTCATATGACAACATGCACAGTTTACTTTGCATTGTGTATAAACTTTTTGGCATATTGCACAGAAATTTGTGCTAAAATACGATAAGTCCCGCATGTTCCCTGCAAATGGCCGGCTGGTGTAATGTCCCTTGATCGGGAGCCCGAATCTTGGTTCTTGAATCACCATCACCTATTTTTAGCATCGCACCCCACCTATGATAGCACGGGGTAGTA
>CAZCZK010000150.1:0-4835 GCA_964503195.1 uncultured Methanoregula sp.
CGTATGTTCCGGCTCTGACTTTGCCAAATCTCATGGATTTGATCATCCGGAAAAATGTTGACAGCCACGAAATCTCCCCGCCAACACCCTCTCATGCCCCATGGCGCCCCCGCCCGCACCGCTGCCCCGGCTCATCACCCTGCCCGCCTCCGTGGTAAGGGATAATTTCGGAAAATTCCCGCTCCAAAAGAATTATCGCCCCCTGGAAAGAACAGTACCTAACCTTATCACGGAAGTGCTCTCATGCTTGTCAAATTTGAAATTTATTCCGAAGGTAAATACTGGAGCTGCCGGGGCATCGGTGTCGATATTTTCACGCAGGGGAAGACGCTCGATGAGCTGATGGCAAATATCCGTGAGGCCGTCGAACTCCACTTTGAAGAAGAACTGGGCAAAGGGGAGAATATCCGTATTCTCACAATATCCGAGACCGAGGTAGGTACTGTTGCCCGGGCTGCCGGTTGTTAGCGGAAAAGATCTCATCAGGGTCTTTTTGAAAACTGGATTATCATAGTGTCCGGCAGCGGGGCAGCCATGCCCAGCTTAAATGTGTCACACCTGCCGGCGAGCACACAATTACCATTCCTTTGCACGATGAGATTGCGCCCGGGACGCTGAACGATATCCTCTCAAAGGTTG
Organism: uncultured Methanoregula sp.; assembly: GCA_964503195.1. Classification (GTDB taxonomy): domain Archaea; phylum Halobacteriota; class Methanomicrobia; order Methanomicrobiales; family Methanospirillaceae; genus Methanoregula. The sequence goes on from CAZCZK010000150.1 coordinate 640, forward strand.
CGATCTGGAAGGGACTATCAAAGGATGAATTGATCCGGATGCTTATCAGAAGATAAAAACCCGCTCTTCCCTGCATAACATCCGTGATCTCCCGGAATGTCATGCTCCTGATCAGCCACCGTCTCCCGCAACCCTTTCCTCTTCCACCGCCAACACCCGCTCATGCCCCCCGGCATCCCCTCCCGCACCGCTGCCCGGGCTCATCACCCTGCCCGCCTCCCTTGCGGCACTCGCCTTCGTGATCTTCCTCATCGTGCCGGGCTGCACGCACGGAAGGGCCGGGAGCGGTGGCATACCGGGCTGTGAGATGAACCTGCCGGTCGTGTACCTGTGCTTGTTCCTGTTCCTTGCCGCTGCCGCGTACAGCGGGTACCGGCTGTCCGAAAAGATTCTATGCATAAAAAACAATAAAATGCTGAACAATCATGTCCTCATCTACTGGTTCGGTCGAAGAAAAAATACGGATGCTGCCGCCCGATTTACGTGAGGAAGCAATCCTGTATATCGACCAGCTGGTCAAACGGTCCAAAAAATCCCCGGCCGGTGCATTCCGATGTGCAGCCGAAGGTACGCTTGCCGAACTCGGCAAACGGTATTCCTCCGTCGAACTCCAGCACAAGGCATTGGAGTGGCGGGGAGCCTGATGTACCTTCTTGATACCAATATTTTTTTAGAGTATATTCTGAGCCGCTCGCGGGTAGAGGAAGTCAGGGATTTTTTCCGCCGTGCCGATCTTACTGTCCTGCATATCAGTGATTTCTCGCTGCATACCATCGGTCTTCTCTACCTTCGCCGAACACAAATCCCGTGAATTCATCCTGTTTGTTGATAAGGACATCATCGCCAGTGGCATTCGGGTCCTGTCCCTGCGCCGGAACATTTTACGAAGATCACCGGGGCAGCAGACCGGTTCCACCTGGATTTCGATGATGCGTACCAGTATGCGGTTGCAGAGCAGTACGGACTTTCCATCGTCAGTTTCGACAAGGATTTTGATCGGACAGAAAAAGGAAGACGGGAACCACAGGATCTTTTCCCTTGATATCTCATGGTATGAGGAGGTGACCGGGATTGAAAGCAAAGACACTGCATGAAATCCATAAACAGGGTATCGATGCCCTCGCAAAAGAGCTCGGGCCCGTTGATGCGGTCCGGTTCCTTCAGATCTATGATGCGGGAAGCGGCAATTATACAAAAGAAAGAAAACAGTGGCTCAAAGACGATCCTGAAAAATACCTTGCTGCGGTTCTCGCTCACGGGAAGAAAAAGACCCGGGCATAATTTTTTTCACTCTCTTCCCGCACTCCCCTGGTTTTTGGGGATGAGCACGCTCTATGAACGGGTAGTAGTACCGGGAAGGTCCGGAGTTTCACGAAGGGCACCGGCAAGGCTGACATTTACGGAACGTGCGGCTTTTAAGTGCATGGGTGGCCACGGGAACAACGACCGTGTCCTCACCGGCAAGGAACGACCCGGGGACATCAGAGATCCGGTATTTTTCCGGGAGCCGGAAGACGTGGTGACGAAAAAAGCAGCTGAAAAAATTCACCGGGGCTTCTTCCGGCGTTCTTTGATCCCGGCCGTAACCGTGTCGAAATCCGTATCAGGCCACTGTTTGCGCTCTTTTGTGTAATCCCCGCTCCCATGGCTGTAGCTCTGGATGAACCGGATTGCATCGGCAGGCCCGAGGTTTTTCACCAGCACGCGGAACCCCTTGATCCGTATCTCATGCAATGTCTTCGCTTCCATCCATCGTCACCTCCATCAGCCACTGCACGGGATGATGTGCTCTGGGAGCAATCTTGTCTTCGTGCCTCTTCATAGATTTTATCAGTGAATCATCAGTTGGGCAGGAAAATCGCACCAGCAGATCCTGCACAGGCACGATGAAGGGCATCAAAAGGATCCAGGCCGAAACGGTGATATCCCCGTGCGATGGCTTCGACCTCTTCATCAATCACTACCCGGGTTCTCGTGAACTGGAGAACACGCATCCACACACTCCCTTCGCTCTTCATCAGATATCTGAAAAAATCTCTGATTCAATTCCCCATCAAAAAAATATCACCGCACCGGTCCAAAGGACGGTCCGGTTCCCTGCGGGTCTTTCTGCAGGTCCCCTGCCATGGTGAGCAGGTCCCGCTGTGCCCGCGCTCCGTCAAGGGCCGGGTTGATCGCTATCGCCCGGTTGTATAACCGGACAGCTTCCTCATGGTTGCCGAGATGCTCCTCGCAGTCCGCCATTTCACCGATCGCTTTTGCATAGGCCGGGGCAATGACAACGGCCTGCCGGAAATACCGGAGTGCGGTATCATACCGCTCCTGGTGTGCGAGTTCCTCTGCCTTGCGACAGAGGTACTGCGCCTCGATGGAAACTCCCTTCATGTACACCCATTTCATGCTCCTCGCCCCTGTTATCCACGGCAGGGGTATCATGCCTGCCCCGGACTAAACCTGAGCATGGACGGGTGGTGTAATAAGAATATGCACCCGCTATCCGCCATGTATTCTGCAACCCGGGTCTGCCATGCAGACCGGTTTTTTTATGAAGAACCCGTGCAGCGGGACCGTTCCTGCGGATCACCATCTGTGGTTGTGCGGGCCTTAAACCCCCGGAAAACAGGGGCCCCGGATCAGCCGGGTGGTTTTTTCAGCACTCCGCCATTTTTTCCCGCCCGTGGGGAACGACCGGTACACCAGGCTGTAGGATGAACCTGCCGGTGGTTTACAGGCACTCTTTCCGGTTTTTTGCTGCTGCCGGCACCAGCGGGTTATGGCTGGCCGGGATCGGGATGGAGGGTCGGAGCGGGTCGTTTTTTTGGAGCAGCACGTGCCCTTCGGGTATGAAAAACCATGAAAATTGGCAGGATTTCTCTTGCGCGATGCTCCTTTATACTCCCCCAAATATAATATGGAATGATACCGTATGACCGCAATACCACGGAACGCTATCCCGGGTGACCGGAACCAGAAACCGGCGGTGATTGTCGATCTTGAGACCTTCCGGCGCATGGAATCCATTATCGAAGATTACGGCTTGGGAAGGTTCATGGAAGAGGCGGAGGGTGATGAAACCCTCACCCTGCACGAGGCATAAAAGCAGGAGCGGTCAATAAAAAAGGATTGGAATGCGGCGTGCGGATACAGAGGACCCTGCTCCCATACCCAAACGTCACCGGTCCCGGATCGAACGGATCGGTTCTGGCCGGATCCCGGCATCAAAAATTTTTTCATGCATTTGATATCAGCAGGATGAGCGGATACGGGAAGTATTATCGTATTCGTACCGGGCAAGACCGTATCGGATGTACGATCACCGATAATACTATTATCATATTCTACCGGGTAAAAAGCCGGGAAGAGATCTTCCGGGTATTTCCCTGATAATTCAGCGATGTTGTCCCAATCTGCCATATCCGGCACCGGTTCAGCAGCCATGTTTCGGTAAGCCTCCTGGCGGGAACCGTGGACCGGTCGCCTTTTTGTGTGCTCCAGGTACTGGTACCCCGCAGGATCTCCCCTGGCCCGGCGGCGGGGCGTACCTTCAGGTTTCACCCCTGCGGTCCCGCGACAGAATCGGGGTTATCGTGTTTTAATACCCTGTACCAGGCGATTGCAGAGAAAAGAGCAGTCCCTGCTCTGGTGACGTGCGGAAGGTGAAAAAGAAAAAGCCCGGCTACCCCCCGCAATCCCTATCCCTGCCGGCTGCGAACACCCTCTTATGCTTCCCGGCGATTCGCCCCGCACCGCGGCCCTGCCCTGGCTCATCACCCTGCCCGCCTCCCTTATGGCACTCGCCTTCGTCCTCCTGGTCATCGTGCCGGGCTGCACTCCCACCCTGGCCGGGAGCACCGGCATACCGGGCTGTGAGATGAACCTTCCGGTGGTGTACCTGTGCTCTTTTCTCTTCCTTGCCGCTGCCGGGTACAGCGGGTACCGGCTGGTCGTTATTCTCGGGAAGGGACGGGCCGAATGAGGATGGTCTCACCCGCTCCGTCGTACATGCACGCTGAAGGCATCTGCTGATACAGGGAAAAAAAGGGAACCGTTATCCCCCCCGGGTCATGTTCACCCCGCCAACCGGGCACCGTATCCTTATAAATCCCCGGCCATCGGGTAATGGAGATCCGATCATGAAAGAGGTGGACCCGGGTGCCGTGCTGGACGCGTTTCGCAAAAACGAACGGACGCAAGAA
>CAZCZK010000151.1:0-4834 GCA_964503195.1 uncultured Methanoregula sp.
GCGGATTCCTGCGGTAGCCGGGTATGGACATGCCGGATAACTGGATCTGGCGGGCTACATCCTTTGAGTCAAGTCCGGCAGTCTTGATCCAGAACAGTGCGAAGATCGCACCACCGACCACCATGAATGTGATATCGATGCCCAGACGTAAAAGTATCTCCCAGGGTGCGTGACCGAGATCGGTAATCCACCACATCCAGTCTGTTGGCCCGTTGATGGGGTTAATGAAATACATGATACCGTTCTGGGGTGTTGAACCGTCGAATGTTCCGAAAACTGTGATCCCGACATTCGACAGGAACATCCCCAGCATCTGGATGTTGGCCTGCAGGACACGGACAAGGATCATGGGCAGAACGCTGGCGTAGATCAGCTTGACCGGGAACCGTGCGCGCGCACCGCGCACCTGTGCATGGGCAAGCGGGATCTCGATCCTGGTCGATTCGACATACACGATGACCAGGAAGATGATGATGGTCGTGGCAAATGCGAGGATGTCCTTACCAAAGTAGGTCAGATAATTTCCGCCATCGAGACCGATGGCAAAGAGACGCGGGAAAAAACCTGTCGGATACTGGTCGGTAATCGGGGCCCAGTTGATGAATCCGCTCACAAGTGCCTGTGAGATACCGGCGATGATGAAGAGACCGACACCGGAACCGATACCCCATTTCGTGACCACTTCATCCATGAAGAAGATCAGGACACCGCCGATACAGATCTGGAGGAAGATGAGGAAGGATACCGCGAACAGGTTGCCGCCAAAGAATTGGCTGGCGATGACCGGATCAGGTATCATGAATCCCCCGACAAGGTTCGGGGCCGCTTCGATAATGATCATGACAAAGATGAGGATCTTCTGCAATCCCATGTACATGACCTGTCCGCGCGTCTCGCTGGTATCAATCTGGAGGATATCTGCACCTTTTAAGAGCTGAAGCACAATGGATGCCGTAACGATAGGCCCGATACCGAGGTGAACAATCGATCCGCTTGCACCGGCAAGGAGTGCCCGCCATGCGGCAAACAGGTCCTGGTTTGCGGTGGAGAGACCAAAAACCGGAATATTCGTCAGGGCAAAATACAGAATCAGTATCGCGAGGGTCCAGATCAATTTGTTCTTGAAATGGACATGTCCTTCAGGGCTCTTGACTGCAGGCATTGCAGCCAGCAGGGGTTCCATTCGATCCAGCAGGTTTCCCATGGTTTCACCAAAAATATAGTGGGGGCAGATCAGGCTCCCAGAGCCTTCCCACCCATTTTCTCGATCTTTGCCTTCGCAGTTTCAGAGAACGCAGATGCAGAGATGTTGATCTTTTTCGTGACCTTCCCCTTCCCGAGCACTTTGTCGATGCCCATGTCAGCAGCGTTGATCACCACGGTATCTCCGTCCTGCTTTGCAATGCCCTGAGCCAGAAGCGAGGGAACGATCTGATCCAGCGCACCGATATCGATGGTCGTTACTTCGGTTGCGATCTGGTTACAGAACCCGTTCTTGCCAAAGACCGGCCCGCCCATCTCCTTGTACCACTTGACAAAATGGTGGGCGTTGATGCCGGCACGGCCTCTTCCGCCACGGTTTCCTGCGCCGCGCCGGTTCTTGTGGGTGCCGCCACCACATGTCCGCGATCCGCGGTACTTTGAACGTTTATTTGTTGGCATCCTGCTTCACCTCATCTTATAAAGGAGAGTATTGATCTCCTGACCATAATACCCAAGCGCTCCACCCTGGGGGAACGTGCGTTTGGTTGTCTTATATCCCTTGCGCGGGGGGTGAAGGCGCAGTACCGGTTTGAGCCCGGGGATATCGCGCAGTTTGGTTTCACCGCTCGCAAGTGCTTTTGCAAACTCACCAATGGTCCCGTAGGACGAATTGGATTTGATATACTCATCGGTCAGCGGCGCATCGCCGATGACCCTGCCTCTCGTCTGCAGCAGCGTCTCCATGGTCGGTGCGTCGACTTCTCCAAATGCCACGTAGTCCTTAACCTTACGGATCATCCCCAGGTTCTGAGGTGAGTCCGGAATGAGGACGCAGTGGTTGATGTGGTGAAGACGCAGCATCTTTAAGGTGTCCTTGATGTCCTGGCGGGTCTTCACAACGCCGCGGACCTGTACAACAGCGTACATTTACGGGGACCTCCCGGTTCTGATCATATTGGTCTCGTTGAGGGCGTTGAAGGTTGCCTTCGCAAAGTTGATGGTGGTCCGGGTCTGTCCGCGGGCAAAGGTCCAGACGTCCTTGATGCCGGCGAGTTCGAGCACTTTCTTGCTGATGTCACCCGTGACAAGCCCTATGCCCTGGGGGGCCGGTTTGAGGGTGATCCTGACACTGCCCGCGGTTCCTTCTACCTGCATGGGGATCGTGTGTTTCAGGTCGCACCCGCATTCCCAGCTGCCGCAGCCACGCCGTACCTTGATTAAATTCATCTTTGCCTTGACGATGGCTTTCTTGATCGCATCGCCGACCTGAACATCCTTGCCCTGGCCAAAGCCGATATACCCGTTGCGGTTACCCACAATAACGACAGCACGGAACTGGACACGCCGGCCGGAGTCTGTCATGCGCTGCATCATGGCGATATCGAGGACTTCGTCTTCCAGATCGGGAAGGAACTGGTCGACAATCTGGGGTTCCTTGATGGGTCTCCCGCTCTCAAGGATCTGGTCGATGTTCTTGATCTCTCCTGAAGCAACGAGTTTGCCAAGACCGGTGACCGGGTGCCACTCTTCTCGTTCGTATGCCATTTATGCCATCTCCTTTTTTATGGCATCTGCCACCTGTTCGACATTGTTCACAATATCCCCTGCATTCTTGTTGTATGCGGCGATATGTGCTCCCTTGGCACGCTCATCCGACGGGAGGATCTCCTCGCCGTGCGGGATCGCAAGACCTGCCTCGACTGCACCCTTGAGTGCTGCAAAGACACGTGCCCCGGGGGTAGCCCGGTTGAGGCCGATATCCAGGATTGCACGCTCATGCTGTGCTTTCTTTGCTTTTACTGCAAAGAGCATGCCGGTAAGGTATGCCGCCGGTGTACTGGATGTTGACCCCTTGTATCCGTATTTTTCCAGCTCGGCAGAATTTGCTGCTACGAGGGTACGGTCGCCGTCCATTTCAGCCGTAACGAGCTGCACGATAATGTGCCGGTTGGTCTTGCGGACTACCATCCTTGGTACGTCAGCAACGACCAGCCTCGTCCGCTGGTAGTAATCGGTTTTGCCTTCCCTCCGCCTGCGGAAGGGGACAAAATACCGTGATCCTGTTGCCATGTTACTTCATCCTCCCTGAGAGGATCTCCATCTGCGCTTTCATGTGCGCAACACTTCTGAACTGTCCCCCGGCCGCTTTCCGGTAGAGGATGCGGTACATATGCGGATCAATGGTGCCGGCCGCACGCAGCTCGACAAGGACTTTTCTTATCGCGCGGATCTTCTGGACCCATGCGGTTTTGCTCGGCTTGCGGGCACCTGCAGCACCCTTCCGTTTTCCGGGCCCCTTGCGGTGGCCATAGGAGCGCTTTGCAATCCGTGCCCGGGCCCGGCCGCGGCTGACGCCTTTCTTTTGGCGGGCCTTGATGGCGCCGTCAGTAATAAGAGCCCGAAGGTCTTCGCGTGAGATCGCGTTCTCGATGTCCGACAGACGGGCCGGGTCGAACCAGACACGGTTGATACCGCATTTCAGGACCGACGCGACAATACGTTTCTGGCTGGCGACGTCACTCATTCTTCTTCACCCCTGATTTGGTGGTCTTGGCTGCGGCTTTCTTTGCCGGGGCCTTCTTTACGGGCTTCTCCGCTATCTCTGCCTTTTCGGCTTTGGGCTTTGCTGCGGCTTTCTTTGCCGGGGCCTTCTTTACGGGCTTCTCTTCAGCCTTTTCAGCCTTGGGCTTTGCTGCGTCTTTCTTGGCCGGGGTCTTCTTTACGGGCTTCTCTTCAGCCTTTTCAGCCTTGGGTTTTTCTGCGGCTTTCTTGGCCGGTGCTGCGGCTTTCTTTGCCAGGGTTTTCTTCTCGGCCTTGTCTTCCCCCGTATCCTTTTTTACCGGTTTTGCCTTCACCGTTTTTGCCTTGGTCGTCCTGACTACACGGACGTTGAGCACTTTAAGTCCTGCAGCAACTGCCTGTTCCTGGATTATCGTGCGTTTGCGTGTGCCGACCGTTGCCCCGAGCCGCACTGCCTGCGTCTTGGGATCGAGTCCTTCCAGGTCTTTTAATGACGTTACGAGGACCTCGAAGAAACCACTCGGGTGCATACCGCGCACTGCAATAGGGCTGCCAAAACCCGGTTTCGGGAGCGCACCCTTTGCCTTCTTCTGCTCGCGCTGCTTGTTATGCTGTCCGCGGGGCTTTCTCCATGAATCTGAGAGCTGGCGTTTCTTGCCGTACCCGTCGCGCTTGAAGACTGCGCCCTTATCAGTGCGCACCCGGATCAGCCGCTTGACTTCTGTTGTCATCTTTTTCAGCCCCTCTGAATCATGTAGATGCCATCCTGGAAGACACGCGGGTCGCGGTCGCGGATATGGGTGGCATGTTCGATGTTCGCTGCGGAGGTACCGACGAGTTCGCGGTCGATGCCGGACAGAACGACCTCATCGTTCCCGACTTTTGCCGTAACACCCTGCTCAATCCGTGCGTGGCGTGCTTTCTTCTCGCCAAGGAAATTTGCTATCTCGAGCTTGTTTCCCTGGAGCTTGAGCTGGATCGGGAAATGGCTGTATACTACTTTCATGCGGTACTCGAACCCTTCAGTAACTCCGCGAAACATATTCTTGGTATGCGCTTCCAGAGTTCCGACCATCGCCGTAATCTCCTTGCGCCGGGATTCCGTTGCAAT
>CAZCZK010000152.1:0-2349 GCA_964503195.1 uncultured Methanoregula sp.
CGGCATCGCAATGCGCCCCCGCCCCCAATGGGGGCAGGGTTGGCGCAAGGGGGGCAATCATCACTGGAAAAGAGGAATTCTACAGAGCAGAAAATTCAGACTATCCGTACACCATTCCGCAGCTCCGTTTCCTCCGTTTACTAAAGGCGTTGATCATAACGGATTTTCCCCAACGATTGGCCGGTGGGAATGTTCCGGGGAACACATTGATGTTTGTTGGGGATAAGGGATCCCTGATGGATACCCTCAAAACCTTATACCTGACGGACCGGAAGGACTGGAGGGCATGGCTAGAGAACCATTTTGAGAAAGAACCGGAGATCTGGCTTGTCTATCCAAAAAAATCATCGGGAAGGTCCAGAATTGTCTATAACGATGCAGTAGAGGAAGCCTTGTGTTTTGGCTGGATTGACAGCAGAGTGAAAACCCTGGACGAGGAGAGCAGTGCACAGCGCTTCTCCCCACGGGATCCAAAAAGCACGTTCTCCCAGGCCAACAAAGAGCGGTTGAAATGGCTCCTGCACAGGAACATGATCCACCCCTCCCAGCTGAGTGCTGTTTTAAAAACGGTGCAGGAGACCTTTCTCTTCCCCATGGACATTGTAACGGCAATAAAAAATGATCGGACCGCATGGAAAAATTATCAGAATTTTTCTCCATCCTACCAACGAATCCGTGTCGCATATGTTGACGGAGCCCGGAAACGTCCCGCGGAATTTGAAAAACGGCTGGCCTATTTTATCAGGAAGACCCGGGAAAATAAAACGATCGGATTTGGCGGGATTGAAAAGTATTACCGGAACCGCGAGTACTGACGGGCGGCTTATGGCAGAGAACGAGGTCAGACCCCTGGTGCTCACGACGCTTCCTGTTGAGGATCAGGAACGGATTTTTTTAATACCATCATCAGCATCATCCATTCAGGATGGAGCAGGTCAAAGAATTCTTATCATGGCCAGGCGGAAGAGCACGTATACGTTCCTCTCCTGCTTCGGGCCTGATGACCCAGAGCATTAAGAAACCGCCCTGCGAAGTAGTACTCAAGCGCATGAACCTGATCCTGCCGGATCGGAGCACCCGCGTTACCGATCCCACCCCGGCTACCATTGAAGCGATATTGCAGAGCGAGGGGATCAACCCCCTTGAGGTGATGGTCGCACGGAACGGGAAACTGGTTCCGGAAGACACCCTTGTCAGCGGGGATGACGAGATCCGGATCATCCGGATCTCCCACGGGGGCTGAAACGTGAGCCCGGGACCTCTTTGTACGGGTGAGATGGCCTGCATACTCTGCGGGGAACCGGCCGTGATCCACCAGCGCCCCGTCGACCGGTACCTCTGCGGCCCCCATCTTGTAGCCGATCTCGAACAGCGGGTTGCCGGGACGATCGCCTCGCAGCAGCAGGTCGTCGCGGGAGACTGCGTTGCGGTTGCCCTGAGCGGCGGCAAGGACAGCACCGCCCTCCTTCTCCTCCTCCACGGGCTCTTTGGGTCCCGAAAAGACCTCCGGCTCGTGGCAGTCACCATTGACGAGGGCATCACCGGGTATCGCGAAGCAACCGTCAGGTCCGCCGTGGACCTTGTCCAGAGACTCGGGGTTGAACACCACACCGTCTCTTTTGGGGAGCTCTTCGGCGATTCCCTCGACACGATCCTGAAAGGACACGAACCGCAGGCCTGCAGCATCTGCGGGATCCTGCGGAAGAAGGCGCTCGTTGTGGGAGCGCAGCGGGCCGGGGCAACAAAGCTGGCAACCGGCCACAACCTCGATGACGAGGCCCAGTCGGTGCTCATGAATGTGCTCCGGGGCGACCTCATGCGGCTTGTGCGGAACTCAGGCGCAGACTCCGGTGGCCGGTTCATCCCCCGGATCAAACCGCTGATGTATGTGCAGGAAAAGGAGATCGCAACGTACCTCATGGTGCAGGGGATCTGGGAAGAGCTCCCGGAATGTCCCTATGCGGTCCATGCCCTGCGGCGGGAGGTGCGCTCCCTGCTCGCCGGCATTGAATACCGGCACCCCGGCACCATGCTCCGGCTCCTCGGGAACAAGAAGATCGTTGAGACGGCTTTTCAAAAAAAGAGAGTGGGGGAGCCGATCGATACCTGCCGGGAGTGCGGCGACCCGTGCAGCGGGGATCTGTGCCAGCTCTGCCGGCTCCGGCACTCACTGGGCCGCTGACGTACCTGCTGCGGTGTCTGCCACTGCTATCCTTTGGGTATGGGTGTAGACTACCATCCTGCTGCTCCGGGCAAACCCGACAACGGTCAGGCCGGTCTTCTCTGCCGTTTCCACGGCGAGCGTGGTGGTGGCCCCGCGGGAGACGATGATGGGGATGCCCGCGATCA
>CAZCZK010000152.1:2359-4808 GCA_964503195.1 uncultured Methanoregula sp.
CGGATGAGATTCGCCCGGAGACGAGGACCCAGGTCTTCGGGAGATCGACAGAGTTCCGGAGCGCGAACCCGATAACGCGGTCAAGGGCATTGTGCCGCCCGATATCCTCGGAGACCGCGAGGACCTTTGCCTTGTCCAGCAGGGCAACGATATGGATCCCGCCCGTTTTTGTGTGGAGTTCGGAATTCAGGACGGCTTTTGCTGCGCTGCGGATATCGGCAGTGCTGATGGTATAGTCTGACGAAATCTTCGGGAGTTTTGCGGTATCGATAAAGGACGTGCTCCCCCCACACCCGGAGAGGATCGTCTTTTTTGGCCCCAGCACCTTGAAGAGGTTCTTTGTTATGACACTCACCCGGTTCTTCTCGATCCGGATGGACTCGATCTCGTCAATGCCCTTGATGATCTGCTCCGTGTAGAGGTAACCGGTCACAAACTCCTCGAGCTGCACCTCGCTCATCATCGCTGTCATCGCGTGCCGCCCGTTGACGAACAGGGCCAGGGGGACCTCCTCGATCACTTCGTGCTCTCCCTTTTCGCACGTCACGCCGTCAACCCGTAAACAGGGGAGTTTTTTATACATTTATCCCTCCTTTGCACGTTCTAGAGCACTTCGTCCATGCTGCCGCTGCGGTACCCCTCGAGATCGATGGTGATATAGGCAAAGCCGAGGGACCTGAATTTTTCCGCAATAGCCGGGTGCTGCTCCAGTATTTTCTTCCGGTCCTCTTTATGTACTTCGATGCGGGCAAGGTTCCCGTGCAGCCGTACCCGGAGCTGGCCGATGCCGAGCCCGGCAAGGTACCCTTCGGCCTCTTCGATCATCCGGAGTTTTTCTCTGGTGATGCGGTCCCCGTACGGGATGCGGGACGCGAGGCAGGCTGCGGAAGGCTTCTGCCAGACCGGAAGGTTGAGCATGCGGGCAATGTCCCGGATGTCCTGTTTGGTGATCCCTGTTTCAATGAAGGGGTGCACGATCCCCGCTTCCGTGGATGCCCTGAGGCCCGGCCGGTGCTCGCCCGTATCCGAGACGTTGATCCCGTCTGCTATGCAGGCAAGCCCGAGCTCTTCTGCCCGTTGTCTCAAGTAACCTGCCGAGATCTTCCTGCAGTGATAGCAGCGGTCGGCGGGATTATTACAGAACTCTGCATGCGCCATGTGGGGGACTTCAATGATATCCAGTCCAAGACCGAGCTCGCCCGCAAGGGTTCTGGCCCCGGCAACGGCAGCCCGGGGCACGACCGGGCTGTCGAGGAGGACCGACCGGCTCTTATTCCCCCATACGTCCCGGGCAACGGCCGCAAGGAGCGTGCTGTCAACGCCGCCCGAGTAAGCGACGAGCATCGGGCCATGCACTGCGATGATCTTCCTGAGTTCCTCGTGTTTTGTCCGGGCGGTCATGACAGGTTTAAAAAAAAGTCTCTCCCGAGTTGTCCGGCACCGTTACGACCCGCAGCGCGGCCCGGACGGCCCGGCACACCCGTCATCCCCCTCGCGCAGCTGCCGGCAGATATCGCAGGTGCGCTGTACCAGGTTGACCTCTTTCTTGTCCTTGAGGTCCCGGGCAAGGAGCTCGATCGATCTCTTCACATCATTCTCGAACTCGATCCGGTAGCCGCGCTTCCCGGAGAGGTACTGGGAGACGGCTGAGGGAGCGATCTCCAGCATCCGCGAGGCATCAACCTGGGACACCCCATGCCGGACCAGTTCGACTGCTATCGCAGCCCGGATGGCCGGCAGGACGTCCCACACGATCTTCTGGCAGGGGGCTTCCATTATCTCACAACCTTAACGTTTTTATGAGTCCTGACATAATACATTGTATTCACAATTGTGATTTGACCGGTCAGCCCAAATATCTTGCGGGAGTGACCGTATCCCGGCACCCCGTCATGGCAACCTCCGCGAGCAATGCCCGGTGCAGGGAAAGAATAATCTCACGACAAGCGCAGATATCAGGATACACGGAAACGCGATCTATGGGAGAGAAACGCATCATCTATATGGACCATTCGGCGACCACGTACGTCCGGAAGGAGGTGGCAGAGGCCATGGCGCCTTACCATACCGAGCACTTCGGCAACCCCTCGTCGATCTACAGCATTGCCCGGGATTCGAAGAAGGCGATCGATGCCGCCCGGCTCCAGGTTGCAAAGGCGCTCGGTGCCGATCCCGACGAGATTTACTTCACCTCGGGCGGGAGCGAGTCAGACAACTGGGCGATCAAGGGGGTTGCCTTTGCGAACCGGAAGAAGGGGAACCATATCATCACCTCGGCAATCGAGCACCACGCGGTTCTCCACACCTGCGAACACCTGGAGAAAGAGGGATTTTCCGTAACGTACCTCCCGGTCGACCAGTACGGCCTCGTTGACCCGGGCGACCTCGAGAAGGCAATCACGGACAAGACTATTCTCATCTCCATTATGTACGCCAACAACGAGATCGG
>CAZCZK010000153.1:0-4790 GCA_964503195.1 uncultured Methanoregula sp.
GTTATGGTGGTTTATGAGGGTTCGGGATGCGGAAGAATCGATCACGCAGTCTGATGCCTTGTGTATTGATTTATAAAAAATATTTAAAAAATATTTATCCTATCACATCGAATTATTTTATCCGTGACTTATCATCAATTTATTTTACACAACCGAAGGAACAGGCGAATGCTTCTGGTGATTGCCCTTACATTGACAATAGTGGGAATGATGTTTACTACCGGATGCACTGGGGAACCGAAAACCGGGGAAAGCAAGAATTTTTCAGATAACCGGACTGTGCAATTTACAAACGAGATCCAAAAAAGCCGTATTCCTACACCGATCCCTGTCGAAACAATGCCGTCACAACCGAGAAATCAGGTAATTATTGTTGATTTTCAGAACTTTTTGACAGACTGGAATGAAAAAATGCACTGGGGCTTCTCTGCACAGCAGATAGAAGATTATAATCGTACGCTAAAGAGCGGCCTGTTGATGAAATATCAGAAAGGACCCGGATATAAGGGAGGTTTCGATTGGGATATTCCGGATATAAAAACATTCAGCCTTGAATTGGGCGATGAGATCGGTCTTACAAAAAACCAGACGGAAATGTTTGCCGCGGCAGCGGATGTCTATTATCGGGAGAGTAAACTGGCATTCCATAAACCACTACCTTCGATTGATATTTTATCAATCGACAATTGTTCTATCCAGATTGAACGTGGAAAGCAAAAACAAATCAATATAACCTATCAGTATACAGCGGATGTTAGTCCCGGGACAGTCAGGTTCACTTCAACACAAACCCCGTTGACTCTGTCTTTTAACCCTTCGGAGTTCACGGTGAAGTCATATACTGAATTTCCGGCAGTTGTTACCATTCACGCGAGTCCTTCCTTGCCATCAGGACTATACCGGTTTAGTATCGGGATTGACGATAGAAGAATTTCTGAGCTTCGTTGCAGGACTGGTGGCCCGGCTGTTGACTATGGTGAACGCATGATTAATGTCACGGTCGGGTAGTTAAGGATTGAGACTATCCCGTTCGGTCGGTTATTTCAAAGAATCAGCTAAATCAGTTACGGGGTTTTATCAGGGTTCGGGATGCGGAAGAAACAAATAAGGAATTTCGGCATGTTGTGCAGAAAAATGAAAAATACATGATAACATATTCAGCGTAGTATACAGATCTCTTGTATCACATGAATGAGTGTTCATTTTCGTTTACACAACTTAGGGGAAGGCAATCTCTTACTTTGATTGCCCTGACATTTATCATGATTGCAGTGATTTTAATTTCCGGGTGTTCCATGAAACAACCAACTGTGACAGAGGGGAGTTCTTCTATTATACCAACGCAATTCACGAACGCGATCCCAAACAGTAGTTTTCCCACAACTGTATCAAGTGGGACATTACCATCACAACCGGGAGACCAGATTATTTTTATTCATTTTCAGAGCTTTTTAGCAGAATGGAATCAAAGGATGCACTGGGGCCTCTCGTCCCGAGAGATAGAAGATTTAAATCGTACACTTATGAGCAGCCTGCTAAAGAGATACCAATCAACGTCCGGATATAATGGACAAGTCTATTTAAAAATTCCGGATATAAAACCATTCTGTCTTGAACTGGGAGACGAGATCAGGCTTACAAAAAACCAGACGGATTTGTTTGTAGCAGCTGCAGATGATTATTATTGGAAAGGCAGATTTACAGCACACAATCTAGTGGTGATTGAGACATCTCTTAAAAAATAGATACCGGCATGCAGACCGGATCCATCTGCCGGCCCAGCCCCTGGCTTTTCCCGCAGGAATTTTTCGAAACCTTTTTTCTGTTTGCTATACATTTTATCGTACCTGACTAGTTCAGCAAGGAACCACGAATATGCCGCCCTGCCCCCGATGCAAAAAAAACACCGTCACCGGCGATCATTTTTGCACCTTCTGCGGCGCCCCGTTGTTGGAGAGCGTACCTGGCACCCCGCGGGCTGCACCTTCACCTCAGGTCTCACCTCCCCCGTCCATTCCTGTGCCGTCACCGGAGCAGCCCGTGCGTTCTCCTGCCCCCCTGAAAACCGGGATCGCGTTATCCCCCGTGAAGGTGCTGGGAATAATCGGGATACTTCTCCTTCTCGCGGTGGCAGCATTTTTAGTAATTTCCGGTTTCCCTCTGTCAGCGGGGTCAACGGGCAACGGTACTGCACCTGGAGGTGCCGGTTTTTTACCGGTGATCGGCGGCTGTCCTGAAAACCTGACCAGCTGCAGCGGAACCTGTGTCGATCTCGAAACTGATGCCGGCAACTGCGGGGCCTGCGGTTTTGTTGCTCCGTATGGTGAAACCTGCATCAACGGCAAGTTCAGCGGGCCATCAGGAGTGCAGGTCAGGACTCCTGTCAGCCCAACCCCTTCTCCGACAGGAACGACGACGACAACGGTCTCAGCCGGTATCCCCGCGACCACTGCCGTGCCTGCCGCGTCCTGTGCCTCCGGCCGGGTGGTATGCAGCGGCACGTGCAGTGATCTGCAGACCGATGCCCGGAACTGCGGGTCCTGCGGATACCGATGCCCGTCCGGGTATACCTGCCAGAACGGCTGGTGCCTGGAGCCGGGTGCGTACGTAAAAGGGGCGAGTACCATTGCTGTGGGAGCAATTCCCACCGAGTCTCCCTGCGAGCATGGCGATATCCTCTGTGGCAGTTCCTGCAGTGATCTCTTCACTGACGAGAAAAACTGCGGGGTCTGCGGCCGTACCTGCGGGAAGCTGGAGATCTGCGTGAACGCCCGGTGCGGCCCGGCCTGCGCAAAAAGCGGGGAAACCCTGTGCGGTGAGGAGTGCGTTGACCTGGACACGGATATGAGCAACTGCGGGGCCTGCGGGACGGAATGCGACACATCTCTTTCGAATGCAAAAGGGTCGCTCTGCGCAGGGGGGGAGTGCATCATCTCCCAGTGTAAAACGGATTATGCAAACTGCGATGATAGGATCGCAAACGGATGCGAAGTGTACCTTGGCACGGACAGAAACAACTGCGGATCCTGCGGGAATACCTGCTCCAGCGGCGAGGTCTGTTATAACCGGCACTGCACGGTGCCCGCCAGCTCCTGAGAGTTTTCTCCTGGTGATCCTGAACCGGGTTCCCCCGGTTTCAGGTTAACGGGATCTCCTTGTGGTTCTCCCGGTAGCAGAGGAGCCGGTTGCACGATGGGGGAAGCAGCAGTGACGGCGATGAGGTACGGCAGCAGGCAGCGGGTGCAGTTGTAGTGGAGAACACGGTCCTTCTCACGGGTATACGAGACGTTGATCGATAAAAAACTCAGGTTGTTCTTGTCTATCGATGAGTGTGTTGTCTTGTACAATAGTCTCAAACCATGAGTCTGAATCCCGATGAATGTGAAACACCCGTCCAAGCGTTCTGGAGAAAAATACCGTCTGAATGAATTCAAAATTATTCGAAGGGGCGTTTCTATGAACCTGAGTGAATTGAATTCGGGATATCACAACACACCCCAAATATTGGAATCAAAACAACGAATTTATATATATACGTGATATAATCTAGATAAGGAAAGCGAATATAGTATAAATCATGTAGTCTTTTAATTCTGATATATCTCCTATTCATTTGAGTAAAAAGATAGAGCACAATGAAAAGACGCATGCTGACAAGATGCCCGAATGATCATCTGACCAACGGGTACCTGGTCATGAAAAGTTCGCGCGGTGAGGTGATCAAATGTATAAATCCGATGACGGTCTTCGTTGTTTTATTGTTTTGCTGAGTGGGCGTGCCCTGATCATTGGTGCGGGGGCTGCTGATGATACCATCATGGCTCCCGGAATTGATTTACGGGATTTGAATAGTATTGATGTTACAGACACCAATAATATCATCAAACAACCGGATACAGGAACGACTCAAACACGGACAGAGTTCGCCTCTGATTTTCTGGACCCTTCTGCATCAGGTCAGGTGCAGCGACCGATTTCAAGCTTACCATCATCTTCAGACAATCCGGTTTTTTCGGCGGATTCCCTGAATAACGAAAAGGAATCATCATCCGGAATATCATCACGAATAGCAATTTACAAAGATGGCAGCTGGTATATCGACATGAACGGGGATGGCGTCTGGAATACCGGGGACCGGAATGCCGGTTTTGGTGCACCATCATGGCTCCCGGTTGTTGGTGACTGGAATGGTGACGGGATCTCGGAGATTGGTACGTATCGGAACGGTGCATGGTACCTTGACTACGACAACAGCGGGTCATGGAATTCTGCCGACAAGAATTACGGCTTTGGCGCAGCAGGATGGACCCCGGTCATTTGGGACTGGAATGCGGACGGATTTGACGAGGTCGGTGTGTACAACAACGGTGCATGGTATCTCGACAGGAACGGGGACGGGGATTTTGATAGCGGAGAGAGCTGCTCGTTTGGCAGTGAGGGGTGGTCGCCGGTCGTCGGGAAATGGTCTTCTGACGGGAAGACGAAGATCGGTATCTACCTGAACGGAGTCTATTATATCGATTATAACGGTGATGGATCGTACGGTGCAGGAGATCCGATGTTTTCGTTGGGTACGATTGGATCCAACCCGTTGACCGGAGACTGGAATAACAATGCCCAAAATGAAGTTGGAACACGGACGAGCAATGTATGGAAACTTGATTACGATGGTAGTTATACCTGGAATACCGGTGATATAACGTATGTGTTCGGGTCGGCCGGATGGATCCCGGTCATCGGTGACTGGAATGCTGACGGGAAGGATAAGATCGGTATCTACCTGAACGGTG
>CAZCZK010000154.1:0-4773 GCA_964503195.1 uncultured Methanoregula sp.
CGAGCCCCCTGTGCGTCGTGCGAGCGAGTCACTGAGTGTCTACGTTTTCGCATCAACAGCGACGAAAACGATGCGAAGCGTGGTGTGAGGAGCGGGCCCTAGCAGCCGCTGGCGCCGGAGCACCGCGACAAGCCAGGGGCGTCTTCCTGCCAACAGGATACTCCGAAAAACAGCGAGGTGATGTGAGCGGAACGGGTGCGGGCCCGTGGAGACGAACATGACCGAGCGTGCACGTGTCAACCGATCAGCGGAAGATCGCCGCCCGCGTCGCACGCTTCGCACGACTACGCCGTGCTCGCACCGCTCCGCGACCGGCTATCACTGATAACTTCCCTGTAGTATCACAAATTGCGGATATGCCCATATCACTGATAACTTTATAAACGTATCAGTGAATAATGATAATGCATATGATAGCGCTTTCACCCAATGATCCTCAGCTGATTGATCTGCTTCGGACAGAGCTGGGATTTTCCGGCAACGCTGTGATACATCAGGAGAGTTCGCCCAGTGACAAATACCCCATACGGTTTGATCTCGTTATTAACGATGGCAAAAAGACGTTCATCGTTGAGCTCAAGCGGATCGTGAGGCTCGCCGAACTCTCGCAACTGGGATTATTGAAACTGCTCCTGGATGCTGATCATGTGAGCACCCGCAACACTGAATTCGTCATCGTCGGGAAGCGAATAACAAAAGAAGCAGTCCAAGCCGCAGAGAAGACGGGTATGCGCCTCATTAAGCTGCCCGCTGAAATGAATGTTGCAGAGGCTGCCAGCGAAAAGGCCGGGACCGTCCCGGTGAAACTTACATCCCCGAAATCCTGGCAGGTCATCTCGTATCTTCTGAAGATAAATGAGACCTCCATCCGGCAGCTCGCCATCGGGTCGAAAGTCTCCTACGGCTGGGCCCATGCGACTATCCGGGCCCTCATGGAAAAAGGGATTGTATCCATTACCGGGGGCTATGTAAAGATCACTGACATCAATAAACTTCTCAATGGCGTTGCCTGGGAGCGCCCGTTCGAGCGGCTCTTCTCTCAGGAGATTCACATCGCTGCCGACAATCCCATTACGCTCGCGCAAGAGATCTGCCTTGTCGGTGAAGAGCATCGGATCCCGTGTGCGTTTTCAAGTTTCACAGCAGGTGAGATCTACACGCAGTATAGCGCCCGGCACGATTCGGTGTATCTGTATCTGGATAAAAAGGATAGTGCCACGCTTACCAGTATGTTTGACGTGCAGAACGAGGGCGGGATCGCTGTGCGGATCTATACGCCAGACCGGGATGCCTTTACTGATCGCAGGACGTTCTCCGTGAACGGGGTCTGGGTGGTCTCTCCCTCACAGGCGCTTCTTGATTGTGCCGGCCTCGGGTATGCAGGTCGCGACGTAACGCAGAAACTGGTGGAGATTTATGGTGGATTATAGTGCTGCACGAACGGTCATCGATGCATCACGAGAGGAATTGATCGAGATATTCCGGTGGGTGCAGGCCCGTGGCGAGAGTGAACGAGACCCGCTTACAGTCCTTATCGGAGGCTGGGCACTGTATTGTTATAATCCGTGGTACGGCTCGGTCGATATCGATCTCGTCACCAATAGCAGAGCTCGCCACCATCTCATGAAATACCTGCGGGACGAACGGAGGTTTACTCACCGGCGGCACCCGCTTATCCCGAATACCGTGGCCAAACATAGTCCGGAAGGCGAGATCCTGATCGATTTTGGATCCCGCGAGGATATCTGCCGGTTCGAAGGAAGAACGGAAGAGTGCCCCTTCTCTTTGCTCGATGGTCATACCGAAGTTCGGGAGATTCGTCCCGGTTCACCGGTCGTGATACCAGAACGCACGCTGCTCCTGATCTTCAAGCTGAAAGCGGCATGGGACCGTTCATTCCGGCTCCGAAGCGGCACATCAAATGATGCGGAATGGGAACAGGGTAAGTTGCGCAAGGACAAGGCCGACATTCTCGCGCTTCTCGACCCGGATGCTGGTGGCACGGAAGTTGATATTCGGTATCTTGGCGAACTGCTTCAGATGTTCCCGTTCCTTCGCGAGCTCCTTCAGGCAATCCCCGATGACAGGGACGCCGTTGTGCTGTACCGCAGGATGGATCAGGCGCAGGCCCGCGATGTGATTGACCGGCTGCTCCTGCTTGTGGGTTGAGCTGGGTTTTCCCGTGCAATCCGTAATGGTGTGTCGGAATTCCCCATTTTCTCCCTATTTTTGAAACCTCCCTCGGAGAAATCGACCTTCATAATCGCGTTCCGGTGGCCGTTTCGGGACCCGGATGGGGTAAAATACGTGGCAAAAACCGGGGCGATTTAAGGGCCTTTGGTGGCGTTTATACGAGGTGCAATTCTGCCGTATTTTTACAAACGGAGCGATTATAGAGTATATTCTCCACAGGAACGGAAAAGGACAGTTTTACGGGTTTTTTCGGTATGGGACCGGGCACAGGAGGGAGAAAAGGAGCCCGTATAGGGCTTGTTTTCCTTAGGGGTCTTTACCCCCCGTTTTTGAGGGTCTTCGATGGAAAAAAGGGGTTATCCCCCCATCCCTGTGATCAGCTCCACAATTCCCGGCACTGTCGCAAGAAATGGTTGATACTGCTCATCACCGGCCATTCAATGACTTGATGAACACCACAACTATAACAGCGATAAAGAACAGACCGGTCGGGAAAGGGGTCGATTGTGACGCCATAGGAAATTCCGGATTGAAAACATAGGACTCACCTTCAAGAAAATTAGGGATAACCGTAGTTATGAGAGTCTCCAATTGGGTACTGTGTTCCTTTAAATCCGTAGGTTCAACAACACCATAATATACAATAAAATAATTTGGTCCCGGAAAGAAATTCGTAGAAAAGATGACAAAATATCCCGATGTTGTAGGATCTTCATATTGAATTGCATTGATTTGTCGGGTTTTAAATCCGGATATGTAAGTATTATTTATTCGGGCAAGTTCTTCAGAAAGATCCAGTGAAACGTTGGACATAGTCCCGTGCTGGATCAGATACCTGAAAAGGGATTCCCTCTGCGTAATAAACTCATCCCAGTCTGTAAAATACCAGACTTCAGATACGTATCGTTCACCCGTCCGTTCACAGGAAATGTTCATGAAGGCATAATTTTCTGACATGTTTAAAAAAAATGGAGGGGATCGAAAGGATCGATTGGTTGGGAATTGATCTGTTACATTAAAACAGTCCCCAGTTGACTGATTTATATAGGGAGCATAAAGATTCGGAAGCAGATATCCGGGCCTGCTATCCGGGGGTGGTGCCCCGGCGCTGGCTGTCGTTATTAAACATGAGAATGCAATAAAATAAAAAAGGAAAATGAGATGGAACTTGATTTTGCCTTTTTTTTCCTGATATTGATTCATTCGAAATCAATTCCTTGTTGTTTTACAAAAAAATGGTTATTCCGGTTTTTCCAGAGAAATTCCATTTTCATTGAGTATCACGACCGGCTAATTTAGGGTATTTTTAAGTTGTTGTGGTCGTTACGCCCTCTTGCAGAGTTGTGCTGTTCGGGACGAATGTAAATGCCTTTGCGGCTGAGGGCTGGGCTGCTGCAATCAATTGTAAAACCAGGATCCGGTTTTATAATTCCAATCGCGATCATGATCCCGATTAAAAATAGATCCGTATCAATCGCGATCCGTTTTTTATTGTGAAATCGCCCAGCGGTTTTTTCATAAAGGAAATACCCGGAAAATGTACGTGATTCAACTGATAAATCCCGATATTTCCTTGGTGATGCTTTCATTCGGGTGGATAACAAACATATAATTCGATACCGTATCAGCCTCAAATTCCCATGATACATTTTCATTGACGATAAATTTCAGAAAATACGTTCCGTTTACTTCATGGTTCATTATCTCGGTAACGTTCCCGACTCCCGAGGGTACCCACATGTTCTCCTCGCGTAATAAGGTGTGATTTGAATTATACAGGAATATATCAAGAGAAAATGACCTGTTACGGTCGTCATTGAGAATGATCCGTGGCGTATCGGATACCATGGGGCCAGGATTGATAGCCGATGATGAAAGCGGTACCGTGCCATGAATATCATTGCTGATCGGTTGTATACCATCGGCAGGCTTGACAACTATCTGCGAAAAAAACAGGATGAGAATGGGAATACCGATTATCAGACCTCCGATAACAACGTACAGGTACCCTCTCATCGATAATCAGCGTCCGTTTAACGATATGCTGCAACAGCTGATTTAACTTCGCTGATCCTCCGGGCATTATCATGGGAAGTATCTCCATGACCGGTTACCGGAGATGAAAATTCAAGAACCATGGAATCTCCGTAAAATGGCGCAATTAATGCCGTCTTGCGATATTCCACGTAGGGCGCCTGGAAATACCAGGTAGCCCGGGCATATGAAGGTACATAATATGGGTATCCACCCAGTCCCGACTCCAGGTATTCGTGCATCCCTCCGAAATTGTGGCCGAGTTCATGTGCGATGAGAACAGGTCTTTGAGTACTTGAGGCGGTATAGGTTGTCTCACCGGTATTAACCATTTCAGCGAGTGAATACGCAGACAATTCCTGGACCCCGTTAGAATATTCAACAGCATTCCCAATAGCATTACCGTCAAGATTCCTTCCGGTAAAGAGGAACACGAGATCGCTGGATGTTGAATCGCGGTTTGATCGTTCGCTGTTCGCCAGTTGTGTAAGAAGAGTGTCTTTGTTAGTACTGCTCAGCGTCGAATCCCAGACAAACCCCCGAATC
>CAZCZK010000155.1:0-4754 GCA_964503195.1 uncultured Methanoregula sp.
GACGGGCAGAGCACTTTTTTCTTCCGGTCCAGCTCGTCCAGCGTATCTGGTTTGAACATAACGCATTCCCGATCAGTGCAGTGTGGAAGACCGAGGAGGTGCCCGATCTCGTGTGCCCCTTCCTTGGCAATACGGTCGATATAATCCTCGTCACTCTCCTCCCTGCCATAATAGCTATTCCCGAGGCGGGATGTTGACACGACCCCCGCACCAACGGACTCGCGGGCCAGACCAAAAACAAAGCTGTTCCCGTTCCTGAACAGATCCTGGTGCACGACCAGGAGAACAGGTTCAGGGATCCCATGCCGGTGCTTATATGCCTGGACACTGTCCAGAAGTGCCTGGGCATCCACCTGATGCCGGGCAGTTACATATCCCATGATACGCACAGGGTTCTCCGTTACCGTTGTCTTCACATCAAGAATGGAGGATATAAGACGCGAGACCGGCACTTGGAAGCCGGGGGGGGATAAGGTATCCCAAAAAATATGGATATGCATTGCCATATTCTGTTGGAATGGACGAGTATAAACATATTGAGACCTGTATTGGCAGGTATATCGCCGGAACCTATTCACACGCCATTGAGGTCGGGATCGGGAAGAACACATATGCTGCAGAGATCCTTGCCAGTGCCGGGATTCTGCTCCGCAGTACCGATATAAAAGAAATACCCGTCCCGGGATGTCTTGCTTTCACACGAGATGATATCTTTGAACCGGACATTTCCCTCTACCGGGGTGCTGATGTTATCTATGCGATTCGTCCTGCCCTCGAGATGATCCCGCCCCTGATCACGCTTGCAGAAGAAGTCAGCTGCGATCTCATTGTCTATCATCTGGGTTTTGAATTCTTTGGAAACGGCGGAGAAAAAATTGACTGCGGCGTGATACTCCACCGGTATGTCTGTCGTTTAGAACCCGTCAAACAGAGTCGACTGAGTCTTTCCCGTTGATTTTTTCTCCGTCTGTTCAATCGGGGTAACCGGTGATTCAGAAACAGAGAGGTCTTTTTTCTGAGGCTCCGATACCGGTTCTGGTTTTTTCTTCTTCTCCTCCTTTGCCTTTTTCTCACGTTCTTTTATCAGCTGCTTTTCTATCTCTTTTTCTTCCTGGACAAGTGCTTTGATGATGCCAGCTGATCGGGCCCGGTCAGACAGGAAAAAATTGAGCTGGTCTGCATCGAAAGACAGATCGCGGGCAAATCCTGCAGGATCATACTCAATAAGCCGGGAAACCGTCCCGAGATAGTGTTCACGCAGGGTACTCTGGGGCATGTGCATCATGCCGGCAACCTTGTTCAGAGTGGAGATACGGATCGATTTCTGTTTCTTTGCAGTGGACATCTTCTGCCAGCGTTCTGGAGGCATGATACGCGCGTGGAGACCTTTTCCCCCGGTGGCATCCGCAACACCGAGAAGCATGATTGCGGTTGCATAGCGCCAGAGGGTGTGGTACTGGCGCCGGTAGGTATAGCCGAGATATTCGTCAGCGCGTGACAGATATTGATAGGCACAAACGATGCCGGATCTATCAGGGATCAGGTGCACGCTGCCCTCTACCCACTGTTCGATGGTCTCCGGCGTATCATCCACATCGCGGGAGAGTCGCATCAACTCCTCATCCGGATTCCTGCCAAACAGTGCTGTTATCAGGGTAAAAATCGAGACCCGTTCATCCTTCTGCGATGTGTGGACCTGATCCTCGTCAAGGGTTGTCCTCCCGATTGATGAGGCATAGAGCATGTTAACCGCCGAACGTATATCCCCTTCCGCACTCTCGGCGATGACACGGAGTGCAGTTTCACTGCAGGAGACCTTCTCCGCTGAACAGAGATATTTGAGCCGGGGTACAATGGAGCGTGCCTGCACAGCTTTAAACTGGACGGGCTCACACCGGCTCCGTATCTCCGGTGAGAGGCCGTAGAGGTCGTTTGCGATCAGTATCATCGGCTGCTGTGCCCGGTTTATGCAGTCTACAATCGCTTTTGCACCGCCGCGGTCCGAAGTACCCTGGAGGTTGTCCGCTTCGTCAATAACGATCAGTTTATGGGAAGCGCCGCTGAGGCTCGCAGTTGTGCTCCCGACACCGGCTATCCGTTCAATGACAGCCGCGGTCCGCTGGTCACTCGCGTTCAGCTCGATCACCTCCCATCCCAGGTCATGTGCGAGTGCCCACGCGCTGGAGGTCTTGCCGATACCGGGCTTACCGTAGAGGAGCAGGGGGCGTGACTTCCGCGTCCAGGTCTTCGCCCAGTCTGCTATCTGTCGTACCGCTGTCGAGTTGCCGACGATATCGGCGAGATGAGCGGGACGGTATTTCTCAGCCCAGTCCATACAAACACGTTGACCCACTATCAAATAAATTATCACTGATGAAACGAAACTACCTTACACGAAAAAAATTATCCGATACCCATTTTAGGTGATGCCGTGTTCCACAGCTGCTCCACAGAAACGATTGCAAAAACAGTCCGGGAATACGAGGGCGTCAAGAGGAAACATGCCATCGGTGAGATGGTTAAGGCACTGAAAATTGACGCCCCGCATGTGGTCGCAGCATTCGGGGAGGATGCTGCGGTAATTGAACACCATGGCGAAGCACTCCTCCTTGCAGCAGATGGCATCTGGAGCAAACTGATGGATGCAGACCCCTACTGGGCGGGATACTGTTCGGTGCTCGTCAATATCCACGACATTGCTGCCATGGGCGGTCACCCGCTCGCCATGGTGGATATTTTTTCCATTGCCAAGACCACGGTTCAGGAACAGGTCGTGAAGGGAATGCATGACGCATCAGCGCAGTTCGCCGTCCCGATTGTCGGAGGACACCTTCACCCCGATGCTCCCTACAGCGTTATCGATGTGTCGATACTCGGGTCTGCCCGGCTTGACTCGATCATCTATAGTCACACGGCTCAGGAGGGGGACAGCGTTGTCGCTGCAATCGACCTGAACGGGCGCGTCCACCCGTCATGTGCGCTCAACTGGGACTCGGTGACCATGAAGCCTGCTGCCGATGTGAGGGCACAGATCGCTGTTATGGAAGAGATCGGGAAAAAACATCTCGTCACCGCGGGAAAAGACATCAGTAACCCGGGTATTATCGGAACCCTCGGGATGCTCTTAGAGGTGAGCGGGAAAGGGGCTGATATCGACCTTGCGCAGATCCCAAAACCGAACCTTGAACAGAACAACCTGACGTTCGAACTGTGGGTCCGGATGTACCCGGGCATGGGTTTTATCGTGACCGCAAAAAAAGAGCACGTGGCCGAACTTATCAGGCTCTTTGACGGTGTTGGCATGACCGCAAAGGAGATCGGGACGGTAAACAATACGAGGGAACTGCGGATCCATTACCAGGGAAAAGACACACAGGTCTTCGATTTCATCGATAATGGGATCCTGCATATCGATCAAGAGGATATTTCATGTCAGGGGCGCTGAAACGCATCGGCATCGGGATAGCCAAAGACCCGGACAAAGTGATCGCGAGTGCCAACCGTGTCAGCGGACCGTTTGAGACGATCTGTTACTGCTGCCCCGGGGTTGCTGACATAAAAACCGCTCAAAAGAACGTGCATTTTTCCGAACATCCCCACCCGGAACAGCTTCTCGTCGATGATCTGGTGAGCGGGAAGATAGACGCGGCGGTACGGGGAACGCTCCCGTCGAATTCGACCCTTCAGGCCCTGAAGGTGGCTATGGATGTTGACCATCTCGAGCGCATAGCCCTCCTCGAGACCGTACACGGGAAAAAATTCCTTCTGACGCCGGTCGGTGTCGATGAAGGGTGGACGGTTGCAGAAAAACTGGAACTGATACAAAAAGGCCGGATTATTGCAAAAAAATTTGGTCTTTCGGAAAAAACCGGTGTCCTATCCGGGGGCAGACTGGGAGATATCGGGCGGCACCCGCAGGTAGATGCAAGCATGGCAGAAGCGGAACTCGTTGCCCGGCTGGGAGACGCCACCCATTGCGAGATCCTGATAGAGGATGCGGTGGAAACCTGCGGACTCATCATCGCGCCGGACGGAATATCCGGCAACCTTGTTTTCCGTACCCTCACGTTCCTTGGGGGCGGATATGGGCATGGCGCGCCTGTTGTAAATATCAGCAGAATTTTCGTGGATAGTTCGCGCGCCTCACCAAATTATGCCAATGCGCTATTGCTCGCAGCATCTTTGTTGGAATAAATTCAAATCCCTGAATATCCGTTTTTTATCCAAAAAAACGATTTAAACGGTTTAAAAAATATTCTGCGAAATTCTGAACTCCGATTTCCTCTTGCTTTGCAGCATGCGTTCCGATATCGTATTGCTGGATAAATTGGGCATTTTTTCCGGAAAGTATATATAGCCTCCAATTAACTTTCTTTTTGAGGTAAGAAACATGGCAGATTTACCAATCGCCGCAGTTGTAAGGATTGCAAAGAAGAATGGAGCCGAAAGAGTGGGAAGCGATGCAGCAGAAGCACTCGTGATCAAGGCTGAGAAATACATCGCCCAGCTGACCAAGGAAGCCAACAAGCTCGCTGAGCACGCGGGCAGAAAGACGATCAAAAAAGAGGATGTTGACCTGGCTGCAAAGCCCTGAGATCAACTCTTTTTCACATTCCATTGACAAATCCAATCATTTCCCGGTACTTTTTTTTAAAAAATTGTCTGATACAATATTCAGATCGTATGCCGACAACCTTGGACCTGACGATGGTTACCAAAGGAAAAAGGAGTCTTCTCCTCTGAGAGGAATGCGT
>CAZCZK010000156.1:0-346 GCA_964503195.1 uncultured Methanoregula sp.
CAGGCTACCGTATCAACGAGTCCCTCCTCAAAGGACCGGGAGGGTTTCCAGCCAAGCTGTTCAAGCCGGGTGCAGTCCAGGGAATACCGGAGGTCATGGCCCGGCCGGTCCGTGACGTACCGGACCGAGGACTGGTCTTTATTTAAGAGGCGCAGGATCATCCCGGTTATCTCCAGGTTGGTCCGCTCGTTCCCGCCCCCGATATTGTAGATCTCCCCGGCATGACCCTTCTTAAGCAGGAAGTCGACCGCCCGGCAGTGATCCTCCACGTGGATCCAGTCGCGGACGTTCTTCCCGGTCCCGTACACCGGCACTTTTTTTCCGCGAAGGAGGTTCGTGACAAAGA
>CAZCZK010000156.1:356-4749 GCA_964503195.1 uncultured Methanoregula sp.
GCACCGGGTGACGATGACCGGGAGCCCGAACGTGGTATGGTACGAGAGGGCGAGAAGGTCGGATCCGGCCTTGCTGGACGCGTACGGGCTCGAGGGGGTGAGGCGGTCCGTTTCCTGGAAGGACCCCTCGAGGGTACTCCCGTACACCTCGTCCGTTGAGATGTGGATGAACCGTTCCACGTTCTGGACCCGTGCCGCTTCCAGGAGGGTCTGGGTCCCGAGGACGTTGGTCTTCACAAACACGGAGGGATCCGCAATCGAGCGGTCCACATGGCTCTCCGCGGCAAAATGCACGACCGTGTCGATCCGGTGCTTCTCCATGACGGAACTGACGAGGACCCTGTCACCGATATCCCCATGGACAAACGTGTAGCGGGGATTTGATTCAGCGTCCCGGAGGCTCTCCCGGTTGCCGGCATAGGTGAGGGCATCGAGGTTGATGACCGCGCACTCCGGGTGGGCAGAGAGCATATGCCGGATGAAGTTGCTCCCGATAAAGCCTGCGCCGCCCGTGACAAGAAGGTTCATGAACAAAAATCACCCGTGTTTCAGCCCGGGGGCCAGTCCCCAGTCATACGGGATCTCCGGCGAATCCGGCGGGAGCCGGTATTCATCCGGGTGCTGGTAATCGTACGGCAGGGTGGGGACGCTGATGAAGAACGCCGTCTCCGGCCCGATGGCCTTGAACCCGTGGTACACCCCGGGGGGGACGGTGATGAGGGCCGGGTTCTTCTCGCCGATGAAGAGTTCGGTGAGCTGCCCAAAACTCGGGGATTTTTTCCGGGCATCATACAGGGCGACCTTCATCATTCCCTTGACGCAGGTGAAGTTATCGGTCTGTTTCTTGTGGTAATGCCAGGCCTTGACCACGCCCGGATACGCGGTTGAAAGGTACACCTGGCCAAACTGCAGGAACTGGGGGTCATCACACCGCAGGATCTCCATGAGCCACCCCCGCTCGTCGGGGATGGTCCGTAACTGTTTTACGATGACACCGTTTATGGGCCTGTCCATACCCGGTATTGGTGCGGGGAATATAAAAAAAGGTACGGGAGCGGGGTACCGTCAGCAGTCCTCGGTGAAGACGATCCTGGTCGTTTTACCCGTCTGCACGGAGGTGGTCCTGATCGATTCGGTCCGTCCCATCTCGGGTACCGGCAGGTTATTTGCATCGAGGAGGACGAGCGTGTACCTGCCGGGGTTCGCCTGGATCGGGATGACCGAACCATCGGGCAGGACCTCTTCGAAATTGTTACCCATTGCCGCCACGGCTGCCGTTACCTCGCTCGTGTTACCGGCATTTTTTATCTTAAGGATTGCCACGCGCTTAAATTGCATCTTCGGGTTACACGATAACCTGATCGTGAGCGTCCCGCAGGAATCGCCCGTGCAGCGATAGGAAGCCGGTTCCGGCGTTACCGGTACCGGGACGGCTGGCGTAACAGTCGGTGTCCGGGAGGGTGTTGGTGTCTTTGTCGTGGTCATGACCCGGGTCGTCACTGCAGGAGAGACGGTGGCCGTGCTCCCGGGCGTCAGGACAACCGGCGCCGTGACGTACGGGGTTAGTGCAGGCGTCAGCTGAACGGACGAGGAGCCCGGTGGCTGCAGGCATCCTGAACAGAGGACCAGCAGGACGATTCCCAGACAACCAATAAAACCCTGGTTCAACGATCTCCCTCATTCCCCGTCGTACCGGACGGGCAGCACTGCGATAGATCGCGATCTCTTAAAAAGATGTCGTTTTTTTACCCCGGCTCATGGCGACACACGATCCCTCCGGTGCAGCCATTTCCCTATGGCATCGCAGTCCGGGCAGGGCCGGATCCCCGGGTCCCGCTGATGAAGGGAGCATGGTTTTATGACCGATACGGGTTATTTTGTACAGGACAAACCTGGCGTGACGGTCTACTATGGCGAAAAAAACAGGCATGAAAGCGGATAAAAAACAGGCTCGCAGTGCAGACGACGGGGCAGGGAATGTCCTTGCCGGTCTGCCGTCTTCAAAAATCCTGATCGCAGGCGCCCTCCTGGCAGTGGTCCTCGTCGGGGTCGTGCTCTTCATGGGGGGCTATCTCCGGCCCGGGTCCCCGTCCGCGGAGGTGCCTCCCGCTCCGACCGGGGAGGCGACTCCCGCAGCAAACACATCCCCCGGTGTGACCGCGTCCCTGTCCGTGAAGGTACCTGCGGGTACGAACAGTACCTTTTCCGCCTTCTTTTTTTATGGAAACGGCTGCGCTGCCTGTGAAAAAGTGAAACCCTTCCTTGACGATATCCAGGCCCGGTATCCTGACTTCCCGATCGATTCGCTGGAAGTGAATGAGAACAAAAACAACTTTAATACCTTCCTTGCCATGAACCGCGAGTACGGGGTCAACAATACCCGGTGGTCTATCCCGACCGTCTTTATCGGACCGCATGCCCTCGTCGGGGTAACCGAGATCAAGGATAATCTTGAGGAATATGTGCGGGCTGAACAGCAACGGAAGGCCGGCTGAAACCTCTCGTCATACTCCCCTGCTCGCTTTTTTTTAACCGGAATCCCTGTCACGGCGGGATTTTTTACCGGATCCGTTCGATCCGAAACCGGCCTGAACCCCGCTCACGGTTATTGCCGTTTTTAACAACAGAGCTCCGGAGAAACGGGCATGAACTTCGTGCGTTCAGATCGGAACCATGAAAATCGCAGATATGAGATCTCCCCGCCACAGGGCCCCTCGCGGGGCACGGCGGGATTATCTCCGGACCTGGAAACCTGGTTTTTAAAGCCGCCGCGGGGCGCCCTTCGGGGCGGCGGCCGTTCATCCCAACGGGGGTAGGGGGGTATCAGTCTCCATCACGGTAATATTCGTGTATTTTATGGGAAATCGTCCTGATAGTACCTGAAAATGTCTCCATGATTCCATACAGGAACTACGGCCCCATCGCAACCAAGGGGAGGCCTGAGCGGCGGGGGCAGGGCCCCCAAATCCTTGTGCTTTTTTTGCGGGTTTTGTCATCGCAGATAGCTATTTGATGGTGTATTGATCATATTTCCGGGATTTTTACGGTCCGGGCCTTGACAACGTGGCAGTCAGTCAGTATTTTCATGGTTCTGGTTACCGGCATGGTTTTGTTGAGCGGGTGCACCGGTTCCGGCTCCACGAATACGACTCCGGAAACAACACCCACAATTGTACACGACCCAGCTATCGAAACGGTACCGTTGACCCCAGAAACAACTCTGCCCACATCAGTCCCAACAGCACCCCCGACATCCGTTCCAACGACTCTGCCCCCATCTGTCCCCACAACCACACCACCCCCCGTACCAACGACTGATGATACCTCCGGCTCACTTTTCATCCATGTCCTTGCCGGAGGCTGTGGGGGAGACCTGAAAGTGTTTATCGCCCGTGACGGGACGGACGTTTCACCTCCCGTGTACTACTATCTCCCGGACCGGACCGTGATAGAAGGTCTGAACCCGGGATACATCCCGGTCAAAATCCTCATGGACGGGAACTCCTACCGGGTGAATTTTCCGTCCGGGACCTTTACCGCATATCTCCCTGACATGAAGGGGGGTGTGCCAGAGCACCAGTCCTTTGTGCTGAGCCCTGGTGGCAGGACCGACATCTGGTTCTCCGGCACGCTTTCAAAGGCCTCTGCTCGTGGCTGTTCATAAGGATACCTCAGGACGAGAGGCCCGACAACATCCCGTGAATGGCAGGGTCCGGTCCCGGTCCGTTTTTTTACCGTTCAGCAAAAGACATACCCAAAAAGGAATCCCGTCTCCGCCCGGTCCCGGCACTGCCCGGTGCTGGGAACGAAAAACCTTATGGTGACAGACACATAACGCTAGCCGCGAGGTATACCAATGATACACTGCAGGTTTCTTTCGGGCGTGCTGATCCTCACCCTGCTCCTTGCCCTCCCCCCGGCGGGTGCATTCCAGGCAACGTCCCTGGATATCGTGGTACAGGAGAACACGGATGCCGTGATCACGTTCGGGTACCAGCTTTCGTGGGTGGAGAGGATCGCGGTCTTTGCCCGGATCGGCGACCCTGCGACAGAGCTGAAAAAGGCCCTGGAGAACAATTTCCATGTACCCGTCAAAGTGACCGCAGCCGATGCCGGCAGGTCAGAGTTCTCGGTCCCGGGTTTTGCGTCCCGCAGGGTCAGTGAAGGTGCCACCACCCTGACCACCCCGGCCCTCTCGCTCCATGGCGCAGAGGCCGTTCTGAAGCAGTACTGGTTTGCGCCGCTGATATCCCCGGACTTCTCCCCGGATGTGACCCGTGTTGTCTTCCCGGACCAGTATGTCCAGGCCTTCTATAACCAGGACCAGATCCCGGCCGTCCGTCATACCCTGCCCTGAGTCGGGCGGTATCTTTCTTCTTTTTCCGGCAGGTTG
>CAZCZK010000157.1:0-4697 GCA_964503195.1 uncultured Methanoregula sp.
GGATGGCTTGCGTCGATAGCCAGGATCAATCCCCTGAGTTTTGCCATCGATGCCGTGCGGGATGTCGGTACCGGCGGCATTCCGCTCGGCCCGGTCCTGCTGCTGGGAGTGAGTGCCCTTGGTGTTCTTATCTGCAGCATCATGGTGTTCCGGAACGTAACAGTCTGATGGGGGGAAGGTATTCAGAGTAAACCCTGAAAAATCACACTGCGTGTTACGGGACCGGGATTTTTTCAAAACCTTAAAAAACAATCAGCAATGATATTCCCTTTACTGATACCGCTATGCCCATGGAAGACGATCTCTCCCGGATCGGGATCTCACTCCCGAAGAATCTGCTCGACCGCTTTGATGAAATCCTGAATTACCGGGGCTATTCCTCACGATCGGAAGGGATCCGGGACGCGATCCGGACGTACATCACGTACTACCAGTGGATGTCCGATGTCAAAGGGGAACGCGAAGGGGTCATCACGATGGTGTACGACCACGATCAGCGCAACCTGCTCACCACCCTTACGGATATCGAGCATGAGAACCAGCCGATCATTAAAGCCTCTCTCCACTCGCATGTAACCCATAACCGGTGCCTCGAAGTGATCCTGGTCCATGGCGATGGAACCCAGCTCAAAGCACTTGCGGAAAAGCTCATGTCCCAGAAAGGGGTTGAGTCGGTCAAGCTTTCCACGATATCGATTGAGGATTAGCGGGCCGGATTTTTTTTTAAAATAGCATCGGTTTCCTCATATCCATAATCCGATCGTTTACCCTGGTGATTCGTTCCTCAGACTTTTGCAGTCTTTCACGCGAAGGTTTGCTGCAAAGGTGCGGGCGAGCAGGGGGTTTACCGCTTGTGGGGCAAGACCGAGCGCTGCAGCGGTCTTCTTCGTGAGTTCCATGAGGTCAACGGGACCTTCACCCGTGCCTGACCGGATGATATCGTGAATTCTCTGGAGATACTCCCCAGCCAGGTCCATCTGCACGTATACGTCCCCTGCAGAAAGAAGGAGACGGACACCGGCAATCCGGTGGAGCCGATGGAGTGACTGCACGGATGCAAGGGCATCGTCATAGACCGGCAGACCTCCCGCTACCGGTATCGCATCACCGGAGAAGAGCACTCCTTCGCTCTGCATGAAAAGAGAGATGGACCCCGGCGAGTGGCCCGGTGTGTGGAGCACCTGCAGGTCAACAGCCCGTGTCTCATCGGGCTCGATTCCGTCTCCGTCCACGAGCTCATGATCGAGCTGCACCGAACCACCGACCAGCGTTTTGAAGCCTGGCACCGGCCGCTCACGGTTCTGGAGATCCACGTCCTCGATCCATGCCCGCTCGGCAGGGTGTGCTGCGATGGTGCATCCGGTTGCTTTCCGGATAGCTGCGGCTGCACCGATATGGTCGGGATGGGAATGGGTCAGCACGATCAAGGCAATCTCTGACGGGTCACGGCCGGTGGACCGGATCGTGTCAAAGATCTGCGTCTCGCATCCTGCCACTCCGGAGTCGATGAGGGTCACGGTCTCGCCAAAGATGAGATATGAGTATACGGACCGGTCGAGTGCACTGCCCGGGGCTGCCGGCATTGTGAATGAATGTCTCAGCGCGTGGATGGAGGGTGTGACCTGCATGGGATCTCCTTTCTGGAATAATAATGGGAACGGACTCGAGATGAACTGTTTTAAAAAAAATCCGGATTGTGTCCGGTCTCCTGGTTGACATGCTGATCACAACCATGAACCGTATCGGTGCTAAAGGAAAGAATTGCCGGGAAAAATCTCTAAACCATCCTTTTATGGAAAATCCGGGAAATATATCCTTACGTGTATCAATCATTGCTACAAATCTTTTTTCAGTACAATCAAAATCTTAAATAGCAACATTATTTAACTACCCAATGCTACAATAATTAAAAAACGTAATACTAACACTGGTGACCTCATGCATATTCCCGACGCATTCATCCCAATCCCTCAGGGCGCTGTCTACTGGCTCATTGCCCTCGTATTCATTGCCCTCGCCCTCCGCTGGGCGCGAAATGAAATGAGCGAGGAAAAGATTCCGCTGATAGCCGTTCTTGCCGCGGGTATCTTTGCCCTCCAGTCCTTCAATCTCCCCGTCTCGATGGGCACGAGCGGGCACCTCGTGGGCGGAGCGCTGGCCGCGATTATTCTTGGCTCGCCGTTCGCCGCGGTCTTCATCCTCACGCTTGTCCTGATCGTGCAGGGAGTCCTGTTCGGCGACGGGGGGATCACGACCATGGGTGCTAACATCCTGAACATGGGCGTGATCGGTGGGTTTGTCGGGTACTATACGTTCAAAGGACTCATGGCAGCAACCAGGAACGTGAATAGTGCTGCGTTTGCCGCAGCATGGCTGGCATGCGTAATCCCGGCCCTTGCCTGCGCCATCGAGATGTACTATGCCGGCACCTTCCCGCTCACTGAAGGCCTCATCGCCATGGGCCTGTATCATGCCATGATAGGAATCATTGAAGGGTTTGTGACCGTGGTTGCCGTCAATCTCATTGTTACTGCCCGGCCCGATATTGTAGACTTCAAGATTGCCGTTCCGGAACCCACGGGGGTGAATATGTAATGGACAATAAGACTTTCGTCATCGTCGGTATCGCTCTTGCCATTCTCATTGGCGTAGTCGCGGTATTCTTTGCATCCGGTGACCCGGACGGCCTTGAGAGTACTGCCCTGCTCATCCAGGGGCAGAAGAGTCTCACCGGTGACACACCTCCCGATGCCGAGATCAACGAAGACATTGACGGGAAATTTGCGTACGAGTCACCCATGCCGGATTACTCGCTTGGAGAACAACTCGGTCCGCTGGGCGGCGTTATAGCGATAGTTACCGGAACACTTCTCGCGTTCGGGATTGTCCTTGGTGTCTCGAAGCTGCTCGTTGCACGTAAAAAAGCACACCAGGGAGAGGCAAACCAATAGACCTTTAAATTTTTTCGACTGACTATTCAGGACACATGCACCTCATTGAAACACGGGATCTCTGTTATTCCTACCCTCACAGTGTCCGGGCGCTGGAAGGGATCAATTTTATCGCGCCACGGAACGCGAGGATCGCAGTTATCGGTTCCAATGGTGCCGGAAAGAGCACGCTGTTCAAGCACTTCAACGGCATCTTCAAACCGACTTCAGGATCGGTCCTTATCCGGGGCGAACCTATCACGAAACAGAATATCCGCGAGGTGCGCAAGTTTGTCGGGATCGTCTTCCAGAATGCGGACGACCAGATCTTTTCGCCAACGGTTGAGCAGGACGTTGCCTTCGGTCCCACCAATCTCGGTCTCGACGAGGACACCATCCACCACCGCGTGCATGAAGCACTGAAGATCGTGGGCATCGAAGACCTGGCTGAGCGGGTGCCGCACCACCTGAGCGGTGGCGAGAAAAAAAGGGTCGCCATAGCCGGTGTTATCGCGATGGAACCCGAGGTCCTGGTGCTCGATGAACCGACCGCAGGCCTCGACCTTGTCGGTTTCATCAATTCCCTGTCGAAAACCTATGGCATGACGGTCATATTCTCAACCCATGACGTGTCGCTCGTTGCCGAGGTGGCCGATTATGTCTACGTCATGAACAAGGGGCGGTTTGCCGCGGAGGGCACGGTCGAAGAGGTATTCATGCAGCCTGACATGCTCAAGTCCATGCGCCTCGATGTCCCGGTCCT
Source organism: uncultured Methanoregula sp. (assembly GCA_964503195.1). GTDB lineage: Archaea > Halobacteriota > Methanomicrobia > Methanomicrobiales > Methanospirillaceae > Methanoregula. The sequence goes on from CAZCZK010000157.1 coordinate 3,694, forward strand.
CCCCAAGCTCCTCCTTTCGCTCCAGAAAAACGACATCCCGGTCACCATGGCGTATACCTACGAGGATGCAGAGAAGGCGCTGGTGCAGGCATACAAAGGGAAACCATGATCGAGGAACTGTTTTTTATCGAGAAACAGGCCTACCACGATAGCTTCATGCACCGGCTGGACGCCCGCGTCAAGATAATTCTTGCGTTTGCCGCTATCATCGCCATTGTAGCGGTTCCCTATTCACCAATGGTATATATGGTTGGTGCGATCTTTTTCTGTTTTTTTGCTTCACTCTGGGCTGCCTCCGGCGTTTCTCCGGTCGTGTACCTGAAACGGCTGGCTGTGATCGTGCCGCTCTGGGGGATCATCATTCTGTTCCAGATCTTTTTGAAAAACAGGTATTACACGGACTACACCGTCCTGTATTCCCTGCCGCTCGGAATCAATATCTATGCAGAATCCGTGGAATTTGCCTGCATCCTTGCGGTAAAATTCCTGATCTGCATCTCGTTCATTATCCTGCTTTCGTCCACGACAAAACTGCAGGACATGCTGCAGGGAGCAAGCCGGCTCGGGCTCCCGGCGGAAATGGCCCTTGCCCTCGGGATGATGATCCGTTACCTGTTCGTCTTCGGGTATATCTTCCGGAAGATCAACGAGACCCTGAAGACCAAATGCTTCGATGCATTCGACCACCACCTCCCGTACCGTTACCGCCTCCGGCAGCTGGGGTATACCATCGGGACCATGTTCATCCGTTCCTACGAACAGGGCGAACGAGTGTACACGAGCATGCTCTGCCGTGGCTACGGGCGGGACAGCCACCTGTTCATCACAAAAAAACCCCTCCGCGCCGGCGAGTGGGCATTCCTTTTCACCGGTATGGCTTTCATCATCGCCGTCCCGCTGACCGTCTGGGTCACGCAGGTCCGGCCGTTCTGATTGTCCCCATCGCCATCTTTTTCACTCACCCCTCCCAAGACTCCGCCATGGCAAACCAGTTCGGACACGGT
>CAZCZK010000158.1:0-4635 GCA_964503195.1 uncultured Methanoregula sp.
GGGGTCAGGAGCCAGTGAAGTTCCCCGGACGGACCCGTTCTGCTGGAAAAATCCCGGATTTTTGCGAGGGCGCCCTTTGACAGCGCGATAGCGGCATCCTCATTTCCGGTGATAATACGACTGATGAGAGCGGTGAGCAGCGGTTCATGGCCGACCAGGAGGATGGCACGGGTATTTGGGTACTTCCCGATCTGATGACAAACGGTATCCGGATCCCCTCCCGGTGCCAGTATCTCCCATGTCACAAGACGGTCCGGTTGTCCAAGGCATCCGGCAATGACTGCTGCAGTCTCCTGTGCCCGGGCCAGCGGACTCGATGCAATCAGGTCAAACCGCAGTTCCTGCGCTGCCATCCAGCGGCCGGCCCTGACGATCTCCTCGCGTCCCTTCTTCGTCAGCCTGCGCTCCGCATCAGCCATACCCGGCCCGGCATCTTCCGCTCTCCCATGCCGGAGAATGTACACATCCACAAGAGGACTACTGCGGTACAGGAATATGAAAATTGTGATAAAAAATTATTCGAAGAGCCGGTAGTTCGGCGCTTCATCAGTGATAAGGATATTATGCGGGTGACTCTCCGCCATGCCGGCGTTGGTGATCCGGACAAACCGGGCATTCGCATGCATATCGGGAATTGTCTTCGAGCCGGTGTAACCCATTGCAGACTTCAGCCCGCCAACGAGCTGGTAGATAACCTCGCTCACGTGGCCGACATAGGGAGTGACACCCTCCACGCCTTCCGGGACGAATTTCGTGCTGCCGATACCCTTTTTCTGGAAGTACCGGTCACTGGACTCGCCACTACTCATAACCCCGAGCGACCCCATGCCGCGGTACTGCTTGTAGAGCCGGCCCTTGATGGTAATAACCTTGCCTGGTGCCTCGTCCGTGCCGGCAAACATGCTGCCCATCATGACCGTGTCGGCCCCTGCGGCAACCGCTTTTGCAACGTCGCCGCTGTACCGGACTCCGCCATCAGAAATAACCGGAATACCCGACGCGTGGGCGATATCGGCCACCTGAGCAACTGCAGTGATCTGGGGAACGCCGGTACCTGCAACAATACGGGTAGTACAGATGGAGCCCGGTCCGATACCTACCTTGATGCCATCCACGCCGGCCCCCACAAGGGCTTCCGCTGCTGCCCGGGTAGCGATATTCCCGGCAATAACCTCGGCCCTGACGCTGCCCTTGATATCTTTTACCGCACCGACAACTTTCATGTTATGCCCATGGGCACAGTCAACAACGAGCGCATCCACACCGTTCTGGTCGAGCAGCTCAGCCCGCGCGAAATCGAAAGGACCGACCGCTGCGGCAACCCGGAGATTTCCATTTGCATCCCGGGTTGCGGTCGGGTACTGTTTCTTCTCGAGGATGTCCTGCATCGTGATGATGCCGAGGAGTTTCCCTTTCTTATTGACCACCGGCAGGCGCTCGACCTTGTTCGTATACATGATCTCAAGGGCCCTGTCCGCGGTGATATCCTCCTCGGTCACGATCGGCTTCTTCGTCATAATGGCCGTTATCTTCTCGTCCCCGCGCTTGGAGACAATAGCACGGACGTCCCGGCGGCTGACGATACCAATGATCTTCCCCTTGTCAACAACCGGCACCCCCCCGATGCTGTACTGGTGCATCAGCTTCTCTGCATCAGAGACGGTTGCAGTATCCTCGACATAGAGCACGTCGCGCTCGATGAGTTCCTCCGCATGCTTGACGAACTGGACTTCCTGCAGCTCCCGCTCCGGTGTCGTGTTGCGGTGGATGACCCCGATACCTCCCTGCCGTGCGAGAGCGATCGCCATCGTCGCCTCCGTCACGGTATCCATTGCGGCAGAGACGAGCGGGATGTTCAGATGAATCTTTTTCGAAAAGACCGAGCGGGTATCTGCCTCGGATGGTTCCAGCCACGATGCCCGGGGTTCAAGCAGGACGTCATCAAAGGTCAATGAGAGCGGTATATCCAGTTTCTCAACGTACATACATCACCTGATCATGGCGAGAGCCGTTTTTATCAGATCCTCGCGGATTGTTGCATTCCGGTCGCCGCCGCAGACCATACCCCGGACGCCGATGATCTCCGGGTTGATCCGTTTCAATGCATCAATATCCTCAAATTTCAGTGCCCCGGCAAGGGCGGTACCCAGCCCGAGTTTTTTATTCTTCTCGGAAAATGAGCGGAGTGTCGCTTCATTCATGAACGCGAAGGTACTCTGGCGATCCTTGATGCCGGTATCAATCATGGCGAAATCGGCACCGCATTCGGCAGCAATGGGGGCCATCTCGAACGGGGAGATGGAATGCATGCGTTCAAAGTCCGAGTACGCTGCAATCACCACGAATTTTTCCGGGAACTCGTCTTTTACCGCTTTTACAACGGCACTGATCACATCCCGTGCCTGTTTCTGCCCTTCAAACGCAAGGCCGATCTTCACATAGTCAGCCCCGGCACAGGCCGCCCCGTAGGCAGCCAGGGCAGCACCTCCGGGTTTATAGACGAAGTCCCCGATCGCTGCACTCACCGGCTTTGTCGAAAACGACTTGATCTCGCGGATGACCCAGGGGAAATTTGCCCCAAGCGATCCTTCAGAGGGATTTTTTACGTCGATGATGTCAGCAGCGGAGGAGTGCATTGCTTCAGCGATGGAACTTGGGCTGACCAATAATTGCATAAAGTTTAATGATCTTTTATCCTAATAGTGGTTTGCGTTCGTCTATGGATCTGATACTTGCGATGGATTTGAAAGGGGGCCGGGTGGTCCATGGCAAATCGGGATTCCGCGATACCTACCGGCTGCTGGACTGGGGGTGTTCTCCGACGGCAGAACCCATTGCTTTTATCAGGGCCATTGCGCCCAAATATATCTATATCGCGGATCTCGACCGGATCGGGACTGCGGGATCGCATGACCGGGTTGTTGCGGAGTGCGCACGACAGGTCTCCCGTTGTTACATCGACCGAGGCTGCCGGTCGCCGGGCGATATCCTTGAGGGGTATCATATCACCAACATTGTCGGGACTGAGACGGGAGGTGACGATCTCTCGCAGTATCGCGGGGGATTCCTGAGTCTCGATATCAAAGACGATCGGGTCATCCCGTCCGGCCGGAAGCCCGTGGAGATGCTCCGTCAGGTCAACAGCTGGAAATTCGGCGGGTGCATTCTCCTGAATATCGGGGCAGTCGGTACTGAGTCCGGCCTGGATCCGGTGATGCTGGATGAGGTGCGGGCAGCATATCACCGAAAACTTTTCTGGGGCGGAGGTGTCGGGACTGCGGCCGATCTCGCAATGCTCTGCGATGCGGGATTCGACGGAGCGATTATTGCAACGGCACTCCACCATAAAAAGATCCCGCTCGCATGGATCCGGAGGGGACGGGTATGTTGATCACGCTCGAAGGGATTGACGGGAGCGGGAAGAGTACGCTCCATGAAGCGTTGAAAGAACTGCTGGCAGACCTCGACCCGGTTTTTACCAGGGAGCCCGGTGCAACGTGGGTCGGTGACCAGGTCCGCCGGGCGATCAAAGAACAGATCGATCCCATCACCGAAGCTACCCTTTTTGTCGCCGACCATGCAGCACACCTCGCAAAAGTTATCCGGCCTGCACTAGCGGAAGGGAGGCTCGTCATCTCCGACCGGTACAGCGACAGCCGTTTCGCGTACCAGTCCGTTACCCTGCAGGGCATCATACCGGACCCGGAGGGCTGGCTGCGGGCAATGCACAACGGGTGGACGATTATTCCTGACAAGACGTTCCTTTGCGTTCTTCCCGTTGATGATGCCCTGACCCGCCTGAAACCTGACACGGAACGTGAGCATTTCGAGAAACGCGAGACGCTTGAGAAGGTGCAGAATAATTATTTGTCGTATGCCCAAAAGGATCCCTCGCGGTTCGTGATTGTGGATGCGATGCTTTCTCCGGAGATTGTGGCTGGCTTTGTCGCGGAGGCGATCCGGGTGGAGTTGGAGGCCGGGACGAAGAGGCGGAAGAGCCGGAAGAAGTAAACCGGTCCGGTTTTTTTAAAAACCTCCCCTCAATTGAATTGTTTCATCGCGAAAAAATGTTGTAAAGTACGCTCTTGATTGCCGGGTAAGTACTTGATTCACTCAGGGAGTACTTTACTCCTTTTCCCGGTTTCAGGCGTAAGCCGTATGAGCGATCGATCGGATCGCGATTGAACATTTTTGAGCAGGGGGTGAGGGGTCGATCGAAAAAATTTTTCCGGAGATCGATTTGTGATTGGAAATGAGTTTGATCAATGTGATCAACAGCTGGAACTTATGAGCCCTCCCCGCCTCAGGGCCCCTCGCGGGGCACGGCGGGGAAAGGGAACCGGGTAGTGAATGTAAAAAACAAAGAGCACTATTTTTAAAATATTATCCAAAGATCTCAAAGAATGCCGCTTCGGATAGTAGAAGATGCTTAATATGCTTGTGAAAAATACAAATATGTCCAAAAATATTCTTGAATTGTTCCTGATTATGGTGACCTGCTGGTTGCCTGCATCGGGTGCTGACAATGTGTATGTAACACCGGTTACAATCCCGTTTATCAAGGTTGATCCCATCGGTAACCATACAGTCGATGACGTTATTCTTATCAACGGGACAACAAATATTCCGCCGAAA
>CAZCZK010000159.1:0-4596 GCA_964503195.1 uncultured Methanoregula sp.
CCCACCGGGAGCATGTACGTTTTTTCCGGCTGGAACCGGCTCCGGGATATCCTTGAAGGGATCGATGCGGCAGGCCTTACGACCATCAACCATCTCATCTGGAAGTACCAGTTCGGGGTGTTCACGAAGAAAAAATACGTTACCAGTCATTACCATATCCTGTTCGTTGTCAAGGACCCGAAGCGGTATACCTTCAATAAAATCGACCATTACCCGGAAGATGTCTGGGTTATCAACCGCGAATACTGGAAGGGCAGGAAGAAGACCCCGACCAAACTGCCAGCCGAACTTGTGAAAAAGATCCTCTGTTATTCAAGCAATCAAGGCGATCTTGTGCTCGACCCGTTCCTTGGATCCGGGACGGTTGCCGTTGTCTCCCAACTGGAAGGACGTCACTTCCTCGGGTTTGAGGTAGTTCCGGAGTATTGTGCCTTTGCGCAGGCCGCCCTGTCCCCACAAAGTGGTGAGCGCTGATATTCCTTCTCCAGGATCGTAAAATTCTCTTCTCTCTTTACATAAGGGTGGTCAGATCTCAATGAAAAAGCCGATGGGGGGGGTCACTCCCCCCACCCCCCCTTCCAGATCTCAGGAATTATACCCCCTTCATGCACCAGCACATGCTGTATTTCCCCTGGAACTTCTGACGTGAGAAACGAAAACTCCTCAAGGAGTCCGGTTTTTTAAGCACGGGATAGGTTTTCCTTAAGGGAGGGGGGTCGGACCCGGTTTGAAAAAAAGTGGATGGGGGGTAGACCCCCTCCGGAAAAATGCAAGGTGGGGGGGACGTACCCCCCCACCCCCACTCAATGTGAGGAATACCTGTTTGTGAGCATTTAACTGACCACCAGTTCGTTTGGCGTTCCACGACTGAGAGGACCTGCTGGCAAGTTTCCCATATATGAGTAAGGGGGTCATATTTCCCGGACCGGGCGAGGGGAGTTACCCCCACATCCCCCCCATGCAGGTGGGGGTGGGCCCCCTCCGGAAACATAGTGGGAGGAGGGGTAGGGGGTACCTCTCCCCTTTGAAAGAATCAAAAAACCAAAAAAACCCAAGAAGCGCTGAGGGGGGGAATTGAACCCCCGAGGCACTTTCGCACCACAGGCTTTCCAGGCCTGCGCCCTACCGCTAGACTACCTCAGCAAAAAGTGTATCCTATTGGTATGCCGGGTATTTTTTTAATGGTATCCCTTCTTCCGGGGCCGGGAAGCGGGCCTGGCACCGGGTTTCCAGGACTGCTTCCGGTCTGTTTTTCCACCGGGCTTTCCGGCAGGTCGCTGCGACTGCTTCTTTTCCGGCGTATGTTCAGGTTTCTTTTTTTCCGGGAAGATCTTGTCGGATTTTGTCCAGCCGCGGGGATAGGTACCGGGTTGCAGGAAGACCGTTGTGGGGGCTACGACAAGACCTGTACCGCCCGGTTTGCATGATGCAGACGGTACCAGCGCCCTGCCGAGGCAGACAAACTCGTTCTTCTGTGACAGGACCGCCACGGTATCTCCGGATTTGAACTCTTGCATGCTCAGAACCCCCACACCTGCGAGCTGTGCGCCCCGGCAGACCGCATCGATCGCAGTATCACGGATGACCACGGTCGGCAGGTCCGGCACCGCTGCATCAACCGAAAGGATCATGTGCTGCAGTGCGGCAGGGTTACCAGCCCGTGCGTCAATGGCAGCGTCCTGCACGTCGTGGAGCGTATGCATCCCTTCTTCCCCGAACGTACCGGAGCGGGTACGGCGCAGCTCCTGCATATGGGCACCGGCGCCGACTGCAAGTCCCATGTGGTGGCAGAGCGAACGGATGTACGTGCCAGCATCGCACTGCACGCGGAAGAGGACAAGCCTTCCGTCGGTATCAAGGATCTCGAGTTTCCGGACCTCGCGGATGCGCAGGGCACGCTTCACGGCACTCTTCCGCGGGGGGCGCTGGTACAGCCTGCCGGTGAACTCTTCCGCCAGTTTCAGGACCCGATCCCGGTCAATGTCCTTATGCAGCCGCATCAGGCAGACATACTCCTTATCATGCTGGAGCAGCAGGGGTGCGAGGCGGACAGCGTTGCCGATCATGACGAGAAGGAGACCGGATACCTGCGGGTCGAGCGTGCCGGCATGCCCAACCTGGCACCCGAGCATCCTCCCGACCCAAGCGGCCACTTCGTGACTGGAGGGGCCTTTGGGCTTGTCGATCACGATTATTCCCGGCCGGTTCCAGAGGTGAACCAATCCCGCTCCTCCCGGTTCAGTGGTCATCGTTCTGGTCCTCCCGTGCCGCAAGGTATCCATTGAGTGCGCCAAGCGTTCCCTCCAGCGACCCGTCGCCAACAACAGTCGGATCGCTTCCGCCCGTACGCATTGCTCCGGCAGTGATCTCTCCGATTGCCATAACCAGAAGGTCCGGGCGCGCTTTCCAGACCGCTTTTTTGAAAGACATGGCACTGGTAAACAGGATTGCACTGGCACTGGCAAGATCGAGTTCGTTCCCGGTTGGCTCAAGCCGGTAGCAGCGGAACTCCTTCGGGATGCCCCCAGCATCCGTGATAGCACTCAGGAGCCCGGGATTCGGGACATCCGCCCGCGGGATGCCAATTCGTTTGCCCCGGATCCAGTCCCCAAGGTATGGCACGAAATCCCGGGAATAGAAACTGGTCAGAACTTCGCAGTCGATATTATGAGAGCGGAGCTCATGGGCGGTCTGGGGGCCTATGGCAATCACCCGGGGGAATCTGTCCATGCGGGGTGCTATGAGCTTTGCCGGGAGAGCGCTCGTGAAGAAAATGCAGTCGAATTCACCGCGGTCAACCGCATCGACGAATGCCGCGATCTCGTTCTCGTGCAGCTCTGAACGCAGGGGGTGGACGCTGTAACAGGTGTGCCCGGCTGCCGCGCACCGTGCCGCGTCGCTCTTCTCCTTACCCGCCAGGCGGGTGACTGCGATCTTCATGAGCGGTTCATAGCCTCACTATGTAATGATGGTATGCATTTCGGTTGATTTATGTCCATTCTCCCCTACCTCTCTTCCATGCTGGAGATCCTGCTCGGTACCGTTATCGGAGTTCTTCTCGGTACCATCAGTGGTTGTATTCCCGGCGTTCACGCAAATACCCTTGCCGGCGTCCTGCTCAGTCTGCAGGTTCTCCTTCTGTCCGTGCTGGGGCCCGTAGCCCTTGCCGGGACACTGTTCGCCGCCCTGATCACGCATACCTTTGTGGATGCCGTGCCGAGTACGTTCCTCGGGATACCGGAGGCAGATACCTCGCTTGCAGTGTTACCGGCGCATGCGCTCTGCCTTGAAGGGAATGGCGAGGAGGCGGTGAGGATTGCGGCACTGGGGAGTGCCTGTGCCATGGTCATTGCCGTCCCGGTTTCGGTGCTCTGCTTTCTCCTCCTCCCTGCGCTCCAGCCTTTTTTTGACTGGTGGATTGGGATCATTCTTGTCGCAAGTATCGGGTACATGATCGTCACGAGCGAGGCCCCCGGCTGGGCTCTTGCCATCTTTGCCGTATCCGGGACTCTGGGAGTATTCGCCCTGCATTACACGTTCCTGGGGTGGCACACACTTGCCGGAGGCAGTGGGATTCTCATGCCGCTCCTCACGGGACTGTTCGGTATCTCCGTTCTCCTCGTGGCATCGCAGGGAACCCTGCCGGTGCAGCACTTCAGCGGACTTCGCATAGAGGATAAGGCTGTGATAAAATATTCCCTGCTGGGGACCGGAGCCGGTATCGCTGTCGGGTGGCTTCCCGGGTTGTCAACAGCCTCGGCAAACGGGGTGCTGGCTTCCGTGATCGGGTACGAAAAAGACCGCCGATCCTATATCCTTGCAACCAGTGCAGCGAATACTGCCAATGCGTTCATCGGTCTTGCAGCCCTGTTTGCTCTCTCCCGTATGCGCAACGGCGTCATGGCTGCCCTTGCGGAGCTCCCGCTGCCGTCCATGGGTGAATTGATGGTCGTTGGCGTACTCGCTTCCTGCGCAGCGTATGTCATCACGATATCTCTTTCCGGAACAGCCCATTATCTCAACGGATTCGATAGCAGTGGCCTGAACCGGACGGTCATTGTCTTTGTCATCCTGCTCAGCATCATCCTTACCGGTCCCTTCGGTTTTTGTATCCTGCTGCTCGCCACTGCTGTCGGTCTTGTCCCCCATCTCGTCAATGTCCCGAGAATGTACTGTATGGGTGCGATCATGGTCCCGGTGATGCTCTACTCGTTCGGTCTCGCGTGGATTTAGGCCGTTTTCCATCCTTTTGCTGCCTTTGGATCTATGGTTTTATACGGGGATACTCCCAACGTATCCCGTGATGCAGTCCTACTGGTTCGGGGATAGCGAAGAGGGGCGCTGCTCGCCGTTTTCCGGGGATATCAATGCCATGGTCAGCCGTCTCCTCTCACTCTCTGCGCAGATGGACATGGTTAATCAGCCCGACTGGCAGCTGGCAGTCTCCTGTGGATTCTGTTCAGACCGGGCAGACTACCTTGCCCGCCTTCAGGCAGTCTGTATTGCGGCTGCCGAGCGTTCGGTCCGGGAGCACTATGCCGGGAAGGACGCGGAGCTGCTCCAGATGGTTCGGACGCTCGATGAGATGGACACGGT
>CAZCZK010000160.1:0-4583 GCA_964503195.1 uncultured Methanoregula sp.
GCGTATATGACCTTTAAGGTAATGCCAGAAGTGCAATTAAGGGTGGATTCCGCATATCCCGGTGATCAGGGTGGCGGAAAGGCCCGACTGGATCCCGAGACCATGCTCTCGCTCAAGATCTCGCCCGGGGACCTGGTCGCGATTGAGGGGAAGCGCCGGACCGTGGCCAAGGTCTGGAGGGCCCTTGTCGAGGACTGGAACCAGCGCAAAATCCGGGTTGACAATTTTACCCGGCAGAATGCCGGGGTGAGTATCGGCGATACGGTCAAGGTCGTCAAGATTGCAGATGAGATTGAGGCAAAGAGGGTGGTCCTTGCCCCCCCAGAAGACCTGCCGAAGAAGATCCCGATTGCGAATAATCCCCATGTCATAAACAGCCTGATCGATTTTCCGGTCGTCAAGAACGATACCATCCCCATCATCCTTGGCCTGCCCTTCATCCAGCCGCAGATTGTCGGGTTCAAGGTCATGGAAGTCGAGCCCGAGGAAGCGGTGATCATCACCAAGAACACCGCAATCGAGTTTTCCGACAAGCCTGCGGCCGGTTTCGAGGGGATAAAACGGTTCAGCTACGAGGATATCGGGGGGCTCAAGGATGAACTCCAGCGTCTCCGCGAGACGATCGAACTCCCGCTCCGGCACCCGGAACTGTTCCAGAAGCTCGGGATTGAGCCGCCCAAGGGCGTCCTCCTCTACGGACCGCCGGGCACCGGCAAGACCCTGATCGCAAAAGCGGTGGCAAGCGAGAGCGGTGCGCACTTTATCCACATTGCCGGGCCGGAAGTGATATCCAAATACTATGGTGAAAGCGAGCAGAAACTCCGGGATATCTTTGATGAAGCGCGGGAGAATGCACCCTCGATCATCTTCATCGACGAACTTGACTCGATCGCCCCGCGGCGTGAGGATGTGACCGGGGAGGTCGAGCGCCGGGTTGTTGCCCAGCTCCTCACCATGATGGACGGGCTCGAGGAGCGGGGCCAGGTCGTTGTCATCGGGGCTACGAACCGGGTCGACGCCATCGATGCAGCCCTCCGCCGTCCCGGCCGGTTCGACCGGGAGATCGAGATCGGCGTCCCGAGCGAGCTGGACAGGATCGAGATCATGAAGATCCACACCCGGGGGATGCCGCTCTCCGAGGATGTCAATCTCGACACGCTTGCCCAGCAGACCCACGGGTTCGTGGGCGCCGACCTTGCCGCCCTTGCCCGCGAGGCAGCGATCCGGGCCCTCCGCCGCTACCTGCCGGACCTCGACCTGGATGCCGAGGAGATCCCGCAGGAGGTGCTGGACACCCTCAGGGTCTACGCAAGCGACTTCCGGAGCGCCCAGCGGGACGTTGGCCCGAGCGCCATGCGGGAGGTGATGCTCGAGGTCTCGCATGTCAAGTGGCAGAACGTGGGCGGCCTGGATGCAGCGAAGGTCGAGGTCCGCGAAGCGATCGAGCTGCCGTTGAAAGACCGGCAGCGGATCGATGATCTCGGGATCGAACCTCCCCGCGGTATCCTTCTCTACGGCCCTCCCGGAACCGGAAAGACCCTGATTGCAAAAGCGGTGGCAAGCGAGAGCGGGGCAAACTTCATCCCCGTCCGCGGCCCCCAGCTCCTCTCCAAATGGGTGGGCGAGAGCGAGCGGGCCGTGCGCGAGATCTTCAAGAAAGCCCGGCAGGTAGCCCCCTCTATCATCTTCTTTGATGAGCTGGACGCCCTTGCACCGGAGCGGGGGAGGGGCAACGACTCCCACGTCTCCGACAACGTGCTCAACCAGATCCTGACGGAGATGGACGGCTTGATCGAGCTGAAGGACGTGGTCATTATGGGCGCAACGAACCGGCCGGAGATGGTCGACCCCGCTCTCCTGCGGGCCGGACGGTTTGACCGGCTCGTCTATATCGGGGAGCCCACGTTTGAGGACCGGAAGGGGATCATCGGTATCCATACCCGGTTCATGCCGCTCGAAGGGTCGAGCCTTGAGGAGATCGTGAGCCTGGCGGCGCAATACAACGAGGACGCGATCACGGAACTGGTCGAGAAGCTCGGCAGGGACAGGACAATAACTGCGGCTGATATCAGGGATTTCGTCACCCCGGCGCCGGAGAAGATGACCGGCCTTCCGGCGGGTGTGAGGAGGAGGAGCCTCATCGAGCACCTGGCCGAGCGGAACCTGACCTTCGCCGATCCCGCACGCGAGAGCCTTGCTGCAAGCCTTGCCGGTGTGACAGAAGGCTTCGTGGGCTCGGACCTCGAAGCCCTCTGCCGCGAGGCCGGCATGCTTGCCCTCCGCGAAGGGGTAACCATCGTAGCCCAACGTCACTTCGAAGCGGCCCAGCAGAAGGTCCACCCGACGATGAACGAGAACCTCCGGCAGTATTACGGCAAGATCCAGCAGCACTTCAAGGGCGGGCTCCCGCAGAAAGTGCAGCCGCCGGAGTACCAGTAATTTTTTTTGGGTAAACTACCAGTTTAGCACCTAACAATCTCAAGCAATCATCCGCCCCCCTTGCGCCTGCCCTGCCCCCATTGGGGGCGGGGGCGCATGCGATACCTCTGAATTACCCAAATCCCGATACAGGTAATACAGCACTATCGCAATTGGGGCGCCATAGCGGCGGGGCAAAGCCCCTGGAACGTCAGTGTATTCCGGTCCCAAGCGAATTCACTTTTTTGCATTCCATTTTGGACATGCAATTTTTGCCATTTTTCACTCCGTAAATCTGTGTTCGATTTTGGTGTGAAATTGGCATATAACCCTTTTTTTTAAGAAACTCCTGAAGTATAGAGAAAGTGAAAAAATTTATGGGCTATCTTTTTTTAGATAAAATAACCTGACGGATAAAATGGGCTTTTTTCACGGTTCCCAATATGAAATTGTTAAAAAAGCCCGCCGTATTTTCTTTTTAAGTTTTTACTAGGATTTTTTCTTCTTCCGTCGCCCTCCGCCATACGTGCAACAAATCCGGAAGGGGAAATATTCGGGAGCCCGCCCTTCCTATCAATTTTACGCCTTGCCATATTTGTTTATTAAATGCAGGTTAAAATAAATATAACGGCTGATCGCGCCGAAAAATACAAAACTTTACCATAATGTAAGATAATATTTTGCCTTATTGTGCCGTATGATGAAGATAAACAAAGATTTTTTTTATTGTCAATAGTGATCGCAATAACTATTCTTATCGTCGGTAATGTTTATCATTGGTTCGATGGGATTATGACTTTATTTTTTCAACTGATTCCACTTGTTGTAATAATTGTCATAATTGGAGTGGCGATTTACATCTTTTTTTATCTCAAAAATTATTCAAACCGGTGCAAAGCACAAGAAGAGATTGACATACTACGACAAAAAGGAAATGAAAGAAGGAAAACCCTTGAAAATTTAAAATGGTGGGAATTCAATGACTATATTCTTGCAGACCAACGTTTAGGTGCGATGACTGATGATGAATTTAAAGGTCTTATTTTAGAATTAAACCAGAAAAAAGAACTTGAAGAACAATATAGACAAACGCTCATCTCACGAGTAATTGATTCTATTGAAAATTTTAGCCCTACAAAAAAGTGGGGAAATGAAGATTCATATCATAAAGAATTACTCGGATGGTTGAAACAACCCTTCCCGGAGATTCAATATGAATTACAGACAGGTAGCTCCCGACCGGATTTAGTAATCGGCATGATAGCTATTGAGATTAAAGGGCCCACTGATGATAACGCCTTGAACACTCTCGCAACAAAGATTTTGAAGTATTCTCATTATTATGAAAATGTGGTTATTGTTTTATTTGAATCATCATTTTCAGAAAGGAATTTTAAAGAAATTACGAGTGGGATTGAAAAAACTTACTCGCACGTTCATGTGATTAGAAAATAATCGGAGATATAATCTGCTCATCGCTTTCGAAATCCGAGCTCCATATTCGCGTTCTGTTTGCGTTTCACGTAACATCGGTCGTCGTTGGTAACTACGGATATTCCCTTTCACTGCCTTGGAATCTATACCATCATTACCCAATCAGAATCCCCCCCATACTACAAAGCGTATATATCCGTCCGTATAATACGTGCAGGAACATCCGGCCCAACCGGTAACGAGGCGCACAGGACACCCTAATCCCAGGCGCCCGCACCGCCCGGCCGGCACTCATGGAGACACTGAAATGACACACCATCAACGAGCGCACGCTCTGGAAAAACGTAAGGTAAAGGAGATGATCACATGGCTCGCGGTCGTAAACCGCTCATTGCCCTGAGCGAAGCCAAACACATCGCGGAGAAGCGTGGAGAAGTCCGCTCCTTCCGGCACGAGCCGGACATGATCTGCAGCTTCATCATCTACATCGTGGGACTCGTGGCGCACGTCCGGATCCGGCGCGTTGAACGCATCCGTATCACGCCGGCATGGCTGGAGCGGGAAGCAGCAGAAGATATCGCAGCGCTCCGGTTCATTGTATCTTCGCCCGAGATCTCCCGCGAGCTCTGGGTCTATACGCCGAAAGGCACGTTCCGGTTCTTCCGGGTCCTGGCACATTCCCTTGCAGAGCTTGACCGCAGTGGCCAGCTGATGCCGGACCAGCCGCCGGT
>CAZCZK010000161.1:0-4568 GCA_964503195.1 uncultured Methanoregula sp.
GGAGAGGGAGTGAGGCCGGCGTGGTGCGGAGGGTGTCGGGACATCTGCGATTCTTTGGGGAAGAGACCGTGCGGTGGGAGGAGCTGCCGCTGCTGGTGATGGCGGTGGTTGATGAGGGGCTCATCAGTGTGGGGGATTGGTGAGAGGGAACCCGGAAGAAAATATTCCTTATTCTCGTGGATGTTTCGCTCGAAGATCAGACGATATCCAGCGATTCATTGCCTTTTCCAGTTTTTTCAGAATCGTAATTGACCCCCCCAACACCCCCGCCAACCCCGTTTCCCGCCCCCATCCCCACGGTCAGCCTCCCGTCCCCGCCAAAACCGATCGGCCGCTGTAAGAGTGCAGCAGCCCGACAATTCCGGGCTGGCAATGGTTATCTTCCCTCAAATCCGGGGCCGGAACGTGCTCCGCTTTAAACAATGGTGTCATTTTTTCCTGAAACAGTGTCATCCGGGCCGGAAAAATGGGGAAACAGAGGGAGAAATGAGCTCCGTTGTCTTCATCCCCCTGAACAGAACCTGCCAGGATCTCGCTGGTGAGATCCCCCTCGCCTCCGGACTCCCGGCACGATCGTGCAGATCCGCTCACTCACAAAAACCTGTCCCGGGTTACTGGCCCGTCTCAGGTAACCCTGGATCAGCTCAACAGTTTCTTCGACGGTAATCGACGATCCCCCTTGGAAATCCCCGATCCCAAAAACCCCCTCCGCGCCAATGCCGTCCTCCAATAGGACGTATTCCCCGTTTTTTGATCCAAATGCGAACATATACGCTCATCAGCATGCACGGAATAGGCTGATTCGGGGCAATCAGGGGTCAAACCGGAGAGATAGAAAAATAACGGGTACCGTTTTCCGTGAATCCGGTACATCATTTTGGGATTCGGAAAATGGCATGATCTGATACGGCCATTTTAGCCTCTGTTTGCCAGAATACGCCCGATTTGAAAGACCGGTTTTGCCCGGTAGCTACACTCCCCCGGGTTCCTTACCCGTGGCTCTCCCCGGGAGAACCGGGGTTATTGGGGTGATAGTCTAAGGAGGGCACGTTCCCTGCCACGGCCTGCTCCTGCGGGCTCCGGGTCTTTTCCCGGGCCGCATGTCTCTGGTGCAGGAATTTCCGGATGTGTTCCGGCACCGGATCCGGTTCCGGCGCCCGTGCCGAATCTTCCGGTGGCCCAAGATACAGTACCGGCTCCGGAGATTTTTCCGGTATCGCCATACATTCCCGATTGTTCACCGGCCCCGGATCGTTTTCCGGTACCGGATTTGGTGCGGGAGCCTTCTCCTGCCGTGGAGATTTTCCCGGTGGTGTGGCGGTTTCCCGATCTTTTTCCGGTGCCGGATCGTTGACCGGCACTGGATCCTGTGCAGGGTTCGCTTTCGTGACCGGCTCGTTTCCGGTTGCGGACTGCCTGCCCCGGCGGGATTTTTTCCCGGCCGGTTTAGCGGGCCCAGGTTTCTTGACCGGTGCCACACCCGGAGAGGCCACCGTACCCGGCACCGTATTCTTCAACGGCATCCCGTCCCGGTCCAGCTCGAGGAGTGAATCATCGAGGACCCGGAAGAACCGCCACGCGCCCCGTGGCGTGCGGAGCCAGAGCTCGCGCGAGATGGCCGGGGACGATGCGATGAAGCGGAGCTGGCCGATCACGGAGGAAAAATCATGGAGAATATCCTCAGGCGTACTGGTGAGCCGGGTCAGGCGCATCACGCAGATAAAACAGACCAGCCCGGGGCTCATGAGGGAAAAGTCGCAGACATTCCCCTGCCGGTGCTGGTACCGCATGACGAGGCCGCGCTTCTCGGCTATCGGCAGCGACTCCTCCTTTGCCCGGATCGGCCGGGGCCCGCGGCTCATGCGGTCCCCCCGCCCTTGTTCCCGGGCGCTTCCGCTCGTGCATGGTCATTCATCAAGATCCGTCCCTCATGGTCGCCCGTTGGCCGGATGGCAGCAGCATCCCGGCTGCCGGCCGGGTGGTCCCGGGCGGGCGTATTTCCAGATGATTATTCATGGTGATTTATATCTTTGTTGGTGAGGAGCGACACCAGACCCGGATTGGGAGAAGGAGGGTTCTCGGACGTGCCGGAGGCATCAATATTGGCGTCCCTCCCACGCCCGCCGGGGTCTTCCCTGATCCCGCCCGGCACCCTAGTCCGAATATGCCGGGTTCTCCAGGTATTTTTTCCCGTTCGCATACGCGGTGTTACCGGAGAAGGTTGCAACCACGTTTTCCCCGTCACTGATAATAATGAGCGGCTTATGATCGTTCATGACAAAGAAGAGCTCAAGGAATTCCACCTCATCGATCTTCAGGCCGCGGGAAAGGCTGGATGCAGGTTCGAGTTCCATCTGCTCCCGGACCAGGGCATCCGGAACGGTGCGGAAATAGTAGTAGAACACCTGCCAGGCATTCAGCAGGTCGGACACCATCAGTTCGTTGCGCACATCAGCGTCGAGGGACCCGATCTTTTTTGCCAGCCGGTCAACATCCTCATCGCACTCTTCCAGGAGTGTATCGACCAGGGCGACCAGTTCGGGAAACGGGATTGCGGAACGGTCAGGACTCATGGGCAGTCATTGGCTCTCCGGGTTAAAAAAATCGCTGAACCCTCGGGTACGGCCGTTTTTTTTACCAACAACAACCCTTATTCCCATGAACGGGAGATGAATACAGGTGAAAGAAGCGGATGTGGACTGGCTGGTATACCACCGGATACCGGAAGGAGCACCTGTCAGTACCGGCACCCTTGCAGCGGGAAGCGGTCTTGAGATACCCGAAGTGGAAGCGTCCCTTGCCCGGCTTGAACGGTCCTGTCTCATCGAGCGGAGCGGCAGTTCCGTGCGCCTGCTCTCGTTTGGCGAGGCACTCATCAGGAACCAGGTTAAATATGAAGACGATCTCCCGTTCACCATAGAAAACGGCGTGATTAAGGAGAAGAAACGAATCCCATGCCAGGAAAAGAAGTAGCCATTCTCCGGATTGGCCACCGGCCGGAGCGGGACCAGCGGGTGACCACCCACGTGGGGCTGACAGCGCGGGCTCTTGGTGCGAAGGGGATGTACCTTGCCGCGTCCGACAAGGGGGTTGTCGAGAGCATCGCGGATGTTGCCGGCCGGTGGGGCGGGGATTTTTTCTGCGTGCATGACGTGAAGTGGCGGTCCTGCATCAAAGCGTGGAAGGCAGAGGGCGGGATTGTCGTCCACCTCACCATGTACGGCATCAACCTGCCGGACGTGATCGGGGATATCCGGCCGCACGACAAGATCCTCGTCATCGTCGGTGCCGAGAAAGTGCCCGGGGACATCTACGGGATTGCAGACTATAACGTGGCCGTGACCGGTCAGCCCCATTCCGAGATCTCGAGCCTTGCCCTCTTTCTCGACCACCTGTTCTCCGGGAACGAACTGCAGGCTGAGTTTCCCGGGGCTCAGATCCGCATCATCCCGTCAAAAGCCGGCAAGCAGACGGAGGGTTCTTGAAAGGTCGGGTGCTGGTTGCCGGTTTTTCCACCCGGCACGTTGCACAATCGGCGTACCGGGCCGGCTATGACGTCTGCGCAGTGGACCACTTCTGCGACCAGGACCTGTCGTGGTGCACAAAAGACCGGGAGAAATTTGAGGACCTGGAAGACCTCCACGCTGCCATCGGGAGGATCTGCACGCGGCACCGCTTCGACTACGTTGTCCCCACGTCCGGTGCCGAGACCATCTCCCCCCCCGTCCCGCTGCTCGGTACGCCCAGAGAGCGTATCGGGCCGTTCCTCGACAAGCTCGACACCCAGCACTTCTTCGAATCCCTGGATGTCCCGGTCCCCCGCCTCCTCACGGAGGGGGAGTACCCCGCCATGGTCAAGCCCCGGACCGGCGCCGGGGGATGGCGGAATGCCATTGTCGGCTCCGGTGCAGAGATGGAGGCCTGGACGTCCCTGTACGGGGATGTCCCCTCTCTCCGGCAGGAGGTTATCCGGGGTATCCCCGCAAGCGTCTGCTGTGTCACCGATGGTTCACGTGCCTTGGCACTCGCTGCCAACGAGCAGATCCTCCGGGGCAGGGGGGAGTCTGCGTTCGGGTTCTCCGGCTCGGTCACGCCCCTGGACCATCCCCAGTGCGGGGAGATGCTCCTCCTTGCCGAACGCATTGCTGCCGCGAGCGGCTGTCGCGGGACGATCGGGATCGATTTTATCCTGGGCAACAGCCGGCCGGTTGCCATCGAAGTGAACCCCCGCTTCCAGGGTACGCTCGATACCGTCGAGATGGCAACCGGGTGCAACCTGTTCGATCTCCATGCAGCGGCCTGCACGGGCCACCTCCCGGCCCGGCGCCCGGCGATCCGGGAGGTTGCAGCCCGGACCATACTCTTTGCCGATCGTGACATGACGGTTGATGCGGACCTCGCTTCCCTGAAAGCAATGGTGGCCGACATTCCGGTGCCGGGCACGTTTTTTGAGAAAAACCAGGCCGTTGTCAGCGTCTTTGGCCGGGGGCCGACCCGGGATGCCGCTCTGGCTCTGCTGGATAAGCATATTAGCACCGTCCGACAATATATGCGCTGATGGATCCAAC
>CAZCZK010000162.1:0-4511 GCA_964503195.1 uncultured Methanoregula sp.
GGCAAGAAGGCCGCAGACGATAACCAGGAACACTGAAATCACGAGAGGGCAACTCCGTTGAAAGTCGGTCATAATCACTCGCGATATGGCTTCCGGCAATACTCACATGTGGGGGGGCAGGTCCGTATTATAGCCACCCCTGCCATTGTTTCAGATGTCGCCACCGTTCATCCTCCGCAGCCGCAGCCGCCTCCACCCGATGAACTCCCTCCTGAGGAATCCCCGCCGGAAGAATCCCCGCTGGATGAATCCCCACCTGATGAGTCCCCCTCCCATTTACCCCAGGCGAGCGAACGCCCGACACCCGAATCACGGGACACGGGATTTCCCGACACGTCAAACAGGGGGATCTCCTCGCCCGGTTCGGTGCCACCAGATTTTCCGCCGAAATACCGGAACGATGAAACAACCTTCTCCAGATCCTCTTTCTCGAACCGGTTGCTGTCCCGCGCAGTGAAGACAAGCACGCTGATATAGCCGCGTTCATTCGCGCTGCTCCCGCGAACGATGTAGGACACATTGGTCCAGCCATCCGATGTTGATTCAAACCGGTCGTAGGTGATATCATTCATCGTCACCGTGGTCACATTAGGTGCCGGAGACCACTGCCGGAACTGGTCGCGGTATTCCTTGTCCTTGTTCTGGGAGTAGTAATAGCTGGAGATGGAGAACAGAGTACCTGCAGGAAGGTCTGTCCGGTAGTCAGGAGTATCCGTTCTCATCAGCCGATAGGTCGAGACATTCCATTCCACGGGGACCTGCAGTGCGAACAGGAGATCAGGGTCCCTGACCTCCTTCGTCTGGGATATGTACCGGATCACGGTAACCACCGGCTGCGGAGCCGTTGTTGCGACTGTCGTCACCCCGGTAGTCGGGAACGGGGTAGATACCGGAGCAGCAGTGGTGACCGGACTGGGTCCTGAGGACTGCGTGCAGCCCGCCAGGAGAATCCCGAAAACCACTATTGCCATCAGGAGGATTGCATACTTCTTCATGATATGAGGTATTTGTACGCCCAAAGTATTTAAAATATTTTTGAAATATCTGCTCCCATTTTCCCGTCAGTGCCTTATCAGCAGCCGCAGCCACCTCCCCCCGCAGCCGAAAAACCCAGCATATATATGGTCGTTATGTCGTCTTCCTGTATCGTAAATGACTGTCTCTCAGGCTCACCGCCACCCGTTGTTGGGAGATACGCGGTATAGTTGCCGGGCTGGAGTCTGATAAGTTCTGAACGCCCATCGGCTGGGACTTTCACCTGGAAGTATCCTTTGTTCTCTCCTTCGACAACGGTCCTGTCCGGAAGAAAGGTGTATTCAATCTGGGAAAGGTCTGTCCCTTCGCGAGCGATGAAAACTTTAAGGCCATCAACGGTGCCCCCGCGCTGGATATTGATGAAAAGTCCCCCAAAAGTCTCGTTTACAACGGGTACCAGAGTAGTGGCGTTATTATTCACATCCGTTGATTCGTTATCGATATTTCCTTTTAATGCAGGGAGTATCGTTGCCGGAGTCTGTACAGATGGTACAGGTAACGTCTCATTTATGGTATGTTGTGTTGTTACCTCTCCTGTACCCGCTCCGGTTGGGGACGGGGAAGGCACTGGGACAGGTGTGGTGACTGGCCCGGTTCCCGCCTGCTGCATACAGCCCGCCAGGAGAATCCCGAAAACCACAATCACCATAAGGGGGATTGCATTTTTTTTCATAGTATAAGGTATATTTACGCACCAACTATTTAAAATAATTTTGAAGTGGCTGCGGCCTGGTTGTGGTGTGCGGGAGTTCATCAGGTCGATCAGCGGCTGAATGGATTCGATCCCTTCTGTTTTTAACCACTGCCTCACCTTCGGTCTTTATCCGCAAGCAGGGAATGCATCACAACAGATACTTCGGAAGACAGGTTCTCGGTACGAATCAACGCGAGACAGCAGACTTCGTCCCGGTTCATCCAGCTGACAAGCGCGAGTTTGTCGCCGTCGAGGATGTGGGCACGCTTTCGGATCTCTTTAGGAATGACAATCTGCCCCCGGCTATCGATCGAGAGCACAGCCTCGACCTGGCAGGTTGATGGATTGTCGTGAGGTTTACACGATTGAACGGAAATAATTTTTGTCATTCCCGTCATCCGGTCTCATCAGCGTACTTCTTTCCTTTCTCGGTGATGGTGTAAATGATCCAGTTGCCATCCTGTTCCGAGTCTATGAACCCATTCTCTTTCATGATATTCAGATGATACGACAACTTTGAACCGGCGATCCCGATACAGTCCTTGATCACGCAGACACAGAGAGGCTGAACGGCAAGAAGGAAGAGGATATTCATACGGACCGTGTCGGAGAGAACGTGATGCGTCGCGCTGATCTTCTCGATATTTTTCTTTGATGGCAGACGCGCTTTGAGCCCATTCACCCCACCGACTTCATCGAGATCGTACTTGATCCGCCCGGGGAATTCCGTGCGGCAGCAGATTGACTCTTTTCTGGAATTTGCCGCTGGTCTTTTTATCGTCATATAATCCTCAGACTATTTCAAACAAACATGAAATGCGTAGCTATAAATATCTTGCCCGATAATTTTGAATTCAATTAAACTTGAAATTTTGCTGCATGGTGATGACAAATAATGGCTCTCTGCAACGGGTGTGTCGGATGGGGCGAGGATCCCTCGGCTCTTTTTTGCTAACGACAATAATTTCGCGCACACTCCAACTTCAGATACAGAATTGGACATCTATCTTTTAAAAAAATGAGGAGACTATGGAAAATTATCACGCTTTTGGCATAATCAGGCAGAATACTATCGATGGAACTCCCGGCAGACGAATGACTCAATTCGGGAACGGCGGACGGGCGTTCATCGGGCACCGGAATGGCAATAAACAGCCTGCTCTGGCAGGACATTGGCATACCAAAGAGGAAATTATCTATGGACCTACACAAACCTGCATCAGCGATTGAGACCGTCACACTCCAGATCGGCGGGATGGACTGCACCTGCAACGCCGACTTACTCGCCAGGAAACTGGACGCGCTCGCCGGTATCCAGGGCCACGAGATCACGCCGGTTACCGGCCAGGCACGGGTGAGCTACGACCCCGCGGTTGTCAGCGTACAGGATATCATCCGGACCGTCGCCGAGGCGGGGATGACGGCCTCTCAGGTACGCAGTGAAGGCAGGACGAGCACCTGGTGGAGGGAGCCGCAGCAGCTTGCCCTGTACGGGTGCGGGATTATCACCCTCATCGCATTCATCTCGGGCTACTTTGGCGTTCCGCTTCTTGTTACCAATGGGCTCTACCTGCTCGCAGTCCTCGTCGGGGTTTACTACCCGGCACGGAAGGCACTGATCGCACTTCGCAACATGACGCCGACGATCCACCTGCTTATGCTGATCGGTTCGGTTGGCGCGATGGCGCTCGGTCTCTGGGGCGAAGCTGCGGTCCTGATCTTCGTCTATTCGCTTGGCGACGTGCTGGAGTCATATGCGGTTGACAAAGCGCGTGGAGCGATACGGTCGCTCATGGAACTGATGCCAAAAGAGGCGCTGGTCAGAAGAAACAACTGCGAAACGGTCTGTGCGGTCGGGTCAATAGGTGTTGGAGAGATCGTCATCGTCCGTCCGGGCGAGCGGATCCCCGTTGATGGCACGGTTGTCGCGGGATCATCGTACGTTGACCAGGCCGCGGTTACCGGAGAGCCGGTGCCGGTCCGGTGTGAACCCGGCTCTGACGTCTTTGCCGGGACGATCAACCAGAACGGGGCCCTCGAGGTCCGGGTCACCAAGCCGGCGTCCGAGACCATGCTCTCGCGGATTATTCTCTCGGTCGAGGAGGCTCAGGCGCAGCGGACTTCATACCAGCGGTTCTCGGACTCCTTCGGGAAGTGGTATACCCCGGCGATGTTTGTTCTCGGCGTGCTGGTGGCAACCGTACCACCGCTCTTCTTCGGCGCCGAATGGTACCCGTTCATTTATCGCGGACTCGTCGTCTTCGTTGTCTCCTGCTCCTGTGGTCTCGCCTTATCAGTCCCTGTCGCCGTCGTGGGTGCGATGGCAAATGCCGCAAAGCAGGGGACGGTCTTCAAGGGCGGGGTCTACCTGGAGACGGTCGATACAGTGAAAGTGATCGCGTTTGACAAGACCGGGACCCTGACCATCGGCCGGCCTGCGGTCACGGATGTTATCACCTACAGTGATCTCGGTGACAACGAACTACTCGACCTGGCAGGTTGCATCGAGTCGCGGTCCGGCCACCCGCTTGCGGCAGCGATTGTCCGGAAGGCTAAAGAGAGCGGGACGTTCACGGCCCGTCCTGCTGAGAACTTTGCGGAGATTGCCGGCCAGGGGGTCTCAGCCACCATCGATGGCAATGCCTGCCGGATCGGCAGCCCCAGAGCCCTGCTCAAACAGGGTATCGATACCAGCCGGGCTGAAGAGGCAATTGCCAGACTCGAGGGCGAGGGCCGGACCGTGGTCCTGGTCAGTCGTGACGGGACGCTCGCCGGCCTTATC
>CAZCZK010000163.1:0-4497 GCA_964503195.1 uncultured Methanoregula sp.
CAAAATGCGGGCGGGAATACAGGGACGGGTCAACCGAGATCCTGAAAGGGTGCGCCAGCTGCGGCAACAAGAAGTTCCTCTATGTCAAGGAGGACCAGCTGAACAAGGACGTGCTCGAGGAGAAATCCATCGAAGAGATCGCGGTGGAGTCAAAAGAGGAGGTCCTTGAGGTTGTTGGGCCGGAGAAAAAGAAGAAAGAGGTCGAGATGTTCGACCGGGTGGAGACCATCCGGATCGTCTCGCCCGGCACCTACGAGCTGAACCTCGAGAAGATGGCAGAAAGCGATGAACGGATCGTGAGCGTCGGCAGGGAAGGTTCCTATATCATTGACCTGATGTCGATGTCCAAAGAAGAGCCGAAGAAGAAGGCAAAGAAGAAATAAGGACGCTTTTTTTTTCTTTTTTTTTTGTTCAGGGCTCATATTCAATCGAGCCCCCTGACTTCTCGCTCTTGCCGGAGGTCCCCCTTGCGTCAGCCGGGAACCAGTGGTGGATCAATCGCGCATGCGACTCCTCTGTACCACCAAGTATCACGGTTCAGGTCCTCCGGAACAATCGCAACCGGGGCTTCACATGTTCCCCTTCTTGTGGAGGGGACCGTCCGGTCCCCATGAACCACCCCGCGCTTTATGAGAGTATTGAATAACCTGGCCGGGAGAAGCGAAAACGTCCCTTGAGGCGCTCAACCCGATACCCGTTTGACGTCAAAAGCAACCTGAGATCAGAAAAATACTCAACGCTCATCATAACGGGGATTCATCACGGGGCCCCCTATGCCTATCTCGTCAGGAGCTCGTCGCGTGTTCCCTCGTATGGCGCGGGCAGTCCGAGCCTGCGGAAGAACTCGTCCGTGAAGATGAGGCTGTTTGCTATCGCCCATTCCGCACACCCGTGACCGAGGCACTTGTCAGGAAAGAACGGCACGTTCTTTGCAGCAAGGGGGCTGGTGGCAAACTTATGGCGGAGAGCCCGTTCGAAATAGTCCGCGGTGCTCTCTGGTTCATGGTGCGGGAGCTGCCGGCTGCGGATCACGACCCATTCCCGGTTGTAATGCAGGAGATGGTTGCGGATTTCCGTCAGGATCCTGACATTGGCAAAAGCCTGGTCGCCCTCTTCAAACCCGGGCTGGCCGGCAATGGCGAGAATCGTCTGGTACTTGGTAAACATCGGTGCCCGGTCAAAATTTTTGGCATTGTGCCACTCTCTCCCTATCGTCCTGAGGAGCGTCCCGTGCTGTTCATCAACGGCAGAATACTCCTCATCCGTTGCATCGGCATGCAGCTCGTTCACGGTCGATTCGAGGAAAGAGACGGAGGAGAGGACCGAGTTGAGAGTGAATGCCTCGTGCCGGAGCTGGGCATCGGCCTGCATCGGCCCGCCATTCAGGTACTCCTGTTCGATAGCATACGCGAGCCGGCTGAGGAGTGCTGCGGACTGGATGTAGCGTACGGAGAAGCAGTCCCGGAACCGGACCGCGGATTCCTCGCTCTCCACCTCAAGGGGGATCTTGTCCATAGATAGTATCCCGTTCTCTTTATGAGGTAAAAAGGGTACTGGGGCACCGACAGGGTTGCCGGGCAATGATTTTTACCGGAAAAACGCTGTGCGGTTTCAGGAATAAAGAACATCACATTTCACAGAACAGAATAACCAGACATATATATTAACACCTTCAAAGTTCAAGGTCGAGGGAACTATTCCATGAAACGCATGCTTATCACAGTCTTCGTCGCAGTCATACTCGTCCTTTCGGTTATGACGGCAGGGTGTACCGATTCATCCAGAAGCCCCGGCCGGCAGCAGACCGTCGTCGTCACAGCACCTCCATCACCGGCATCCGTGAACGTGCCGTACGGGGAGGAGATCAAGACCAGCCTCGATTCGCCGGCTACGTCCGAGGTCTACCTCACCATGACCGCCCGGGCCGATGCAAAGACCCTGAGCGGGGGACGCTCGTTCATGCGGATCCGGGTGAACGGGAAGAATATCACCGGGGAGCGACTCGTCAACAAGAACCTGAACTTCACGTACGGTGACGGCTTCAAGACCACCTACTGGAGCGCGAACATGTCGGCATGGTACCTGTTCTTCTCCCCGGATTTCGTTGGGTATGACAACCCAAAACTTGCCGATCATATCCTTGAGGGCAATGCGTACGTGTACAAATTCGACGTATCAGATATCGTCGCCAAGGGTGCGCCAAACGAGGTCGTTATCGAAAACATCGGCGACGAGGTTGCAGCCCAGTATACCGAGCCCGAGGATATTGAGTTCTACAAGGCAGCGACCATTGTCATCAGCCCGATAAAACTTGAGGGGAAGGGTACCGACGTTGTCCAGATAAAGAAGGAAGCCGCACCAGTCCGTATCATCGTTGGCAAGAAATCCACGGTCACCCTGACGATCACGAACAACCTCCCGGGCAGTATCACTGATGTTGAGATCCGCGATGCAGCACTCCCGAAAGGCCTGAGCGGTGAGATCATCTCCGGGAAAGTGGAAAACCCCATCGCAACCGGTAGTTCGTATACGGTCAGCTATGAGGTAACCGCTGACAGGACGGGATCCTACCCGCTCGGTGCAGCACAGATCACCTTCGCGGATGCAACCGGAAACTACCAGAGACTCAGTTCCGGCACGGTCACCCTGACCGTTATCTAAAAAAAACCTCATTTTCTCTTTTATTATTTCCGGATCCCGAAAGAAATGCCGGAATCTGGAATGCATGGTTCATGCGGTTTTCGGGAAGCAAAAGTATTGTTGCATTGACAACCTTTATCCCCATGCCACGCCATCTCTAGTAGTTCACATGAAGCCATGCTTACCGGAAGTGATCCCCTTCGGGGCCGTTGTTTCTCTCCTCAACCGCAGTAAAATCGTCTTTCTCAATGAACGGCTCAGGCCGCTGGACCTCTCCGCAGGCCAGCTCCCGGTCCTGATGCTCCTTGCACGGGAGCAGAACATTATGCAGGATACCCTGGTCCGGCACTACCACCTTAACAAGGGCACGATAGCACGGGCAGCCAGGAAGCTTGAGGATGGCGGGTATATCCGGCGTATCATTGATACCGGTAACCGCAGGGCTGTCAGGCTTTTCCTGACCGAGAAAGGAGAGCATGCAGTTCCGCTCCTGCAGTCAATAAACCAGGAGTGGGAGAACTGTATCACTCAGGGCCTTTCTGAGGGGGACAGGGCAACATTACGCACCCTGATGCACCGTGTGGCACAGAACGGTTTTTTAATCCTGGACAAGAGCGGAGATACGTCCCATGACGGCGAATAATCCTCCAGGCCGGATACCGGAACCCCGGCCCGGGAGCCATACCACCGAGGGTATCTCGCTCCTGATGGGAGACCCGAAGAAGGCCATCATCAAGCTCTCCGGCCCGATGATCGCTGCAATGTTATTGATGTCAACGTATAACATCGTCAACGCCATCTGGGTTGCCGGCCTTGGTTCAGATGCCCTTGCCGCAGTCGGGTTCGTCACCCCGCTCTTCATGATCCTCATGGGGCTCTCCAACGGCCTCGGGGCTGGTGTGGCCTCAGTCATCTCCCGCCGGATCGGTGCAAAGGACAAGACGGGGGCTGATAATGCAGCGGTCCACGGCCTCCTGTTTGTCATCATCCTGTCGGCGGTCTTCACGGTTCCCTTAATGCTCCTGACGGGCCCTATCGTCACGCTCTTCGGGGCCGGGGATACGGTCGGGCTTGCAACCCAGTACGGGCAGATCGTCTTTCTGGGGATGGCCCTCCTCCTCTTCACCAACATCGCGTACGCGATCCTCCGTGCGGAAGGGGATGCAAAACGGGCAATGTATGTCATGGGTGCGTCCTCAATCCTCAATATCGTCCTCGACCCGCTCCTTATCTACGTGGCCGGGATGGGCATTGCCGGGGCTGCATGGGGAATGATCGTTTCCCTCGTCATGACCTCTTCTGTCCTTCTGTACTGGTTCTTTGTGAAAAGGAACACCTACGTGACGATCTCATTTAAGGCGTTTTCATGGGACAGGAAGACAATACGGGACATTCTCGGTGTTGGCCTGCCGGCAAGTGTCGAGTTCTTCCTCATGTCGATCCTCGCGATCTTCATCAACGGCCTGCTTGTCGCAACGGCAGGTACAGACGCTGTCGCGGTCTATACCGCAGGATGGCGGGTCGTCTTCTTTGCCATTATCCCCATGGTTGCCATCGGTACTGCCGTCATCTCCGTTGCCGGGGCCGCGTACGGTGCACGGAAATTCGGGAATATCCGGACTGTCCATACCTTCTCCGTTACCCTCGGGATTGGCATTGCCCTTGTCATCAGCGCCCTCACCTACCTCTTCGCCCGGCAGATCGCCGTTATCTTCACCTATTCGCCGGAAAGCGCCCACCTCGCGCCGGAGATTGCAGCCTTCCTTGCCGTCATGTGTTTCTTCTACCCGTTCATCCCGCCTGGGGTCATGTCGGGATCGATCTTCCAGGCAACGGGCAGGGGGATGGCATCGCTGG
>CAZCZK010000164.1:0-2645 GCA_964503195.1 uncultured Methanoregula sp.
GCCTGACCATATTTGATGGGATCGATGTAATATTTGTATATGAAATCACTAATCATCCATGATAAGAATGAGCGCAGATACAATAAAATTACGTAAACCCCGGGTCTTTGACAAGTCCAAGTGGATGCAGCTCCCCCGCGATGTCGTTATCGGCCATGACGTCCTCGGGCAGTTGCCGGCAGTGTGCGAAGATCTCAAACTCGGCCCTTCTGCGCTCCTTGTCTCCGGCAGGGGCACCATGAACCTGGCCGGCAGTACGGTGAAAAAGATTCTGTCGGACAAGTTCACCATTCACCCGTTCCTTGCTGAGGAGATCACCGCGCCGGTCATCAGGAAAGCTGAAAAAGCGGCAAAAGAGACTGACTTCCTCATCGGTGTCGGTGGCGGGCGGGTGATCGATACGGCAAAGATTGTCTCATTCAATTGTGATCTCCCGTTCATCTCGGTTCCCACAGCCGCGTCCCATGACGGGATCGCGTCTTCCCGTGCCTCGGTCTCGCTCACGAGTGGCCATTCCTCGCTTGAAGCACAACCCCCGGTCGCAATAGTCGCTGATACCGGTATCATCGCATCCGCACCGCATCGTCTCCTTGCAGCGGGTTGTGCTGATATCATCTCGAATTATACCGCGATCCTTGACTGGGAGCTCGCCCACCGGGTGAAAGGCGAGGAGGTGAGCGAGTACGCGAGCACCCTCGCGAAGATGACCGCGGAGATCCTGGTGAAGAACGCCCCCCTCATCAAACCGCACCAGGAGGAGTCAGCCTGGATCGTGGTCAAAGCCCTGGTCTCAAGCGGGGTTGCGATGAGTATTGCCGGCTCGTCCCGGCCGGCCAGCGGCGGGGAGCACAAGTTCTCCCATGCGCTGGACAAGCTGGCACCGGGCAAGGCACTCCATGGCGAGAGCTGCGGGATCGGGACTATCATCTCGATGTACCTCCACGGTGGCGACT
The DNA here is from genome assembly GCA_964503195.1 of uncultured Methanoregula sp. Taxonomy (GTDB): domain Archaea; phylum Halobacteriota; class Methanomicrobia; order Methanomicrobiales; family Methanospirillaceae; genus Methanoregula. The sequence goes on from CAZCZK010000164.1 coordinate 954, forward strand.
GGCGGGGTATCCGGTCGTCCCTGAAGACCATCGGGGCACCGGTAACCCCTGCGGATCTCGGGATCGACGACGCTGTTGCAGTCGAGGCCCTCCTGATGGCAAAGACTATCCGTCCCGAGCGCTTTACCATATTCGATATGGGTCTGACCAGGGAATCGGCGGAGAAACTCGTGCGTATGCTGTATATGGAGTGAGAGGTTCATGGCAGAAGCGAAGACGAAAGTAACACTCGTCGGTACGGTGCTTGCGGGAGTGGGGGTGGAGTTTATCTATGAAGGGGAGATTGCTGCCTGCGACTCCTGCAAGGTTAAAAAGGCCTGCAACAACCTCCAGAAAGGGAGAAAGTACCGCATCGTTACGGTGCGGTCAACGCACCACGACTGTGCCGTGCACCTCAACGGGACGACCGCTGTCGAGGTCACGGAAGCCCCGATCACCATGCTCATTACGCCGGAGATGGCCATCATAAACTCCAAGATCAAGCCTGAACTCTCCTGCAACAAGAGCGATTGCCGGAGTTTTTCGCTCTGCAGGCCGGAGGGCGTGGTTGACGGGGAGAAATATACTGTTATCGACGTGATCGGCAATGCCCCGGATATCTGTGACAAAGGCCGGTCACTCAAACTGGTTGAGATACGGCCGGCGTGACTGATCCATTTATTACAAGTACTTTTTTAATAACCAGAGCTCTTCTGCCAGCTGTACCAGTTCTTCATACCGTTCCAATCCTGCCGTCCATCGTTTCGGCAGGGCATCCATCCCCCAGCATGCCCCGGCCAGTGCCCCGGTACACGCTCCCACGGTATCCGCGTCCCCGCCAAGGTTGACCGCGGAGAGGATGGCCATTTCGGGCGACTTCGCATGCATGAAAGAATGAAGGGCCGCATGCGAGCAGAGAACAGCATCCAGGGAAGGATCCTGATCATACTGATCGTAGTTGCCCAGTACTGTGCGAACTTCAATATTTGTACAAAGCGAACGGGCGTGCCGGAACGCAGTGACCCGGGACGATCCCCGGCACATATCGCTCACCATCACATTCAGGAACGCAGAGCAGTGGCCCCCAACCGGGTCGTGATGCGTGAGCCGGGAGCAGGCAAGGCTGACCTCGTATACTTCCGGCGACGGGTAGAAGATCCCGAGGGGGAACCCCCGCATGACACTGCCATTCGTCCGGCTGCCATGGTTTTTCTTATGCACGAGCAGTGCGGCACGGTGCGGCACGGTCCCGGCCCGGACAAGTTCGAAAAAAGTACGGGATGTAGGGCCGAACCATTCCGGTTTTTGAATATAGCCTTCAGATAATTTTTCCACAAGGTCATTTTCACAAAAGCCGTGGCATGCAACCAGCGATTTCGCGACTGCTATCGCCTGCAGAGTATCGTCGGTCACCTCTCCCTTTTTCCGGGAATGGCGACCACCGGAACGATATTCTGCCAGCCAGACTTCAGGTTGTCGAGATCCTTCCAAAGGCGCACCCAAAGCGTCCCCAATCGCGAGTAAAACAAGAGATCCCACGTGCCGCATTGTTCTGGATATAAATTTCACCAATAAGGTATATGTGCACAACAAAAAAGAGAATCCTTTTGGAAAAGGTGATAGTGTGCAAAAGGAAGAGTTACTCCATCTCCACATGCTGATGATTCATATCAAGAAATACTACGAAGGAATCTCTCACGAAGAAATTCACAC
>CAZCZK010000164.1:2745-4458 GCA_964503195.1 uncultured Methanoregula sp.
CATATCCACGGCCAGCAGCTGCCTGTGGTGACCTATTCTTCTGATACTGCATCCCACAAAGTTGCAGCTGAACATTAACCTGTCATGGATGAGGCGCTGGCATACCGGGAGATCATCTCCCGCATTCTCGCCTTTCCTCACGGGAACGAAGAGACAGTCAGTACGGCAAAGATTGCTGTCTGCCGGAAGTACGGGTTGTCCGTTGTTCCGAAAAACTCAGCTATTTTAGCCGCTGCGCTGCCGGAGGAGCATGAGATACTCCGGAGGATTCTCATGGTCAAGCCATCCCGGACGCTCTCCGGAGTAGCTCCCGTTGCCGTGATGACCTCTCCCTCCCCCTGCCCGCACGGCAAGTGCCTGCCCTGTCCCGGCGGTCCAGACCACCCGTTCCACTCGCCCCAGAGCTACACCGGCGAGGAGCCGGCAGCAAAAAGGGCGCGCGAGCATGACTTCGACCCGTTCCGACAGGTACAGGCCCGGCTTTTTCAGTTCGAAACCCTCGGGCACCGGGTGGAGAAGGTGGAACTGATCGTTATGGGCGGGACCATGACCGCCCGGCCGGTGGAGTACCAGCAGGAGTTCGTCTCCCGCTGCATTGAGGCGATGAACTCCTACCCGGGAGGCGACCCGGTCCCGGAACCGGTGAATATCCATGAGGTTGAGGATGCCAATGAGACCTCATCCATCCGGTGTGTTGCGATAACATTTGAGACCCGCCCGGACTGGAGTAAAAAGGAGCATATCGACCGGATGCTGGAGTACGGGGTGACCAAGGTGGAGCTGGGCGTGCAGCATCTCGAGGACGGGGTCCTCCGCTATAACCGGCGGGGCTGCACGGTCGCAGACACCGTGGAAGCCAACACCCTCCTTCGCGATGCGGGCATGAAAGTCGGGTTCCACATGATGCCCAACCTGCCAGGCTCGAGTATGGAAGCCGATCGCCGGATGTTCGAAACGCTCTTTATCGACCCGCATTTCCGGCCGGACTTCCTCAAGATCTACCCCACGCTCGTCACTCCCGGCTCCGAGATCGAAGATCTCTGGAAAAAGAAGGAGTATTTTCCCTATGCCGAGGACGAGCTGGTCGATCTCGTTGCCTATGCAAAATCCCTCATACCCGAATACACCCGGCTCCAGCGCATCCAGCGCGACATCCCCGCAAAGCTGATTGTTGCCGGTTCAAAGCACTCCAACTTCCGGCAGCTGGCAAAAAACCGGCTGACAGAAATTGGGAAACGTTGCCGTTGTATCCGCTGCCGCGAGATCGGCAGACTCCCTTCGATTGCCGAAGCGGAAATCCAGGTGCTGGAATACGACGCCTGTGGCGGCAGGGAGCACTTCATCTCCGCGGTCTCGGACGACTCCCTCATAGGGTTCGCCCGCCTCCGTTTCCCCTCCCGGGAGTACCGCCCGGAACTGGAGAACGCAGCCCTTCTGCGGGAGCTCCATGTCTACGGCAGCCTCGTTCCTGTGGGAAAGGATGCCGAGTCCGAGGAATGGCAGCACCGGAAATTCGGGAAGGAGCTTCTTGCCCGGGCTGAGGGGATCGCACGCGATTCTGGGTTCCGGCAGCTTGCAATCATGAGCGGGATCGGTGTGCGGCCTTATTACCGGCGGCAGGGCTATGTGCGCAGAGGTCCTTATATGATCAGGGAGTTGTCATGAACCCGGCAACAACAGAGTTCCTCCGGCAGCGGTTCACCGAGTACTACC
>CAZCZK010000165.1:0-4456 GCA_964503195.1 uncultured Methanoregula sp.
GGTTCTCCAATGTATACGGCATGTACGATACGAGCGACCGGGTCATCCCCCTCTTCATCCGGCTGACGGCCGACAACCGGGACCTGGTGGTGTACGGGGAGGAGAAACTCCTGGATTTTACCTACCTGGACGACACGGTGGAAGGGGTGATCCGGTGTGTCGAACGATTTCCGGCGGTAAAAAATACGGTCTTCAATATTGCTTCCGGCAGGAGCGTCCCCCTTGTCCATGTTGCGGCCCTGATACAGGACGGCATGGGAAAAAAGAACAGGATCATTCTTGAAAAGAACCGGACCGGTGAGGTCGTGCGGTCGGGGATCGATATTTCCCGGGCACAGCAGGAGCTCGGCTATGAACCGGCGGTCATGGTAGAGGAGGGGATTTGCCGCTCCCTTGCATGGTACCGGGAGGAACGGGCCCGGTGACCTCCCGGTCTGTGGTGTTGTGGAACACCCATGTCTGGTGCCGGGAACTGGAGGTGGAGTTCGAAAAGTTCCTGCACCTGGCGTATCCCGGCGCTCCGGACGTCTGGCTGGTCCTTGATGCCAACATCCCGCACGTGGAGGATCTTGCCCGGCGCTATGAGCACTGCCTGGTCCTGGATCCGGAGGACCTCTTCCGCGAGCTCTCCTACCCGAGAATGGAGGGGCTGGGAATTCTCCACCACAGCCATTTTCCGGTCCTCGACTTTTTTCTCTCCCACCCCGACTACGAGTATTACTGGTTTGTTGAATTTGACGTCCGGTATACGGGCGCCTGGGGATCCTTCCTGCGTTCCTTTGAACCGTACACCCATGATCTTATCACCGGCCATGTCCGTCGTTATCTGCAGGAGCCCTCCTGGCCGTGGTGGGATAGCCTCCGGCACCCGGCAAAAACGATCGACCGGGACGAGTACCTGCGGTCATATAACGTGATATTCCGGGTCTCAAACCGTGCGCTCGCGTTCATCGACCGCGAACAGCGGGACGGCTGGGAGGGATTCAACGAGGTCAGCCTCCCGACGCTCCTGCACCACGGGGGGTACCGGGTCATGGACTTCGGCGGGGACGGCGACTTTGCTCCCCTGGAGCTGCGGAACCGGACGTACACATCCCATGGCCTCAGAAACGGGCTGCTTTGCCCTTTCTGTACCTTGTGCTGGCGCCCCTCTAGGGATGCGCCGGGCCTACGGGCCGGCAAACTCTACCATTCCGTCAAGCCCCGGGCGATGATTGAGCCGCAAAAAGAGCGGCTCAGGTACCTGTATACGTGGGGCAGGCATTTCGTCCGCGACCATCTGCCATAAAAGATCCGGCCGGAAGGCTCCGGCAATCCTGAGGATTGAAACCCCCTCCGGGGAGGTGGCATCCCCCCTGACAGGGTCCGGGGAGTCTTTAACCGCCTTCATCATTTTGGAAAATTCCCTCGCCGTGGCAAATCTTCTGGAGAAATCAGGTGCTCCCGTGGCACCACCCTCCCTCCCCCATGGCAATTCGCCGTTTCAATACCGGCGTTTATGCCGGAGAGTCGGTTCATCGCGCTCCGTCCGGTTGCCACGCGGGGGCAAGGGCAGGGGTGTTCTTTCCGGCAGGGAACAACGTTCCCCTGACCCGATCAGTCGGCCCGGGTCAGCCTGTGCACATGCCCGGTGAGCCAGTTCCGGGTCCAGTGGAGGAAGAACCGTATTCTCTCACCGGGCCGCTCGCTCATCGATACGGGCTTCACCGGGTGGTAGAGCCGGTTCCCAAAAAGACCCGGCCGCGCCCGGGAAGGCCGCCACCGCAGGGTGCAGAACGGACTTATCACCCCGTCGGGCGTGCTGCCGGAGGTGTAGAACCGGTTCTTCTCACCAGCTTCGACGAAATCCCCGTCACCCCCGAAATCCCGCACGGTATACCCGCCGGTACTGATGAGGGTTGGCAGCAACACTTCCGGGTGACCCCTCCAGCCCTTCAGCTGGGCATGGTGAACCCGGGCAAGGGCACGGTTCGAGATACGATAGATCACATTGAACGATCGCAGATACCGGGGCCTGTCTATCATTTCCGTGGGGTGGTGCAGGGAATCCCACCAGTACCAGCCGGGTTCATCCGGGAAATGGCGGAGGTGGCTCGTGATCAGGTCGTGGTCAGATCCCTCGAAGGAACGGAGGAACGCTTCCCAGGTACCGGTGTACCGGACATCGAACTCGATCACCCAGTAATACTCATAGCCCGGATGGGCGAGCCAGAAGTCGAGGATCGCGAAATGGACATTATGATACAAACGCTCGCCGGGTATGGCAGGATAGGGGAGGCGCGAGAAGAGTTCGTCCTCAACGATGACGTGGCAGCGTCCGAACCTCCGGGCGATCTCCTCCGCACCCGGGGTCCTCGCATCGAGGAGAAGCCACACCTCCGGCGAGCCGGGATAGTCCAGGGCAAGGAATTTCCGGAACTCGGCTTCCAGCCCGGGACTCCACGCATGGGTCATCCACAGGAGGGCGGTCAGTGCCGTCATACGGGTTCCTCTGCTGCCCGTTTCCCGGAAAGAATGGCCTGGTCCATGTTCAGGTACTCCCATTCCCCGAAGCGCCCGCTGGACCTGATATGGAGCTCCCTCAGGGCCCGGTTGAGGATCCGGATACGGTTGCGGTGCTGCAGATCATAGATGATATAGGCAGGGTCCAGCGTCACGATACCGGCGAGGAGCACCCGCTTCCGGTCCCGTTCCTCCAGGATCCCGGCCCGTATCAGGTCGGCAAGGCACCGCTCAATAAGCGTTTCGCGGTTGCAGGGGCGGTACACCGACTCGCTGATCTCGAGCTGGAGCGAGCTGCAGCCATCGGGGATCATCAAGGGGGAGAAGTTGCCCGGGACGCTCGCCCGGTGAAAGATGGTCCGGTCTTCGGGAAAATAGGCCCAGTGCATGGAGCCCAGGGGCCCGGTATCCGGCCCGTCAAGGCCGATATTCACCGTGTGGACCATGTTCCCTTTCAGTCCCCGTGCACAGTCCCGGACACCTGCGGGGACGCCGGTTCCCAGGAGGCGGATGAGGGCCGGCAGGGGGACCGTCGAGATCAGTCTCCGGTACCGGATACGGCTGCCGGTACCCAGCACCACCTCATGGCGGACCCCGTCAATCGCCGTCACGGTAGTGTTCAGCCGGAGCCGGTCAGCGGGGATGAACCGTAAAAATGCCTGCGGGAGCGATGCGATCCCGCCACGTTCCGGGTACCAGAACTCCCGGTTGGGGCCATGTTTTCTCTGCGGGGGAAAAAGAGCACCCTGCAGCACCTCCGCCATCTCCGGGACCGGTACGCGATCCAGGGTCCAGTCATAGCTCATCTCCTTGAGGTCCCAGGCCCACTGGCGCCGGTTGTACGGGAGCAGGAAGTGTCCGGCAATCCCGTGCCCGAACGTCTGCTCCAGCCACTCCTCGAAATGGCGCGGCTGCCTGCCTTTGTGTGCGGCAATTTTGGCCCCGATCAGCCCCGTGAGGTTCTCCAGGACGATCTTTTTGGGCAGGCCGAAGGTGTTCGTCTGGTAGGGGTATTCGGTGAAAACGCCCTCCGTATAACAGTAACTCTGCCGCTCCGTTCTCCGGATATTGCCCCGGAGGAGCGTATTGCAGATCAGGTCCTCTGCATACGGGTTGCGGGAATAGAGGATGTGGATCGCATGGTCGAAGGAGAACCCCTCACCCTTCTCGGTCCGGGCCAGCCCGCCGGCCTCCCGGTTCCGTTCCAGGATGATATAATCCGCATCATCCTGTGCTTCCAGGTGATATGCCGCCGACAACCCGCAGAGGCCGGCGCCGAGGATCACGGTCTGGTAAAACGGGGGCATGCCCCATTACCCCCCCTGATATCAGCCAAGGACCCGGCACCGCCCGAAAGATGATAAAATCCGTAAAAAACCCCTTCGGGTGACAGCCGGTCCCGTTCTCCCCCCGCGTTCATTCGTACCGTTTACCATTGTTTTTTTAAAATATACACCTGTTGTCATCCGCCATGCATCCGGCATCTGGTGCCGGTGAGAGGTGAACCGGCTTTTTCCCCGAAGTGGAAAGGACCCTAGTGCATCGGAAGGTGTATCCCCGGACGATAAAGAGAGAATACATAAATGGAAACCGGCGCAAGTATCATAAAAGGACAATGATGACTGCATCAGGGCTGGATCGCATCCATATTGTAACTGCTTCCAATGATACGTATGCAGCTCCCCTGGGGGTGATGCTGAATTCCTTATTTGAGCATTCACCCTCCCGTGAGCACATGGTCGTCCATATCCTTGACGGCGGGATTACCCCCAAAAACCGGGAGAGAATCCTGCGTATTGCAGAAAAATATCATACGGTCGTCCGGTTTCTGGAGATAAACAGTAACAAATTCCGGGATTTTGTCACCAACGGTCACCTGAATGTTACCTCCTATTACCGGCTGGTCATACCGGATGTCCTGGACACAACGATATCCAAGGCCCTGTACCTGGAC
>CAZCZK010000166.1:0-4453 GCA_964503195.1 uncultured Methanoregula sp.
GAGATAGGAGGCAGGGGTATTTAGCGGTCGCGGGAGGCGCCAAAGCCGGAAAGATCCTGACAGAAAAATGTATGTACCTTTATTTTATTGCCATTCCCCTGTCGGATCAGGACATTGGGGTAAGGCACTGATGGTTATTGACAAGTTATATGCCATGATTGAAGAACGGGTATCGATCCTCCCTATCGCGATCCTTTTCCTTTCGGCACTGGTGTTCACATTCGTGTTCATAATCAACGGGGATGACTGGTTCCCTGACGTAAAACTGGCCGGACCATTGGCCGGCCTGTTCCCTGCCACCAGGACTGTCATGGCAATTATCCTTGTGTACCTGGTTATGCAGTATCCGGATCGCTGGAACGCGGTACTGGCGGCAAGCATCGGGTACTGTGGATCCTTTTCGTCAACGCAACGGTTCCGTACCGGACTACCGCGGGGCCGGGATCTTTCCCCGTCCTGCTCGCTCTGTTGGTTCTCATCCCGATCTTCCTGCTCATCCAAAAACTCCGTACAGCCAATTCAAAAAAAACCGATAAAAACACCTGGAGGAGAAAATCCCCTCTGCTCGCCGAAAAAAAAAGGACAGCCCGCGCGGTTACCGAAGGCCAGCTGCTGTCAGGCACGGACCGCTATTCCCGCCACAACCCTTATTATTCCACCCGCCGATTAATGCTCAGCACTTTTACCGGTGCTGACAGATGTAAGTCCGACGTGCGACACCGCACTGCCAAAGATGGCTTTGGGATTACAGGGAGTCAGTAACCACTACTCGACTTTTCTGGACTTACTTTCTCGTCTATTACGATGGAGGCTACACAATGGCACGAATGCATGCCCGAAGAAGGGGCAAGTCATGCTCAGTCCGCCCAAACCGGAAACAGGCCCCCGCGTGGTCCAACACGGACACAAAGGCGATCGAGAAGATCATCCTGGATCTGAGAAAGGAAGGCGCATCGAGCGCGAAGATCGGACTGGTACTCAGGGACCGCTACGGCGTTCCTGATGTGAAACTTGCGACCGGCAAGCGAATCGGGGACATCCTGAGAGCAAACAAGGTCGCATCCGAGATCCCCGAGGATCTCCGCGACCTGATGATCAAGGCACTGGGCCTGAGGAAACACCTTGCCGAGAACAAGAAGGACCTGCACAACAAGCGTCAGCTCCAGCTGGTCGAGAGCAAGATCCGCCGGCTCGTCAGGTACTATACGCACAGCAAGAGACTGCCCGCTGGCTGGGTCTACAAGCCGGAGAACACTGAGATCCTGCTGTCCAGGTAAGTGTTCTGCAGAATCGTCCAGAGAACGTATGTCGCTTGAGACCGCAGCGGGGACCGTGGCAGACCAGATACGGAGACAGGAGTTCGTCGAGGTGTTCGGGCACCACGATGCCGATGGCATAGCCGCGGCCTCGATCCTCTGTCACGCAATGCTCCGCGCAGGTATCCGTTTCCGGCTCCGTATCAGGCAGGAGATCCGCCTGTCCGATCTGGGGGGGGATGCAGCCTATCTGCTCTGCGATCTCGGGGCAGGTATGGAAGACCTCCCGCGTGATGTGATGGTCGTCGACCACCACCTCCCGCTGTCCGAAGGAGAATTCCAGGTGAACCCGCGTCTTTGCGGGATTGACGGCGATCGCGAGCTGTCGGCAGCCGGTACCGCGTACTATGTCGCACAGGAACTGGGTGACAACCGCGACCTTGCAGGGCTCGTGATACCCGGCATCATTGGTGACGGTCAGCAGATGGCAGGGAAAAACCTCGCGATCTTCAATGACGGGATCGCAAACGGGATCATTGTGCCGGAACGGGGGATCACCCTGCCCGGCAGGGATATGACCGAGCGCTGGTACATGGCGATGAGCCCGTACCTCGACGGGATCAGCGGCGCGGAAGATCGCATCGCTGCCCTCCTCGACCAGTCCCGCGACCCGTCACGGGGGGAGAACGGGTTTATGCTCGACACGCTCCTGTCGCAGGTGGTGCTGGACGCGGCCAAAACAACGACCGCGGCAAGCCTGCTTTCACTCTACGGGGACACGTTCCACCTCCAGCGTGAGGTGATCGATGATGCCCATGCCCTCACGGCAGTGATCGATGCCTGCGGGAAAAGCGGTTCTGGCGATATCGCGACAACGCTCTGCCTGCGCTCGTCCCACTATCTTGAGCGGGCATGGGAGATCACGCGCCTGCACCGCGGCCGGGTCATCGGGGCGGTCAGGACCGCTCATTCGGTCGAGGGCTCTTTGGGGGTGTACGAGATCTCGGATGCAACGCTTGCAAGCGATGTGTCAGACATTCTGGCCCGCGACATTCCGCACGCCGTTCCCGTGCTGGTCTATGCAAAGAGCGGGGACAGCTGCAGGATATCAGCACGCTGCCCGCCGGGCACAACCGCAGATCTCGGGCCGCTCATCCGTTCCCTGGCAGGATCCTGCGGCGGGAACGGTGGGGGTCATTTACTCCGGGCCGGGGCGACAATCCCCTGCGACAAGATCCCCCTGTTTACAAAAGGCTGGCAGGAGGCGGTTGCCGCATGATGCAGATCAGAGGCACCATCACGACCGTGCACGAGCAGGCCGGGTGCGTTGCCGCGGCACTTGCGCCGGACAACCTCCACAACATGGAGACGAGAGCAGATGGCAACAGGGTCATAACAACGATCACGGGAACACAGCTCCGGTCGGTCATTGCATCAGTGGACGATTATCTGATGAACCTGGCAATCGCACAGGACACATGTTCCGTGCGAAAAAACGAGAGAAAAAACCAGTAACAAGGTGATAGTATGGCAAAGAAGAAACAGGTAGGAAGAAGAGTTGAAGGCTGGAAAGCCAAGAGCTGGTTCAAGGTGCACGTCCCCGACACCCTCGGCAAGGCGTACATCGGCGATACCATTGCAAACGATGCTGAGAGCGTTGTCGGCAGGATCATGCACGCCACGCTTGGCGAGATCACCAACGACTACGCAAAGCAGCACATGAAGATGAGCTTTAAGATTGCAACCGTAACCGGCGATTCGGCATATACCGAGTTCGTGGGCCACGAGGTTACCCGCGACTACCTCCGCTCGCTCGTCAAGCGGCGGAGCTCCCGGATCGATACCATTGTCCCGGTCGTCACCAAGGACGGCAAGAAGGTCCGGCTGACGGTCTGCACGTACACGTTCGCCCGTGCCAATATTTCGCAGGAGCACGCAATCCGGAACGCTATTATGCAGTCCGTAGCAGCCCAGGCACAGGCATGGGACTTAACAACGCTCCTCAACGGGATCGTCTCCGGCGAGATCTCGCGTGACCTCTTCAAGGCAGTCAAGACCATCTACCCCACCCGCCGGGTTGAGGTCATCAAGTCCAAGGTCGAGCAGGTCGCAGCAAAGGTTGATACCAGCTAATTTTTTTTTCGAACGGTCATCGGACCCTGATGACGAGGAGAACTGTGCAGCAGTTCTTCGCAGGGTTGAGGATACTACTTTCGGCCATCCACAAGTTCTAATTGTAACGCCTGCAAGTATCTCCTCATGGCAGAACAGGTTGAAGGCGCAATTCTCCAGCGTGACGGGAACTCCTACGCGGTGATGGTGCGCTCCCCCGGGGGTATCGTCAGCCCGGTACTTCTTGAGAAGATTGCGGCCGTGAGCCGGAAATACGCTATCGGGCTTGTGAAGATCACCTCCGGCCAGCGGATCGATCTGATTGGCGTGCAGCCGGAAGACCTTGCCGGCGTCTTTGCCGATCTCGGGGACGATGCCGTCAGGAGGACCGGGCCCTGCGTGCGCTATGTCCGGTCCTGCCCCGGCATCCGGCACTGCAGGAATGGCACGCAGGATTCGCTCGCCCTGGCCGTTGCACTCGAAGCCTGCCACCGCGAGAAGCCGTACCCGGCCAAGATCAAGATTGGCGTCTCGGGCTGCCCCCGGTGCTGCGGGGACAGCAGGACCCGGGATATCGGGATTATGGGAACTGCTGCCGGCTGGACCGTATTTTTTGGGGGAAACAGCGCCACGCGACCCCGTTTCGGCGATGTGGTTGCAACGGGTCTCTCAACGGACGAGGTCCAGGCCCTTGCAGGAAGGTTGCTGGAGTACTTCAGCGCCCATGCCAGGACAAAGGAGCGGACATCCCGGTTCGTGGAACGCATGGGCATCGATACGATCCGGACGGACCTGGGACTGGCGATGCCTTCAGCACCCGTATAATGGTTTCATACTGATTTTTCCTGCCGGATCGCGATGGAAAATATTCCGGAAATTTTCCCATGGTCTGATCGCCACCGAACCTTCATGAAATTCCCCGCCCCATACTGTACCCCATGTCCACCATCATCACGGATCCCTTCCGCCAGAAGCTCCTGCTCTCTGCCGTGGCTCTTGGCGTGGTGATGGATGGGATTGACGGTTCGATCGTGAACGTGGCACTCCCGACAATGGCCGCGTACTTCGACACGGATACCGGGACG
>CAZCZK010000167.1:0-4382 GCA_964503195.1 uncultured Methanoregula sp.
AAATCCCGGTATCGAGAAGCGTTCCGGCATTCAGGTTCGTTGTCCCTGAGATCTCCACGGGCGTTCCGGAAACTGCATCGGGAATTTCGTTCATCTGTATCACGGGTTCTTCAAGAAGGATCATGAATTTCTGGTAGGGATTCTGCTTTTCATAGACCTTCAGTTTCGTTTCCAGTTCATCGGCCGGAATGTATGCGGATGGATCTTTTTCATCAGGAACGACTTTTACGGCTGTTCCCCCATCCACTATGTAGATGAAATACTGGCCGGATCTCCATTCGGTCGTATTCGGGAGATCATATTCAGCCTTCCCCGATCCGTCCACCGAGATCATCTGGTACCGGGTAAACCGGTTTACCGGAAAACCATTGGTGATCCAGATGCCGACTCTGTTACCGGGTGACGTTGCAACGGTTATCGTCAGGGGGGCCCCCTTCGCGAGTATATTACACCGGGTGTTGAGGTCCGGCGCGGTCCTGACCGTTAAAGTCCCGCCGGGCGAGATATATACTGGTGATGTAAACTCCCCACACCCGGCCCTCTGCGTAACCTTCGGCGTTGGTACAGGAGTCCCACTTCCCGGAATGAGCCGGACCTTCACGGAAACACGGTCATCGCTCCCTTCTTTTCCGATCCTGAAGGTATATTCCGCTGGCGCGTAGCCTTGGGTAAGGATCGGGACCTTCCAGACCTGGCCGGCAGCTCCCTTTTCGACCGGAATTATCCCCCCCGCGCCGGAATATTCGCCATACTTAACCTTCCCGGTGTCTGCCGCCTCGCATGAGAACTCATACTGCAGATTTGTCCCCACGGGGAGAATCGTAGATCCGGAGATCTCAATGATTGATCCGGTCATCAGGTTCCCGGGTACTGGATCGATGATAATCTGGGATGTTGCAGATACCGGGATGATACAGAGCAACACTACTCCTGCAAGGAGCAGGAGGGGAGCTCGTGCCTTAGTATGTATTTTCATCTTTTCACACGTCCTTTTTCATCCTGTTACGGGTGAGCATATGAAGCATGCATATAAGTGATTTCTGTGAGAGATCTCACCGGATAAACGGAGATCATGGACAGGTTGAGTGTTCTCACAGAACTTATATAAAATATCGGCCCGTTCATCTTTTCAGGTAGTATTCATGGAATTCTCAAAAAGGATCACCTCAGGATATCTGCCGGTTTTTTTCCTGGTGGTAGCCTGTCTGGTCCTCCTCATTATCCCTGCTGGAGCATATCCCCTTTCCTATTCCGTCCTGTCCTGGTCAGATAATCCCCCGACCGGTGAAGCAAAACTCCCGATCCCGGTGGACGTATGGCAGGTTCCGCCGGCAGCGATGCTCCTGGTATTTACTGCGGTATTCCTGCCGTTCTGCCTTGTACCTGTGGAGATCCTTATATCGTGTGCGGGGTTTGTGGTCCTGAATTTCCGGAGAATCCGGAAAACTGAAGTGTTTGAGAACGATTGCCGGATGCGGATTTATCATCATATCGTAGCGAACCCGGGATCGGGATTTACCGGGATAATGGAGAGTCTTCCGGTAAACCGCGGGACACTCCACTATCATTTGGGAGTCCTCTGCCGTGAGAGGCTTGTCGTTGCCTTTTCAATAAATAATAGTATCTGTTATTTCCAGAATGCAGGAAAATTTTCTGATACGGAAATGGATGCGATTGCCCGGTTGCGGAACCGCGCCAACCTCTCGATTTGTACATTCCTGTCCTTGTTACCCGATGCATCGCGGCAGGATATTGCAGAGCGGCTGGAAACTACCGGGTCCACGGTGTCGTGGCATATGCGCCGGCTCTGTGAAGCACGGCTCATCACATCAGCAAGGGTGGGGAGGAATGTCCGCTACAGGCTGACCCCTGTTGCAGCAAAGGTTATCGATGAACTGCGGTGAGCAGGGGACGGGGAAGGCCAGCGATATCTGTGAAAATCAGTAATCGAAAGATACCAGACGTATCTCGTATCCGGCACAAGAGAGAGGAAAAACTGAACTGAAAATCAGTCTCGTAATGACAGGGAGAAAAATTACCCGGTTGGGTTTTCTACCCGACCTATGAAGAGAATATTTCCGCGTGTGTTGTCCTGGATGAGGAACATGAAAGGATGATCTGCCCTGAACACCGGTACGGGATCTTCTGCCGGGACAGCACCTTTCCCCCACATTACAACAGCTGTCGCTGCGGCAGCCTCGGTGCCTTCTTCATTCACATCCACGTAAGCCTGGTGAATGATTTCCTGGATATACAGATTTCTCGTTCCATCCATGCCGGAGAAATCGGCGTCACCGAATGCTGTGGGCATTCCCATTTCCGCAAGTGTCTGGCGTAGGGTGAATTTTGTTTCGAGGGAAAACCTCGGTACATACACCATCACGCGCCGGGACGCAGAGGAGTTCTGTAATTCCGAAAGATTATCTGGATCAAGATACTTCTCTGCCGCTGCAAGGTCATTGTTTTTTGGGAGCAGGATAAGCATGGATAATTCATTTCCATTTCCGTGTTCATACGGGATTTTGAGAAGCTGGACGTCCACGGTCTCTGCATACGGGTATACGGCATCTTCATCAGTTCTTTCCATCATCGGGACGGGGATGCTTTTCCCGGAAGAGAGCCTGAAATCAGCGTTCCGGGTTTTGTTTTTGTCGAACTGCCTGACCCACGTGCCTTTGAAGTAAACTGCATCCGTTATCACCAGCCGGGTCATCGGGGTAATGGACCCGGCGGGTACCAGGTCCTTTATGGTATTACGGGTCTTTTCTTCCACCCACCGGTTGATGGTGGTCCGCGAAGCGTCTGGGTCATTGATGAAATCAAGGTTCGTGGTGTTCGCGGAGTAATAGGTTTGGGCTGTATGGATATATCCGGGAAGGAACGGATACGTTTTTTCTGCCCAGAGAGCATTTGCAGTGAGCAGGATATAGCTGGCATTCTGGCTGTTTATGTCTGTAATTTTTTTGGAATATCCGCGTCTGAGCAAGGAAGTATTCTCCGGGTAATGGAAAACGGACCGGATTTCATCTGCGGTACTTCCCCGGGCTCCCTCGTACGTTATCGCTACGGCAGAGGTGATAGAGAACGGCGAGAAAAAGATATTGTCTCCCGTATACTTCGGATCCTTTGCCAGCCGTGAATACAGGTCAGATGCGAACCGGTTGTTTGCTGCAACAACGCTGTTTCCGCTGTCCGAAATAGGACCGCTTTCGTCTGATTGTACCGGTTGTATCCCGGTACATCCTGACAGAACCATACTGAGGACGACTAGTGATATGAGAGTCCATAGGGCGATTGTTTTTGCCTCCATGGCTGAACGTTTGCCTGCGGGCTTGTTAAACATGACGTTGGGTGCGGTTTTTTTCGCAGTTATTGTTTGAAGATAGATCGAGAGACACCGGGTTTTTCATGGAATACCTCCTCTCTCTCTACTGGTTCCCGTGTTTGGATTTTACCCGTTATTCGCTATTGGCCCGTCCACGGTCATTCCTGACAAGCAGAGAAGATGGAGAACGGCGAGATTAAGATATTGTCTCCCGCAAACTTCGGATCCTTTGCCATCTGTGAATTCAGGTTAAATGCAAACCGGTTATTCGCCTCAACGACGCTGTTTCCGCTATCCGGAGTTGGACTGCCGGCATTCGATTGTGAAGGTATCGTCCCGGTTTTTTTTGGCCGAAATCCATTCTTCTGGTCCTTACTACGGCTTTTACCCATCGTCTTACTGTCCTTTCGGAGATGTTATATCTCTCTCCGATCTCCTTTGCACTTCGAATCCCACCTCATAGAATACGACCGCTATTGTCCGGATTTTCATTGTCGCTTTCACCCGCAGGCACCTGTTCAGTGCTCTTGAAAGCGGACATAAATACTGTCACTATTTTTGAACAGAAACTCTGGCATTCTACACCATTGTATGTGGCATCTCTCCTATCCTGCAGCAGTTTTATCCGAAGAAAAATGAGCCAATATCAGAAAGATGATCGCGGAAACCACGGCGATTTCAATAAATAATCCGGTCCAGATTATCAGATTATATCCCGGGCTGTGATAAACGAGGTCCCCAAGACCGGTGAGCGTTACGATGTTATCGATAATCCCCCCGGAGATGGGAAACCTGTACTCAAAAGGAGGCAGTAATCCCCCGACCCGGGTTTCCCTGCTGCCGCCAAGCATGAATAAACCGAATAATGCTAATGCACAAAACGATATACAAGGAGGGGGGTTGAATGAGTCCGGAAATATATTATTTTTCAGGTACCGGCAATTCACTGGTGGTTGCTCGAGATCTTGCCGAAAAAATCAACGGAACGCTGATCCCTGTCACGGCTGTGATCGATCAGGACAGGATCCAGACCGATGCAACGGTGATCGGCGTGGTA
>CAZCZK010000168.1:0-4311 GCA_964503195.1 uncultured Methanoregula sp.
GACCAGGAAGCCGCCGGTACCGCACGCGGGATCGCAGATGGTCAGGTCGGGTTTCTTCCGGGGATCGGGCTTCATGCACCGGACAATTGCCTGGATCAGGATACGCGGGGTGAAGTACTGCCCGGCACCTTTCTTTCCTTCACTTGCCGCCTTCTCCAGCAGTCCCTCGAATGCCTCGCCTTTCACATCGATGTTGAGCTCCGTCCACTCCGTCTCATCGATCAGGCCGATCAGCTTCTTCAGGTTCACCGGGTTCGTGAACCGGGACAGGGCCCCGGCAAAAATATCCCCGAGAAGTCCCTTCTCTTTCCCGAGTGTCCGGAGCACATCGATGTAGTGTTCCGTCAGGTTCGTCCCGGATTTGGATACCAGCGTCTTCCAGTCGCAGCCGTCGGGAAGAGGAACGCTCCGCTCGTCCGCCATCTTGATGAAGAGGAGATAGGTGATCTGCTCAATATAATCCCCGTAATCGATCCCGTCATGACGCAGGGTGTGGCAGAATCCCCACAACTTCTGGACGATATCGCTCATGCGGATAAGGATAGATCGTTGTCTGCATTAATCCCAACGGAATGATGTCCATGCATCGGCATGCATACACCAGTAGCCTGATAAGGTACACCGCACTACAATTGGGCATGGAGAGCATTCCCATCCGGATCCGGAAGGAGACAAAGGAGTCGCTCGCGAAGTTCCGGGCGCACCCCCGGGAAACCTACGACGAGGTCATCAGCCGTCTTATGGAATCCCAGGTTGATGCATGTATGGTCAGTGAAGAGACGCTTCTCGCCATCGAAGAAGGGCTCTCTGACATCCGGAACAAAAAGACCCGCGAACTCAATGAGTTCTGCGACTCCCACGGGATCTGAAGTGTACGTTGTCCGTCTTTCCTGCAAAGCGCAGAAGAACCTTCTGGATCTCCCGAAAAAAGATGCCCGGCGCATCCGTGCGGCTTTAAACGAGCTTGCAGCCGAACAGAATCCATCAGCCGGTGTCAAGAAACTCAAGGGCCACGAGCACGTTCCTCTCTACTCCTGTCGCATCGGCTCGTACCGGGCAATCCTCACCATCGACAATGGGATCCTCCTGATCTTTGTCATCACCATCGATGGCCGGGGAACCGTATACCGGAACATCTAGGCATTACGCAGCGATAGCCTCGTTCCATTGCCGGATCAGGTCGGGCAACCGCCCGCCAAAGACCCGGTCTGCCCTGCCCCACCCGCCTTCGTTGGCAAAGAGCGGGATGATATCAAAGTCGTCCTTACTGATCGAGAGGTTCGCAATGAGATGTTCACGGATTTTGTCGAGCCACCGCTGCTGCTCGGGAGTCAGCGAGACCGAAAATGCCATCTTCCGGAATACCCGGTTGATCCGCTCCTCCGCGGTACAGAGTTTCTCCTCCTCGCGGGCCGCATGTTTCACCATCGAGATGATATCCACCAGTTCCTTGTCGT
This sequence comes from uncultured Methanoregula sp., assembly GCA_964503195.1. Taxonomy (GTDB): domain Archaea; phylum Halobacteriota; class Methanomicrobia; order Methanomicrobiales; family Methanospirillaceae; genus Methanoregula. The sequence continues at coordinate 1,458 of CAZCZK010000168.1, forward strand.
ACCGTATCTTGTGAGCCATCTGGAGATTGTCAACCGTGAAGTGAAGCCGGGTTGCAGCCAGTTTCTTCTTCAGCTCGGACAGGGCATCCGTTCCCCAGTCCTTCGGCCGGTCCAGCAGGATACGGATCGCCTCGATATGCTCCGGGTTCTCCTTCACGAACTGAGAGAATGCGGAAAGATAATCCTCCGGCTTGTACTGGTTCCCGGCCGAATCCCGGAAGATATACCGGGAACTGACCTGATCCACATTGCCGATGGCAACGAGCATCGAACGCCCGGGCCGGGGGTAGTGGAGAAGCAGGTCCTGGAACTCAGGCTTCCGGAGGAGTGCCATCGTACCGGTGAAATCCTCCCGCAGCGCATTCTGAAGCCCGGCAGCGTATCGTTTCAGGTCGCCGGAAGGAACAAATGCAGCAAACCGGTCGCGAGCATCCCCGCCCATCTCCTTGTCGATCCGCTGGAGCCGGCGTACCAGTACTTTGGCGTTGTACTCCCGGTCCCGGTTATCCCAGACATCCTTAATCACCTGGACGATCGACCGGGTCTCCTTCTCGGGCGGCTCAGCAGTGATCCCGGTCGCCTGCCGGAAATATTCCAGCAGCGTCCCGTTAAAACAGTCGAAGACAACGAAGTGGGATTTGTCCTGGCACCGCTCACCCTTCCGGGTCCCCCGGCCCAGCATCTGCTCAAAGAGGATCCGGGACTTTACCGGCCGTAAAAAGACGATAAACTCAAGGTCAGGGATATCCACACCGGTCGAGAGCATGTCCACCGTCACCACAACTGCGGGCAGGGTCCGGTTGCGGAACTCGCGGATACGCTGGAGCGGCCGGTCCACCTTGCCGGTGATCTTCTGGACAAACGAATCTCCCTGCCCGAATACATCCCGGGCAAGATCCACCAGCTGGTCCGCGTGGGAGGTATGGGGCAGGTCATTCACGGCAAAGATCAGGGTCTTGGGGAACCGGCCGAACTGTTTCTGGTGCTCCTCGGCATACTTCCGAATCTCGGTGAGGATCTTCCGGTTGGAATCAGGCGAGGTAATTTTCCGCTCGACATCGTCCGTATCGAACTGCCGTTCATCCTCCATATTGTCAAAGGATTGTGCCCCCGTTCCGGCATCAATCATCCCGACCTCTTCCCCCGGCTGGAGGAAGATCCCGTTCATCCGCACATCAGAGTTCAGCGCAACCGCATCATAATCGACCAGGAACCCTTCCCGCACCGCACGGGTGTACTCGTACCGGTACACGATCTCCCGGAAATACGCCATCGTATGAGCCGCCGGCGTAGCCGTCAGCCCGATCTTGACCGCATCGAAATGATCGAGCGTTTTACGCCACACGGACTGTTCTGCAGCGGTATATCCCCGGTGGCATTCATCGGCGATGATGAGATCGAAGGCATGGACGGGGATCTCCATCTGCTCGGCATCCTCATCGATCGGCTCATCCTCTCCGCCAAACACCGCGTTGCGCCCGAACAGGTTGATCGTCATCCGCTGGATAGTGCAGACATACACAAATGCATGGCCGGGTTTGGGTTCGAGCAGATAGGAAGACGGCAGGACTTTGGGATCGAACTTGTCTTCCGCTTCAAAATCCTCCCGGAAGAACCGCTGGCTGTAGACCTCATACGCCTTGTCAAACTTCAGCCCCGGCTGTGCTTCAAAGGATGCGAATGCTTTCACCGCCTGCGCAGCAAGAGCCCGGCGATCCACCAGAAACAGGATCCGTTTCGCAACACCGGATTCCATCAGCCGGAAGATCTGGTTGACCATCGTGTAGGTCTTGCCGGTCCCGGTCGCCATCGCGACCAGCATCTGGCGTTTCCGGTCGCGGATAGCCTGCTCAACCGCCGCATTCGCCTCAGCCTGGTAGGGACGTATCATCGAGTGGGCATTATCCCGGTCAGCGAGACGCTGGCAGGAGACCTCGAATTTTTCCCTGAGTCGTTCCGCGAGAGCATCCGGCGTATGGAATTTCGCAACAGTCCGTGACCGGTTCAGAGGGTTCCGGAGGTCATGATACCAGATAATCTCGCCATTGGTGGAATAAATGAAAGGGACCCGGAAGCCGGAAAAGTTGAACGGACTGCCGGAGATCCCGGCGGCATATCGTTCAGCCTGGGTCAGGACATTCTGCGGACCGAGCGTGACCTTCTTCGCCTCGACCACAGCAAGTATTTTTCCGTCAACACAGAGAGCATAATCTGCCGGACCATTATCCGTGGGATATTCTTCGAGAGCGTATTTGTTGAACCGGGAGAGATCCATGCCGTTTTCAAAGTGTATGATTGACCAGCCCGCTGCTTTCAGTAAGGGATCGATACGCTTCTTTCGGGTGACCCGTTCACTCTCATATGTCATGGCATGCAGAATTAGAACAAATTATAATAATTCTTTATAAGTGCGGGGACATTATTTGTTGCGGTTTGATTATCTGATCCATCTCACCCCTCACGTATCCGCCCCCCGCCCCCTCCATCTCCTGCGCCGTCACGGTGCCCGGGGGTTGCCATAATGGGCACAACGATCGGATTATGGAAACGCCGGTACAGCACACCGGCGAATGTTTAATATGAGGACACACCAACCTCACTCATAAGGACCATGGACGCGCTCGCACTTCTCCGCAAAAACGAGCCGGAACTGAAAAGCCGGTTCGGTGTTGCGAAGATCGGGATCTTCGGCTCATTCATCCGCGGAGAGGAGCGGCCGGACAGTGACGTGGACGTACTTGTCACGTTCCGCAAGGGAGAGGAGACCTTCGATAACTACATGGACTGCAAATTCTATCTCGAAGATCTCTTTGGCCGGAAGGTCGATCTCGTCATGGACGGGGCAATCAAAAAA
>CAZCZK010000169.1:0-4310 GCA_964503195.1 uncultured Methanoregula sp.
GCAGATGAGATAAATTATTTTTTTGGATGTGAAAAAACATGCAGAAAGCCAGAATTCGCCTGACAGGGACGGACTTTAACAAGGTTGAGATGGTCTGTAACAGGATACGGGAGATTGCAGAGCGCACAGGTGTGAATCTGGCCGGGCCCATACCACTTCCCACAAAAAGGCTTGTGGTTCCTATCCGCAAGAGCCCCGATGGTGAGGGGACGGCGACGTGGGACCGCTGGCAGCTGCGGGTCCACAAGCGCCTTATCGATATCGATGCAGACGAGCGTGCCCTCCGGCAGCTGATGCGCATCCAGGTGCCGAAAGATATCGGTATTGAGATTGTCTTAGAGAGTTGAGGGTGCGGCGTGCAGCAGGCCGCGGGTCTTACCCACAGAATCAAATCACTCTTCACTTTTGAACGGGTTTTTATCCTCATTCTCCTGCTCGCGTTCCTCCTCCGGTTCTTTTTGCTCGACCTCAAACTGCTGCACCATGACGAGGCGATCCATTCCTGGTTCTCGTACGAGCTCCTGACGAAGGGGGCGTGGCAGTACGACCCCAGTTACCACGGGCCGTTCCTCTATTTCGTGACCGCCGGCATGTTTGCCCTGCTCGGGCCCTCCGATCTCGTTGCGAGGCTGCTCCCTTCCCTGTTCGGCTTCCTGGTCATCCCGCTGGTGTATGGGATCCACCGGCTCGGGTACATCAGTAAAAACCAGACCCTGGTCGCCGCACTCTTCATCGCCATATCCCCGGATATGATCTATTTCTCCCGGTTCCTCCGGCACGATATCTTCATGCTCTTTTTCACGATGCTCCTCCTTGTCGCCATCCTGTACTGGTTCGAGCGGGGGGAGAGGCAGTTCGCCATCATCGCTGCCATTGCCGCAGCCGGTGCGCTCTCCTGCAAGGAGGAGATGCCCTTCATCCTCATCGTCTTTGTCCTCTTCTTTGCCATCGCAGCCGGGAGAGGCCGTTTCACCCTCCCGCCGCAGTGGAAGACCGACCTCCTGCTCTTCGTCATCCTTGTGGCCGGGATCATGAGTATCCTCTACTCGGCCTTCTTCTTCCACCTGGACACGCTCATCGGCCAGAACTTCTCGGTAACCCTGCAGGGCGTGCATTTCGAGGCGAACACGACCGGCTGGTACCGTGCCGTCGAGCACTGGAGTGCCATGCACAACCAGCAGCGGCTCGGCGGCCCGATGTATTTCTACATCCCGCTCTTCCTCCTGTACGAGCTCCCGATCTTCATCCTCGCGCTGATCGGCACCCTGCAGTTCATGACCGAAGGGCTCCACCCGGTCCGGTTTTTGAAACGGGTGAAGAACTGGATCCGGGATCGCCGCTTTTCCCTGACGGTGCGCGAACTTGCGGAAGCCACAAGGGAGCAGCTTGTGGCTGACCGGGAACGCAACAGGAAGTCCGAGGAGTTCTTCCGCTTCTGTATCGTGTGGATGATTGCCACCATGGCGTTCTATGCCTATGTCGGGGAGAAGGTCCCGTGGCTCATCATCGCCCAGCTGCTGCCGATGTGTTTTGTGGCAACGTATAACCTGAACTGGCAGAAGACTGCCTTTGCCGTCGCGGGCTGCGTCTTCCTCATCGTGATGACGTGGCACGTGGCGTTTGTCCCGGTGGACATCAACGAGCCTATAGTCCAGGTCCAGAACTCGGAGGAGATGCGGGAGGTTTTCGCCCTGATGGATGCGTCCGACCGGGTCATCGTCGCGTCCAAGGACTACTGGCCCATCCCGTGGTATTTCCGGGGCAGCAAGTGGTCGAAGATCGAGTTCTACGGCGACCTGACGGATGTGGATACCCTGACCCGGAACAACCCCGGCGTCATCATCCTCCACGATACGGAGAGTTACCCGTCCATTGAAGGCTACAGCAAGAAGACCTACAAGCTCAGTTACTGGTTCTCGTTCTACGACAACGAGAAACGGCTGCCGGAGTACTACCTGCGCCGGGACGGGAGGATGGGGAGCATCAACATCGATGTCTTCACGCCGCTTCCGGCCTATGCGCTCCCTCCGTAGGTAATCCCGGCCGGTGTTCTCCCGGCCGACGTGCTCCCGGTCACTGTTTCCTGATTTTTTCTGCTTTTTTTTATTCCCGGTGAGAAAGATTGTCGGCATGAGTGCCATGAATTATTTTTCACAATCTATTTATCGCGCCGTACAGATTCCTTCATTACGATGAACAAAATCCGGTTTTATTCTGATAGCCTGATGAGGTCAATATACGCACCGGTAGCGTTGTGCATCCTCCTCGCAGCGCTGCTGCTCGTTGCGGGGTGTGTATCTCCGGGATCTGCTAATAAAACTCAGAGTATTCCAGAAGAAAAGTACATTTTTTTTGAGCACCACATCAATACGAACGGTGTCACAATCACCGGAGATTGTACTCCTCCGGTATGGATTGATTTTCCATTTTATTTCTTCGATGAAAATAGTGGAGTACTAACCGTCACGGTCCATCCGGATGACCCGGTCAATGACTCCCTGATATTATTTTACGGCAGTGGAAAGAGTTTGAGCGGGATCGCTGGCCAGGGTGCGATGACCAGCGCCGTTCCTGTGTATGCATTACCAAAATCATTTTCAGAAAATGTGACACTTGATTCCATCACGGCAGATGGGACGGTCACGTTTCACTATAATACTGTGCAATTATCACTAAAACCAAACGAAAGCCGGGAAAATTCAACACGTGTTATGGAATATCGCAGCCCTCCAAATTATCGTAATACATGCACTGCGGAGATCATTACAACCGATCGCTTCCACAATGCGGGTTTTTTTGATAAAAAGACCATAGTTCTCCGCATATTGTCGGAGGGATGATGATCGTGTCCCGATTCAACCCGGTTGGAACCGTTTTGCCCGTAGCGCTGCTGCTGGCGGGGGAGTAATTCAACCAGGAAACATCCCAGCCCGCCTCACAGCGCGTCCAGCACCTGCAGGCTGCTCGTTGTCCCGGCAAAGGACCGCACTTCAACCACGGCTGTTGCATGACACTGCCGGAGGGCTGCCATCACCAAAGAGAAATCGATGGTGCCGGATCCCACGGGGCTGTGAGTGTCGACGGTGCCCCGGTTGTCATGGATATGCATGTGCCGGAACGGGGTGCTGAGGAAGGCCGGCAGGCAGCCGTTGAGGTGGGCGTGGCCGGTATCGAGCGTGAAGCCGGTGTCACCGATAAGCGCAAGGTCGGCCGGGGTCCGCAGGTTGAAATAGTTCATGTCCCCCATGTTCTCGAACCAGAACGTCACCGAGCGTTCGTCCGCGGCACGCTCGAGTTCCTGCAGGGATTTTTTAAACTGCCGGTCTGACTCCCCCCGTTCCTGCTCCCAGGCAAAATACCCCGGGTGCATCACCACCGGTGCACCGATTGCCGCGGCAACTTCAAAACAGTCGGCCATCACCCGCACGCTCGCCCTGCGGACAGGCTCAAACACGCTGGCAATGTTGATACCGTGGAACGGGGCGTGGATGGTGAATTTCTGCGTATAACTCCCGAACAGGGTGGTATCGGTGATGAAATGGTTCCCCTCGTCCATAACCTCAATGAGATCCGCCAGGGGTGCAAGCTCATCCAGCGCCGATGCAAGCGGCATCTCCATCAGGCAGTAGGTTGAGATCCCGACCATGAGGTAGGAGTAGGTCCGGGAAAATAAATACGTATGGAAAAGAAGAGGGAAAACAACACGCAGGGTTCGCGGTGAATAACCGGCAATCGCGGCCGGTGGAAAAGAGAACGTGCTTTTCCCGGTCCCATACCTGGGTGCCCGGAGCTGGTGAACAAATCCATGCCAGAAAAGGTATAATCCTCTTTATCACAATAGAGAATAGGAAAAGATGGGCGTGGTGAAGGAGACAATGACGGAACAGGCCAAAGCGCCGGATGTATTCTCCGCGGACTGGTGCAGCCTTGACTGGACATCCTGGATACCCTTCAGAACGAACAGCGGTGCGCTGGATGCCGTCATGAACAACCCCGGCCTCTACCGGATCCGGCCCACCGGGCAGGATATCATGATGTATATCGGCTGGACCGGCGGGACGCTTCGGGACTGTTTCACCGGCATCCGGCAGAACACGGCAAAGCTCAACATGCCGTGGAACGATCCCTGGCCGGCAGCACCTGCCCTCTGGGCCTGGAAGGACGCGAAGGGCTATGCCTACGAGTTCTCATCGTCTCCCTTCGGGGGTTCAGATGCAGAACTGAAGGCCGCGGAGTGCTACCTCACGTACCGTTACCGGCTGGAGCGCCACGAGTCCCCGCTCTGCAACTTCGGCCGCTTCCACCGGAAG
>CAZCZK010000170.1:0-4258 GCA_964503195.1 uncultured Methanoregula sp.
GCATCGAGCTTCTTCTTTTCGGGCAGGTCGTCGGATTTTTTCCCGAGGAAGATGTAGTCGAAGACCTCGGGGGTGAGGAGTTTTGAGTCGATGTCCCGGATCTTGTGGGCGATGGTGTAATACGCCATGTACACGGTCGAGTCCGAGAGCGGCTCGATCAGCTGCTGGGTATCCCACGGGAAGCGGGTGCCGAGCCCGACGCGGCGGGTGCAGGCCCAGTCCTTGAGCCAGCCGACCGTGCGGTCGAACTCGACCCGGACCTCGGGGGGAACGAGGGTCATTTCCTTTAAGTGATCGGAGACCTGCTGCTTCCATGCAGGGTCGCTGTACTTCAGGAACCACTGGTCGTGAAGGATCTTTACCTTCACTCTGTTGCCGCACCGGCAGACGACCGGGCGGATATCGAACTCGTACATCACGACCGAGTCGTACTTTTCGGTCATGAGGGCTGCGACCTCGTCGCGGGCAAGCCGGACCGGTTTGCCGCCGTACTTTTCGAAGAGTTTCCCCTTCGAAAACTCGGCGGAATAGATCTCCTGTGTGAGGGTGTCCATCCGGCTGTCCATCTGGTTCCTGATACCAGCCTTCTCGACAGCGTCCTGTGCCGGGACCTTGCCGTAGCCATCGACCGTGATGAGCGGGATCGGTTTGATCTCCGGGTACTTCCCGGCCTGCTGGAGGTCGCGGAGAGCGATATAATCGAACGGTGCATGGGCGGGGACACTCATGACCAGCCCGCTTGCCATGTCCGGATCAACAAAGTCCGCGGGAAGGATCGGGACCTCACCGCAGAGCGGGTGGCTGACCTTCCTGTCTACGAGACTCGTGCCCGGTATCTCTTCTTTCACTTCTACGGTATGGTCCTGCAGGGCAAGCTTCTCGGCCGCCTCCTTTGACACAATCCATGCTTTGCCATCCACGAGCGCCTTCACGTAGGTCACCGCGGGGTTGGCCCAGAGATTGGTAACCCCATGGATGGTCTCGGGCCGGAGGGTGGCTGTCGGGATGAACGCGTCGCCGAACCGGAACATGACCAGCGTGAACCGGATAACTTCGGCCTTGTCGCCCTCCAGGAGGTCGTGGTCCCCGACGGGGTTATCATCCACCGTGCAGAACCGGACCGGGTGGGCCCCTTTCATCACGTGGCCGGCCTCGTAGAGGTGCTTCCACTGCCACTCGATGAATTTCGAATAGGTCGGGTCGACCGTGATGAACCGCCGGCGCCAGTCAATGGAGAGGCCGCAGGAGGTCATCACCCGCTGGTACTCGGCCGCGAAATGGCGGACGATGGTCAGCGGATCGATGAAACCTTCGAGCACGTTCTGCGGCACGCGGTACAGGTCGCGGTAGAGCCGGATGGTCTTCTCGTCCTTCCGTGCAATCCTCTTTGAGATACCGACGACCGGTGCACCGGTGACGTGAAACGCCATCGGGAAGAGCACCTGCTTTCCCCGCATCCGCCAGAACCGTGCGACAACATCCGGTACAATATAGGTCCGCCCGTGACCTACGTGCATGGCACCACTCGGGTACGGGAATGCAACGTTCAGGTAGTATTTCTCTGTCTCCGAGGGGTTGGGTTCAAAGGCATGAATCCACCGCTCGTGTGCTTCTTCCTCGAATTTTCCCAGGTCGAATTCGCTCACGTTTTTTCACCCTTGCTTTATACCGGCCTCAGCTTGATGACCTCATTGTTCGTGTATCGCCGGATCATCTCCTGGGCAATGCTCGAATTTTTTGCCAGGTGGATCTCACCGGTCTCGTTCACGGTAGCCGTGAAGAGATACTCCTTGCCGGCGAAGACGTCCACGATCCGGCCGCTCTGTTCGGGAGCAACGATCGTGAGCTGTTTCTTGTCGGTCTGGATCCTGATCCCGCCGCCGAGATTAAATTCCTCCTCGCTCCTGGGCTGTGCCTGGAGCCGGTCGAACTCGGAGCGGGGCTTGATGTCTATCCCGATCCCGATCTTGTTCACGATTGCCGATACGTTCTTGCCACCCTTGCCGATGGCAGCCGGTACGTCCTTGTCGTCGATGTAGACAACGGCCTTGGTGTCGCTCGTCATCTGGACGTCGACAAAGCCCTCGGTGTAGCGTCCGATCTCCCGCTGGATCTCCTTCTCCATAAGCTTCCAGCCGGGCCGTTCTTCGGTCTCCTTCCGGGTTGTCTCCGGTACCGAAGCCCGTACGGGTACGGGTGGTGTGAGCGGCTGGCCGATAAACTGGACCGGGGCGGGTGCAGGTTTTTGCTGCGGGGCTGCTGCCGGGGTTCCGGCCCCGACCGGGATCACGATGGTCTCGCCATCGTACCGGAAGACATCGAGGACAAGTTCCCCGGTCTCCAGGTCGGTGACGGTGGTGACCGGGCGGATGTGCATCTCGCCGGCCATGCCTCCGGGCACCTTGACGGTGAACCCGATATCGTAGATCTTCGTGATAACGCCCTGCTTAACAAAGATAACCGTATTGATGATCTGGGCGAGGACCGAGAAGTCCACGCGGGCGCTGAAGCGCTGGATTGCGTCCTGCACGCCATTTGCGTGAATCACGCCGACCATGCCGATGCCCGCAAGGCGCATATCGGCAAAGACATTGAAGTCCTCGTTCTTCCGGAGTTCATCGAATATTACAAAGTCGGGTCGGACGAGGAGGAGGACGTCAGCGGTGTTGGCCATGCTGCCGTCCAGCATCGTGTACTGGGTGATGTTGTCGGGCACCTGCAGTTCGCGGGGGGCTTCCATGGTCTTGACCACAAAGCCGTTGTCTGAGAGGAACGTAGCAACGTTCTGGGCAAGGGTGGTCTTGCCGGAGCCGGGGGCGCCGACGATGATCATGCCCCGGTTCTCGCTCGTGATCCTCTTTGTGATGATATCGGACTTGGAATAGTCCTTTAGGGTCACGTCCACGATCGGGCGGACGGCGGTGATCTCCATGCCGTCCGAGAACGGGCGGCGTGCGATCGCGATCCGCATGGACCCGATCTGGACGACCGTGATACCGCGCTTCTCGACCTCGATGAAGCCGTCCGGATCACGCTTGGCCCGCTCGAGGATCTCCTGCGCAAGGGCCCGGAGCTCGTACTCGCTGGTCGGCGCATCGCGGATCTTCACGAGTTTCATCTCGTTGATGGTCCCCTTCTTTGCCGTGGGGCTGACCCGTTCCTTGAGGTACACCGCTATGGTGTGCTCATCGAAGAACTGGTCGATCCCGAGCGGGACAAAATCGGTTACCTGCGGTTTTAAGTAGATGACATCGAGCCCCTTTGCCCGCGCCACCTCAGCCTGCACGGAATCGCTCGTGATGAACCGTGCAGAATTCTCAATCGCGATATTCCGGATCATCGCGTCGATCTCGCCACCACTCGCGAGTTTTACCTGTTCGAGCGATGGCCGGATACCGGAGAACTTGAGTTCAATCGTTTTTTCCTCGGCCATTTTGCACAGTTGCTGCAGTTCGTTCAGGCCTGAAAACCCGATCTCGCGCCCGTTGTTTGCCTGGGCCTCGAGTTCTGCAATCACTGCTTCCGGGACGATTATTGTTGCACCCTTGTATTCACCGGCTTTTATCATTGAGGTTATGCGCCCGTCGATGAGGACGCTCGTATCTGGGACTAAAATCATATGATATCCTCGTATGGTCTTCTATGGTATGGTGTTCGTATGCTATGCTATCCATATTCTATGCACGTTCCCGTAGCCACCGGTCACGCCACGTTACATGCCGCTCCCGCCGGCTGGATCAACGCTTAGGAAAACGTTGATGTTGTAATTATTCGAACAGCAAGTTTATAAGGGGTTCGGGATGTTGGTGGGGAGGGAGTTTAGAATGATTTTCATTCAAGACAGCCGGTCACTGCACCCCGCCCCCCCCTTTCAGCGCCATTACCCGGGGATCCCCCCTCTCCCTACCCCCACCCCCCATGGTTTTCCGAAACCATCTCCGTCGTAAATCCAGCCGGTTTCAAATCCCTGCGTTCTGTCAGACAGGGGGTACCCCCACCCCCTCCCCTCCATCGCAGGGGGGGTCCAGCCCTCCGGAAAAAAACCGGGTGGGGGGGTGGAACCCCTTACCCCCCTCCTCAAATCCGGGCAGGCACCATATTTACGGACGCTGCCGGCCAGGACCTCCATCGTGTCTGGAGGCACCGGTTGCTTATCAGAAATGGGAAGGAGGGTCGGTTCCGGCCGGAAGGCAGGGGGGTATACCCCCTACCTCCCCCCCATTGGTGGGTCATCTCTCGGAAAAAATTTCCCGATGAA
>CAZCZK010000171.1:0-4162 GCA_964503195.1 uncultured Methanoregula sp.
GAGCATCTCGTCATACACGTTGTTCTGCCGCTCCACAAGCGAGCAGACAAAGTCCTTAAACGCGTCCTCGAACGGGCGGTACGCTACTTCCCCGTCCGGATCCCTGATGCTCTTAAGGGTGCGCTGCCGGGCTTTCCTGATCGTATCCGGTTCGGATGGCGGTGCAATCCCCAGCAGTTCCGTCTTCCGGAACACTGACCTTGCCGGCTTGCGCACCGTCCGGTGGCCCTGCACGTGCTTCCGTGCCCACGCAAGTTCCTCATTTGCCGGCCCGGTCCCTTCAGGTACGGGTACGGGATTGTCATTTTGCGATACCTCGCAGGAAGGCACCGAAACACCGGTACTTTCCCGCTGCGGGATCCCTTTGGATCCTGCTTCTTCTGGTTGCTTTCCATCTTCTGACATTGTTGATCGGTTTTTCACTCTGTTCAACAGCAATACAGCACGATGGCGGATGCGGCGATCTGCTCTGGAACGCTGTATGTCAACGCCGGCGAAGGGGTGGGGGGCAGTTCCCGGACCGGACCTGTCAGGTAGGGGAATGCCGTAATTCCGCCCGTTCACTGGCGTATTATTGGGTAAACAGAAGAGCGCGGCGCGTATCCGCTTTTTGTCCCGGCCACTGCCGGGAAAATCCCACACATGCACACGAATCCGATCCTGCGGTCACGGCGGGGAATATCCGGGTCAGCCGGCCGGCACATCCCCTCCGGCAGGACAACCCGGTAACCCATTACCGTCAGGAGCAGAACCACCTGGATGAGGATCACGCCCGCTAAGCACTGCGCCTCATGGAGCGAGTGACCGGGCGCCATGATCTTCATCGTCAGGTGCATCGGGAGTTCGTAGAGCATTGTGATTATTTTATAAAAGCATGGTTCATTTATAGGGTTTCTGGTCGAACAGGAAAGAACGTGCGGGGCATTTTCCCGCCGGTGATCATCCGATTGGTCGGGGTTTCCTGCATTCAGACAGTCTCACGGAAATCGCGGTAATATAAATGTGAGACATTTAATTCCGGGATTCCCCACAACCGGCACCCGTGATCTTCCGGATAACCAGAGCGCCCCCCTCATTGATATTGAAAATCTCATGGCTCGAGCAGGAGATAGGATTCAATGAGCCCGCCGTCCCGTCCTTTTTTCAGGTTGTACGACATGAGGTTCCGGGGCTTCCCAAAGCCACAAAAAACTCGCAGACGCAGTGGTCCCGGTTCAAATGCATTCGGATGATCTTGAGACGGAGCGGGTGTCCGAGTTCCTCTGCTACCGGTAGACCAGGTATTCCAGGGCAACAGCACCAAGAAAGATGCCGATACCCGCGAGTGCAACCGGCAGGGTATAATTCTTCACCACGGTCCTGATATCGTCACCGGTGGTCCGCTGGACGAGCCAGAAGAAGGGATCGGTCACGTAGGAGACCATGCACGACCCGGCACTGATGAGGAGGATGAGCGGGATCGGGTGGATTGCGCCGGAAACGGCTGAACCGGCCAGAACCTCAGCCGTGATCACCGCGGTAACCACCCGCGAACCCTGTGCAGTCTCGACCAGGGCGGCAAGGATGAACGGTACGAGGATGATGGGGATCAGGAGGGTCAGCTGGCCCAGCGCCTCCTGGGCAAACCCGCTCTGGACGATCACATACCCCAGCGCTCCCGCCCCGCAGATATCAAAGATGATCATGCCCGCGTGTTGAGCACCCTGTGATAACCCCCGTGCCCGGGCTGCCTCAGGGGCAAGGGCAATGGCGGTGACTGCGCCAACGAGCATGATGACGTTGATCATACTTGCGTGTGACAGATTCAGGAGCAGGAACGCGACCGGGATGGCAATCAGTATGGCGATGAACGGCGCCCATGCCCGCCAGTGAATACCCCCGCGCAGGTCCGGCGTTCCGGAGGCAGTCTCCTGCGGTGCGGCGGTATTTGGGATCACTGCATCCGGACAAGCGAACCGGAAATACAGGAAGATCCCACCCAGGATCAGGAGCGAGAGCGGGATGGACACCGCATCGAACAGGAGGGGGCTCATCCCGCCCGAGAACGCAACGAAAAGGGGAATGACCACCGGTGTGGGATAAATGAGGGCATACGAGGTGATACCCCCGACGGCGGCAAGATACAGGAGCACGTTGTGCTTCGTCCGGTCTTTCTCAAGGCTGTCGAGGATCGGGTTCAGCATGATATACGCGGTGATGCAGCAGGTGATCGGCACCGACAGGAGATAGCCGGAGATACCGGCAATTTTTCGAGGATTTTTGATATACTGCCGGATATCGGTCACGATCTCTTCGATCTGGTGCTGCTCCTGCAGGAGTTTTGCGATAACTGCCCCGCAGAGGATGATGATCCCGAACGCGGAAAAGACCCTGCCGATGCCCGCGATGATCCCCAGCATGGTCGCGTCAGCAGTCATTCCTGCAAGGAGCCCGAACAGGACAGCCCCGCCAATCAGGGTGAAGAAGGGCGATGTCCTGTACCGGAGGCTGACCAGGGTGATGAGGGCAAGGGTGATCATGAATGCGGGGAGGGGATCCATGGGGAATGTTCTGGGACTCATGGAGATAAAGTCTTGGAACGGGTGGATTCTGCGAAGTTCCCGTGGTAGTGGCGTATGCGGAAACGGAGGCCCGTTCTTCCTTTGTTTTGGGGTGAGAGCCCCATGAGCATCTATCTGACCTTGAGGAGGTGGTCCTCCCCCCGCTACCCTGGGGGTACCCCACCCCCCTCACCTTCAGCTGGATGGGGGACTACCCCTGTCCCGCACCCGGATTCCCCCCAATTCTTTTTCCCAACCTTTATCGGTGCCGGCACCCGGACTTTATCGTATGGAACGGATCACCGCCATTGCAAGAGGGAGGGTGCAGGGAGTGGGATACCGGCAGTTATTAACAGAATGTGCACACGCGACCGGGGTGCACGGCTCCGTGAGGAACCTGCCGGACGGTACCGTCGAGATCGTGGCCGAGAGCTCGCCAGCCGCGCTCGAAGAGTTCCTCCGCCATGCCCATGCAGCGAACAATCCGGTCATCCGGGTTGAGGGGATCGCGGTAAAAAAAGGCCCGGCAACCGGGGAGTTCCCCGGGTTTTTCGTTGCGTGGTGAACGGGGCTCCTTTCGGAGTTTTTCGGGTACGGCAGGTAGTTCACCTTCACCCCGCACACCACCTCGCGTATAAACGGGAAGCGACCAATACCTGATCAGGAGCACCTGCGAGATGATAGTAATCGGCATAGATCCCGGGCTTGCCCGCGTGGGATACGGGGTCATCTCGGTCAGGAACCGGAATCCCGAGCCGGTCTGCTACGGCTGCATCGAGTCCGGTAAGGATTTACCCGTCCCGGTCCGGCTGCTGCATATCTACACTGAAGTTGCCACCCTTCTCGGGAGATACCCGCCAGCCCATATAGCGGTTGAAAAACTGTTCTTTTCAAAAAACATCACCTCGGCCATGAGCGTCAGCGAGGCCCGGGGGGTTATCCTCCTGCTGGCAGAACAACAGAAGATCCCGGTCACCGAATACACCCCGAACCAGGTGAAGCAGGCTATCACCGGGTCGGGACGGGCTGACAAGCGCCAGATGCAGGAAATGATCATGCGGCTGCTCCATCTTGAGGAGATCCCCCAACCTGATGATGCGGCCGATGCCCTTTCGATTGCCTTATGTCATATCCATATCATGAGGTAGTACAATGATCGCGCTCCTTTCCGGTGAACCGGTCCTGACAGGAGACCGGTGGGTGATTATCGATGTCCACGGTGTCGGGTACCGGGTGCAGGTTACCCAGCCGGCCCTCCAGCAGATCGCCGGCACCCGGGGGACCGTGAAACTCCATACCCACATGGCAGTCCGCGAGGATGCCATCACCCTCTATGGCTTCCTGCACCAGAGTGAACTGGAGATGTTCCGGATCCTCATTGGAGTGACCGGCATCGGCCCGCAGATAGCCATGAACCTCCTCTCCCAGATCGGGATCGGGGAGTTCGCCATAGCAATCCTCAACGAGGATGAGAAGGCGCTGACCCGGATCTCCGGCATCGGAACAAAGAGTGCGAAACGCCTGATCCTGGAGCTCCGGGACAAGATGAAGAAGATCAGCGATACGATCCCCCGCGGGGAGACCGGGACGGGCAGCATGGCCGTCCACGATGCGGTGAGCGC
>CAZCZK010000172.1:0-4134 GCA_964503195.1 uncultured Methanoregula sp.
CCGTGCTGCCGGCGCTTTTTTCTTCGCCGATGCTTTCCCTTCCGGCACAACACCCTTTATCTCGCAGGGAATGCACTTCTCCACCTTCTCATCAAAGATACGGTACGCGTTCGCAAGCACGGACGAGTTCGATATCATCCCGGATAATAAAATAACCTCAAGGATCTCCTCGCGTGTGGCCCCCATCTTGAGGGCTGCCTGCATATGGTAGCTGGTACAGTGCGGGCACTTGAGGGCCGCCCCCACTGCCATGCTGATCAGCTCCACATACTTCGGGTCAAGCGGGCTTGTCTGGGCAACCGTGCCCTTGTAGAGCAGGTGGGAGATCAGCACTTCCGGCCGCTCGCTCATCCTCCTGAAGATGAGCGGCACCTTCCCATACTCCTGCTCGATATCCTGCATCCATTCTTCGGAGGTCCGGCCTGCTCCTTTCTCCACGATCTGGGCAAGCTTCTCCTCGAACTGGTCCCTGGTTGAGATTGCTGATACCTTCTTTGCCATCATATCACCATATTGGTCTCCGAGAACGGCCGGATCTTCACCAGGATATAGTCCCGCATCCGTGAAGGGACAACCTCCGCCACATCCCCGGTTTTTATTCCATCCTCGATCTCGAGGGCCCGCAATTCAGCGGCGAACGTATCATAGGGCAGTTTCACCCGGAGCCCCTGCATCTGTACCGTGAGGGGGGTGGGAGAGGTGACATCGAGAATGGCCGGCATTTTCTCCCGGATCAGGTCCATAAGCCGTGCAGGAGAGACCGAGAGCGGGTCTTTGGCTATATCATCGCGCCTCTTCTCAACAACCCGGGTAATCTCGGCAACGATCTCGTCCAGCTTGTCCAGCTGGTCCGTCTCCTTGGTCCTGCGCATGAACCGCCCGACATTCCCCACGTACCCGTCAAACGGGGGATTTGTGATCCTCCTCAGGACCGCCTCATCGGGGCCGCCGCAGAGCACAGTTGGTACGTTGATCCCCCGCCGGAGCGTCGGCATCTTGTACTCGATGCAGGTCTCGAAGTTCCCCATCAGGAATACCGCGAGGTCGTGCTCGTTGATGACGTCCCGCTCCTCGTCATTGAGGCCGGCGATCCGCTTCCCGGGGCCCCGGGCAAGGCTGACCATGTTGCTCTTTGCCCCGATCCGGCGCACGTACTCTGCGATATCGCAGGACGGGTGGGGCAGGTGGTGGATCTCGAGGCTCATGGAGACGATCGCGATCTCGGTTCCCACGAGCGGCGAATCGGTCACCTCGCCGAACAGCGGTTTTGAGACCCGGCGGATCAGTTCGATATCGTCTTTCGGGACAAAACACTGGAGCACGACTTCCGCTGCGATGATGTGTTTCTGGACGATATACCCCCCGAGGTCCTCGATTAAGTCAATGATCATGTCGTGCTGGTAGATCCCGCCCTTGTAGGTGACCGGAACCAGGGTCATGACGTCACCCCGATAAGCGCGAACTTTGCGGCAACCAGCGCATCGATATCCTCTGCGAGCGTGTTCTCACTGGCGACAAACGAAAATTTCTCCTTGGTGAACTTCTCGCTCCGGAGCCGGAACCCTTCCGGCGCCACGCACCGGAAAGCGTAGATCAGGTCCCGGAAGAGGGACGCACTCGGATCGGCCACCACCAGGTCCTCGATCTCCCGGGGATCCATCTTTACATCATACAGCATAACCGTGAAACGGTCCGGCTGCTCCACGTGGTCCTTGCCGAACAGTTCCCAGAAGAGCTTCAGCATCGGGGCAAGGTAGGTCTCGTCAGAGATGACGAGCGTGATCTTTCCTTCGAGCGGGTTCACGTTGGCAAAGTCCCGCACGCGGACGATGGTCGTGATCTTCCGGAGGGTTCCCACCGCCACAAAGACCGGGACCTTCGGGTCTATGTAAATATGGAGTTTCTCAATCACTTTGATCAGGTTGTGGTCGAGCAGGACATCGTTGGTGATCTGCCGGTAGTACTCTCCGCCCAGCGGCTCGGGGCATTCCACTTCAAAGTACTCTAGGGTAGCCATCTAATCGTCCTTTATGAAACCCGATGCAAGGAGCGCAGACCCGACAGCGCCGATGTACTGCGAATACGGTGGTACAACTACCTTGCTGTGGAGGAGTTCCCCCATCGCAAAGACGAGCCCCTGGATGAGCGAGGTCCCGCCGACCATGATCACCGGTTCCTTGATGTCCACTTCCTGCAGCTGCTGTTCGAAGACCTGTTCTGCAACAGAGTGGCAGGCTGCAGCGGCAACGTCCTCGGGCCTGCTTCCGGCCGCAAGGGCATTGACCAGGCTCTGCGTGCCGAAGACAATACAGTAGCTGTTCATCGGGACGCGCGACGCGAACCCTTTCATGGCAAGCGGCCCGAGTTCGGTGATATCGACGCCCAGTCGTTTCGAGGTCATGTCGAGAAAACGCCCGCTTGCTCCGGCACAGATGCCTCCCATGGTAAAGGTGCCGGGGATCCCGTCCATCACCGATATGGCCTTGTTGTCCATGCCCCCGATATCGATCACGGTCGCCGGCCCGTGCTGCCGGTCCGCAAGGTACACTGCCCCCTTGGAGTTGATGGTCAGCTCTTCCTGGATGAGGTCCGCCTTGATATCCTTCCCCACGAGGAAGCGCCCGTATCCCGTGGTCCCGACTGCCTGCACCTCATCCCGGGTGATCCCTGCTTCTGCAAGGGCGTGTTCAATGACATCCTGTGCACTTTTCAGTACTTCCGTTGTCGGCTGCCACCCTTTGCCGATGATCCGGTTATCCTTCATCACGATGGCCTTTGTCGTTGCCGAGCCTGAGTCGACACCGAGGGTGATGCCCTTCTGGACCTCCCGGGCGAGCAGGGCACGCCGGCGGGCAATCGTGGTGAGTGCTTCCATGCGGGTGAGGAGCGTCCCCGAGGTGGTGCGCTCGGTAAACGAGTAACTGACGACCGGTAGCTTTGAGTTCTCGGTGATATAGCGCCGCAGTTCATTGCGCACGATGGCTGCTTCAGCGCACCGGAAGCAGGTGGCGATAAAGACCGCATCGGCCTCCACCCTCCCTTCCACGAGCGCCCGGGCGCGGGCGATGTCCAGTTTCAGGTCCGGGCTCCGCACGTCGAGACCGAAGGCATCGAAGTCGCGGCGGATATCTTTTAACGCGATATCAGGGAAGAAGATCTCGCCCCCGACCGCAGCTGCCGCTGTATCAATCTCGTGCTGGATCCCCGAGTATTCTGCCCCGCAGGAGAGTTGGGCGATCCGTACCGGCGGGGTCATTTCTTCCCTCCCAGCCCATCGAGGAAGCGTTTTATCGCTGCCACGAACTGGACGCCCTCTTCCTCGCTCTTCGGGTAGTACAGGTCGAGCTTCGGAATATCCTTCTGGCGGAGGAGGAACTTGATCAGTTCATTCGTACGGGCACACCCCATGCAGCCAAACGAGAGGTCTGCGTCGTCGATGATGATGGCGGCCTCGCAGGTGTCGATCATAGGCCCATAGAGTGCCATCCGGCCACGGATACCGGCGGGGACCTCGACCGCTGCCCATTTCAGGCCTTTTTTCGGCTCCTCGGGGGTGATCTGGAGTGGCGGGGACTCGAGTCCTGCGGTCTGGATGCGTTCGCGGACAGCAACTGCAGCCGAGAGCGGGGTGTGGCCGTAGCGGGAGACCAGGTCAGAGAGGATCAGGCTCGTTGCGGGATAGATGAATACTTTTGCCATTGTTCAGGACTCCTGTGCTTCTATCATTTTTTTCAGGGTGGCGATATCGAGTTCCCGGTGCTCGAGCGGGTTTTTCGGGGGGGGAATAGTCGTGATGTCACGGGTCTTAATCGCTTCCAGCCCGTGCGAGACATAGGGGATAACCGTCATCTCGTTCTCCATGCCGTGGTAGCCCGGGCGTGCACCGCCGCGGTTTGCCCGGCACCGGCGGGGATCGCCTGGCGGGAAACCGCGGTCCTTGACAAAGATGTGGTCAGGATCGATCTTCCTCAACTCACCAATGATCCCGTCCACGTCCTCTTCTTTGCCATTGATGACGAGACCAAAACAGGTCTCCTTGATCATGACGCCCTTCGCGATCTCGTATGCCCGGACGCCGAGATCTGCCGGGGTGATATCGAAGGATTCCACTACCACGTATTTCGTCACGGTGCC
>CAZCZK010000173.1:0-4075 GCA_964503195.1 uncultured Methanoregula sp.
TTCGACCGCAACGGGTTCATCGGCTGTGTCGACATCGCAGTCCCGGTCTGTGAGCTCATCACAGCACCGGCACCAATGCCGGTTCTTTCGGAGAACTTCCGGTTCTCCTATTCGGGGCTGAAAAAATACCAGGACTGCCCGCTCCAGTTCAAGCTCGCATACCTGCTCAGGATCCCGGAGCCACCGGGCGCTGCCCCGGCCGCTTCGCTCGGCTCAAGTGTGCATGCCGTCATCGAGCACCTCGACCCGGCTCAACCGCTGAAAGCACAGGTTTCCGTTCTTCTCGATGCGTATTGGTCACCGGATGAGTTCGAATCAGAAACCCAGTCCGGGCAGAAGAAGGCCACAGCGAGAGTGCTGGTGGACACGTACATCGCCTGGATTGAAGCGAACCAGAATGTGCTCGTTGACCGCGAAAAGGAGTTCGAGTTTGCGTTTGCCGGAAAAGTCCTGCACGGATTCATCGACCGCATAGAGAAAACACCCTCGGGCGGGTACGTAGTGATCGATTTCAAGAGCGGATCAAAGCCTGCCGACATCACGAAAAAGAGCCTGCCGGAGAATATCCAGCTCAACCTGTACGCCATGGCCATCCGGGAGCTGTACGGGACCCTGCCGGAACGGGCGACCCTCTTTTACTTAAAAGACAACAAGCTCGTCGATTACGGGCCAACGGAAGACTCGGTCGGCGCATTTATCCAGAGCCTTGAGCAGATGCTAGCGAGGATCGATGCCGGGGAGTTTCCGGCTCAGCCGGATTACCGGCGATGCGACTGGTGCCCGTATGGGGATTTATGCGAGAGCCGGGAAGATAAGGGAAAATAATTTTTTATCAGGTAATCGGGCTGTCGGTCCTCCCGCATAATCCTTTAAAAAATCCGAAAACGATCTCATGGGAAATTATGTTGAAAATTTTCAGAAGGCACCAAAGGTTCAGTTCCGGAACGGTCAGTAAAAATTTCACAAAAAAAAGGCAAGCCCACTCTGGCGAGGGGCGGGAAGCCCCGTTGAGCGTCAGACCCGTTTTATCCTCACAGACGCCCGGTATTCCTCTATTCCCCCCTCTTTACTCCTGCATAGCCTTCCGGGAGATCCGCCGCTGTAAGAGTGCAGCAGCCCGACAATTCAGGGCTCGGAAACGGCTGAAATACACCAATCAGGGAATGAAATGGCCTCCTCCCCCAACAATGGTGTCACTTTTTCCCGAAACAGTGTCATCCGGGCCGGAAAAACGGGGAATCGGGGGCGAAAACAGCCTCCGTTGGCTCCACACCTCCCAGCCACCCGGGACGGGGAGGGGGGCCCGGGCCTGACCGCCCTACAACGTCCCGGACCCGCACCCTGCCGGCTTTACTCCTGCATGGCCTTCCGGGAGATCCGCCGCTGTAAGAGTGCAGCAGCCCGTCAATTCAGGGCTCGGAAACGGCTGAAATACGCCAATCAGGGAATGAAATGGCCTCCTCCCCCAACAATGGTGTCACTTTTTCCCGAAACAGTGTCATCCGGGCCGGAAAAACGGGGAATCGGGGGCGAAAACAACCTCCGTTGGCTCCACCACACCCAGCCATACGGGAGCGAGCGGCATCCCGGTCTCGGGCGGGATCATCAGCCGCACAACGCAGCGGGTCCGGGGCCATTCCGAAACGCCGTCAAAGCCAGGAAAATCGCGTAACCGGTGTACAACGTGGATAATGGAGACGAGCTTCTCCGCTTTGTTCAGCGTGACGAAGAAGACGCCGGGATTTCCCTCTGATGTACTACACGCCCTTTGCGTTTGCCAGGCACCCATGAGGCACCCTCAAAGAGGGATACGGCAAGACAAAATCCTTTATCGCAGGAATCTAAGTGATGGTCAGGAGCAAGGGAATGACCGGCATTGAAGCGGAAGTCCACGAAATCCGGCAACAGATTACGGAAATCTCCCGGAAGCTTGACATTCTTCTCGAGGAACGCGAAACGCTCGGGAGCATGAAATTGTCAGAGAAAGCGTTATACAAATTCCTGAATGAAGAACCGGATCTCTACAGCGTAGACGATATAAAGGCTGCATACCGATGAAAGGCGCTCTCGTCCTTGTTCCGTTTCCTTATACAGATCTCTTTCGCAACCAGGATGCGGCCTGCACTAAATCCTGCTCGAAAACGGCAGCGATATTGTCGTGGCATTTATTTCATCAAAAATGCCTGCTTCCCCCGGTCCGGCAAATGTCATGCTCATGCAATCCGATCCCGGGTTCAACATGACGGGTCTCAAGACCGATTCTACGATAAAACTCGACAAGATCGCTACGATAATCAGGACTGCCGTGGCTGGAGTGATCGGGGAACTTCCGGAAACAGCACGGAAGGAAGTAAACCACAAGATGGCGGATCTGTACCGGATCTAAGATGGCGAAGCTACCGGGGGATTACTGCAGCTCCGCGGTTTTCTTCATCCTTGTATGATTGGGGGTATGCAGCGGAGGACCCGGATTACTTCACCCCACAAACAAGGTTAGTCGATGACCAACAGGGTATAAATGACAGCCGAGATGACAACCGAAATGACAACCAGCACCGCAGGACGTACCGGGCCCCGCGCCGGTCGCCTTCCCGCTGTATCAGGTTTTTTCCCACCATTGAAGTCAGTTCTTTGAGTGCTGCCTGCCGGGAAATTTTAAACATCGAGACCAGATCGCTTGACTTCACCGATCCGTTCGTATGGATGATTTCGATGATCTGTATCGGCCGCTCCGAGAGGGCAACCTGGTTGCCGGCCGCCTTCCGGTGCTCATCGGACAAGAGCAGCAGCACCCGTTCCTTGACCCGGGAACGCGGATCCGCGGCTCTCCGGATACGGTGCCGCTGGTCAGAGCCTCCCCTGTTTTCCCACCCGGACCAGGTGGATACACCACGTCACCGGCCCGGGTTCCCAATCTTCGCAGGTTTCCCGCCTGCAGGGGAGCAGAGCTCCGCCATTGATCCCTTTTTCGAACTGCTCAATCCGGTTTTCCCGGGAGCACCAGTAGGTTGTCGTGTCCGGATAGGTCACCATCAGGTCCCGGTCTGCCCGATCGGGTTATCAGGACCGGGAGTGCGGGGGCTGAATGTGTGCCATGGGGGTGCTGGTCGGAAATGGTTCCCTTTTTAATAATAGCAGAGAATTTATATCATGAATGAGATCATAAGTGCTGCAATTCTCCGGTAAAGATACTGCGGATGTGTATGCATGAGAATGGAAAGTGTCACGTATTTCACTGAGAAGGAAGAGGAGTTCGCCAATCTTCTTACCGAGATTGGAACGAAGCGCAATGTTGCAAAGGTGCTGGTGTTCCTCGCAAACACGCCCGAGGCAACATCCCGCGCCATAGAACGCGGTACTGACCTCCGTCAGCCGGAAGTCAGCATTGCCATGCGGTACCTGATTGACCAGGACTGGATAACCAGCAGGGAGAGCAAGGCAGAGAGCAAAGGCCGCCCGGTCAAGATCTACGAACTTGCAAAACCTATCCATGAGATCATGGACAGCATCGAGAAAGAGAAGAAGAAAGAGGCGAACAACCAGCTCGCTCTTGTCAAAAAATTACGTTCTTATATCCGGTGAAGACATTATAGTACCCTTTTTTAAAATCGGTAATCCCCGCGGCACAAACGTGCTCTTGTGTTGAGGTGATCGATATTTTCCTCAAATGCTTGTAGCTCTTTTTCCCAAGGTGCAGGATAGGTATCCCGGGTAATAGTATTCATTTTTCACCATACATTCCTGGCCGGGGAATCATTCTGTTCTCGAGGCTGAGGTTGGGGCGCTGCTGCCCGATACGGTCGCTCAGCCCCGCGGCGGCCTTTTCGGAGAAGGTGAGGGCCAGGATCTGAGCCGGGGGTACGCCCTGGTCGAGGAGCCGGAGTATTTTTTCGGTTATGACC
This sequence comes from uncultured Methanoregula sp., assembly GCA_964503195.1. Lineage (GTDB taxonomy): Archaea > Halobacteriota > Methanomicrobia > Methanomicrobiales > Methanospirillaceae > Methanoregula. The sequence continues at coordinate 3,903 of CAZCZK010000173.1, forward strand.
CGGGTTTTGCCGGAACCCGGGCCGGCGAGGACGAGCTGGAAGCCGCGGGTGGTGACGGCTTCTTCCTGGGAGGGGTTGAGGGGCATGACTTATCCGGTATTATGCCGGTACAGGGAAAAAGAGTGGGGTTTTGCACCCCGGAAAAAATCCGACTGAAAAGGGGAGGTATTCAC
>CAZCZK010000174.1:0-1702 GCA_964503195.1 uncultured Methanoregula sp.
GTGGTACTGAATGAGCGAGGCAGAGAATTGATTTTTACCAACAATGAACGGCTCCCCGCTCCTGATGGTGAACGGCAACAATGTTGCATCCGGTGCCGGCCAGAACGGCCAGATGATGATCGACAAGGAGAAGCTGCTGGAGTGGGACCCGGACATCATCTTTGTTGATGAGGCGAGTTATTCGCTCGTGAAAGAGGAACTCAAGGACCCGGTGTACCAGTCGCTCTCCGCCGTGAAGAACAACCGGGTGTACGGGGTGATGCCGTACAACTGGTACGCCAATAATTACGACACGGTTCTTGCGGATGCATACTACATCGGCAAGACCCTTTACCCCGAGCAGTTTGCCGATGTGGACCCCGCAGCAAAGGCGGATGAGATCTACACGACCCTTGACGGGAAACCGGTATACAGCGATATGAAAACACTCTTCGGTGGCTTTGTGCCGTTCTCGACGCTTGTGAAATGATGGTGCGACGATGTGCGACAATACGACCGAGATTCTTGATCTTTCTGCGGTTCCGGAAATTCCCGGGACTAACCCCCTCTCATTTCTCGATACGGCACTCGCGGGCGTGCGACAGTATCATGCGGTGATAACTGCCCTGGATCTCGGGGTTTTTGAACTGCTCCGCGAGCCGATGACAAGCAGCGAGTGCGCCGAAAAACTCGGTTGCCGGGAAAATCTTATGGCGCTCCTGTGTGAGAGTCTTGTTTCTGCCGGACTGCTTGAGAAGAATGGTGAGGTGTTTCGTGCAAATGCAATCGCACGATCCTACCTCATCCGCGATTCCCCCTTCTGCCAGCAGCATGCCCTTTCCTTTCAGCGACGACTCACCGGACTCTGGGCGGATCTTCCGGCGATTTTGAAAGATGGTCCGGTCACGTATGACCGGGCACAGATGTTCCGTGATGTCATTATCCCGTCCATGGCCGAGAGTTGCCGGTGCGGCATTCTCCAGAACGTGACCGGGCAGGTTGCAGCCCTGCCGGAATTTCCTGCCGCAAAACGGTTGCTGGACCTCGGCGGGGGGCACGGCCTCTATGCGATTACCTTCTGCCAGAAAAACCCCGAACTTGAAGCGACCGTCTTTGATCTGCCCCCGGTAATCGACGCCACGTGCGGTTTTATCTCGCGGTACCATGCCGGTCGTGTGCATGTTCTTCCCGGAGACTTCTTCTGCGATCCCATTGGCAGCGGATATGACATTATCTTCTCGTCCTCCAATCCCGGAGGAAAGGTTCCTTCGCTCATCCCGAAGATAGCCGAGGCACTGAACCCGGGCGGCCTGTTCATCAACAAACAGGCAGTCGATGAAGAGACTGCTGACCCGTGGCTCAGCCTTGAATGGAACCTTTGGGCGTTTTCCGGAGTGCAAAAACAGGCGAAACGGTACGTATTTGCAAACAGTGTACCGTTTGCCGAGTATAACCGGCAGCTGGCAGACCACGGCCTTGTCGTGCGTGACATTATCCCGGTCGATGCCCAGTCTGCCATGACGATTGCACAAAAAGTTTCGGGTACTGACTGATGGAGGAATTCTGTGCATCTTGACATCAGTAATGTAACCGAACCCCTGGCTTATACCGGATACCTGCGGAGGAAGACGCTCTTCCTTGCGGGCTGTCTCGTGGTACTTGTGCTTCTTGCATTCATCTCCGTTGGTGTCGGCAGCGTGATGCTCCCGGTGGCGGATGTCTG
>CAZCZK010000174.1:1712-4057 GCA_964503195.1 uncultured Methanoregula sp.
TACCACACTTCCGGCAATGCAGAGATGATCATCTGGAATATCCGGCTCCCCCGCGTGCTGTCTGCGATCATCTGCGGGGCCGGGCTTGCGGCAGCCGGGGTCGTGATGCAGTCGGTACTAAGAAATCCGCTGAGTTCCCCGTACACGCTCGGCGTTTCTCAGGCCGCGGCGTTCGGGGCGGCATTCGCCATCACCAGTCTCGGTGCAGGGACGCTCGGGAGGATGCTCACCGATGCGATTGTTGTCAACAACCCGTGGCTGGTGACGGTCTGCGCCTTCATCGCTTCACTGGGCGCTACTGTTGTCATCCTCCTCGTGGCGAAATACCGTACCACATCTCCTGAAGTGATGATCCTGGTCGGTGTGGCCCTTGCTGCCCTGTTCACGGCCGGAACAACCTTCCTCCAGTACTTCTCCAGCGCCGAACAGATCGCAGCAATCGTGTTCTGGACCTTCGGCGATGTCGGACGGGCAACCTGGAACGACCTTATCATTATCGTTCTCGTGGTCGTACCATGCATCCTTTATTTCCTGCTCCGGCGCTGGGATTACAATGCCCTTGACAGCGGCGACGAGACGGCAAAAAGCCTCGGAATCCATGTCGAGCGGGTCCGGACCGTCGCGATGTTCCTTTCCTCCCTGATCGCGGCGGTAGTCGTCTCGTTCCTCGGTATCATCGGGTTCATCGGTCTCGTCAGCCCCCACATGGTACGGCGTGTCATCGGCGACGACCAGCGCTACCTTTTTCCGGTTTCGTGTGTGGTCGGCGGGATTATCCTTCTTGCCGCCGACACCGTGGCACGGATCATCATCGCTCCTGCAGTGTTGCCGGTCGGTGTCCTGACCGCATTCCTCGGGGCCCCGCTCTTCCTCTACCTGCTCATCCGGGGGAACCACTCATGATCCTGAATGTTGCAGACCTCTCGTTCCGGTACAACAGCCATCCGGTTCTGCAGAATGTCGGATGTACCGCTGCGCCTGGAGAAATTGTCGCAATCCTCGGGCCCAACGGGGCCGGGAAGACAACCCTGCTCCGGTGCCTGAACGCGATGCTGCGGCCACGGACGGGAACGATCATGCTTGGCGGGCAGGACATCCTCTCCCTCTCGCGCCGTGAGATTGCACAGTCGATGGCATACGTCCCGCAGCACATCGAGCCGCCAAAGGTCACGGCGTTTGACGCGATCCTGCTCGGACGCCGCCCATGGATCGGATGGGACATGCGGCGCGATGATGTCTTAAAAGTGCAGTCAATCATCGATCAGCTCGGCCTTGCGGACCTTGCCATGCGGCACGTGGATGCAATGAGCGGCGGGGAACTCCAGAAAGTCGCGATTGCCCGGGCGCTCGTCCAGGAGCCCCGCGTCCTCCTGCTCGATGAACCGACCAGCAGCCTCGACCTGAAGAACCAGCACGGGATCATGCAGTTCATCCGGTCCATTGTCCGGGTCCACCACCTCACCGCTCTCATGACCATGCACGATCTGAACCTTGCGCTGCACTATGCCGATAAGTTCGTTCTCGTTAAGGAAGGACGGGTGTTCGGTGCCGGTGGGGAAGAGATTATTACACCGGAGATGATCGAGACAGTCTACGGGATTCCGGTTACTATCGAGCGTCTGTGCGGGCGACATGTTGTTGTGCCATGGTCAGAGCAGACTGATGAATTGCAAGGGGATCTGATTCCGCCACGGCAGGTGACCAGTATGTGAGCCGGAACAACGTATTTTGCACATCCTCTCTCATCGACAATATGCCTCACTTCATGCGGGGGTACCCCGATTAAATTTTTGATTTTGTAAACTCTTAATCTGAAAGAATGAAAGTGATATAATCACGTGATCCCAATGACACATCCGATAAAATCCTATGATGATGCCGTAGCCTTCCACGGGCATGCCTGCCCCGGTCTTGCTCTCGGCTATCGTGCAGCACAGTACGCGATGGACGCCCTGCGGGCCGGCCGTTCAGATGATGAAGAACTGGTCTGCATTGTTGAGAACGATGCCTGCGGGGTTGATGCAATCCAGGTGGTTGCCGGCTGTTCAGCCGGCAAGGGGAACCTGATTTTCCGGGACTTCGGCAAGCATGCCTACACGTTCATCGACAGGAAATACAACCGGGCCATTCGTCTTGTCCAACGGCCGGATCCCGTGGTAGAACGGATCGATCCCCAGGCAGCGGCACTCCGCCCGAAGGTGATGGGCGGGACGGCAACAAAGGAAGAACTGAAGGAATTCCACGAGCGGCAGGCGGCAGTCATCGACAAAATCCTCGCAATGCCGGTCGATGACCTGTTCATCATCAAAGAGAGCAAGCCTGATGTCCCGGAGAAAGCCAGGATA
>CAZCZK010000175.1:0-4015 GCA_964503195.1 uncultured Methanoregula sp.
TATCCTTGCGTGCCTCAAAGATATCCTTGCCGGTCTTGAATCCCCCGACATCTGCCACTTCCCGCGCAGCCTTGATGATCTTCTTGGCCGTTGACTCGGAGATCTCCGAGATCTCGGAGAGTTCTGCCGGTGCTGCGGTTGCAATGCTCTCAACGGAAAGGTAACCGGCTTCCCGGAGCTTGTCTGCGGTACTCGGGCCGACGCCCGGTAAATCTTCAATTTCCAATGGTCCTTCAGCCATTTCTTATACACTCCTATGGCACAACAACATGTTAATGACTCTGATATAAACCCCCGTACTGTGCAGGGTGAAAGTAACCATCAGGATTGCAGTTCTTCCTGGAATTGCCGGACTTTTTGGAGAACAGAATCAGCATCCGGAACAACCTGCTCCACCTGTTCCGGAATCAGCCTGCTCCCGGCGAGAAATCCGGTTACCGTAACCTCACTTCCGTGTGTCAGGGTGCCTTCAATCAGATACCGTTCAGAACCGTTATCGATGAAGAAGCACCCCGGGCCGGCGATGATCGTCCCGGAGAAGCGGACCGGGATGACGGTCTCCCTGGGTACCCGGAATACACTTCCCCGTCCCACACCCAGTTCGATCCCACCGAATCGCCCGGCTTTTGCCGTCGCATGATAAATCTCAACCTCGTCTCCTTGCGAGAGCGGGGCAAGAGCCGTTTCTCCCCAGAGCACGATCTTCAGTTCGTCATCAGCGTCATGGATGATCGCATTCCTCACCCATGATATTGTACCATTCCGCGTAGTGAAGGAACGCGGCTGCTGGACCTGTTTCACGGTGCCTTTCACCGAATACATTCCGTGGTCGGCAACGGCATGAAGCGGGGTGAACGGGACGACAACCGTTGCTTGCGTGGCGGTAACGGTACTCTTTTCGTCGATACTGTAACTCCGTCCCTCCCCCCGGTTATTCGGTTTTGCAGGGGATATATGGACGGTCATGCCTGCCGCCAGGTCCTTCAGGAGTTCCGGTGCCCATGCAACGAGCCGGGCGGTCCCTTCACTATCTCCAATGACGGCCTCTGCCATCTCAGCGGTGCTCCCGTCGCGTTTTGTAAATGTCCGCGGAGGGCCGACCGCCAGCAGGACGGCATCCAGCTCTACCGGCTCGGTGGAGAGGCTCCCGGTCCCGCCAGATGCGGTACAGGTTATCTCGCATCCTGCTTTCCGGAGGGCAAGTGCATAGATCTCGCCGGTATTTTTCCCCGGGTGCCGGCCGATGACCTCAAGCACGTCCCCGGGTGCCGTATCCACGGCAGCCCCGGCTTTCTCATCCCAGAGCACGAGACGGGTCGTACCGGTCTCGTCCCCCAGGAGGAGGGTGGCCACCCAGCCTTTCTCACCATCAGCCCGGACGAACTCCCTTGGTTCGGTCTTTTCGATCACTTTCCCGAAAAAAGAAAAAAGGCTGGATGTTGCAGAGAGCCCCCTGATCTTCACATGTTCGCGGCCCAGCTCACCGACCACCATCATCGCTGCCGTGGGCTCGTCTACCAGGTCCCCGCACTCATCGATCTTCTTCTCTACCCGCTGTTCAAAATCCTCTTTTGAGATAAGGTCATCGACCAGCGCGTAGTGGAAGAGCACGCGGATGACCTCCTCTTACATCTGCCAGCCGGGTTTTTCCATTGCTGCCGTGATGTCGGAGAGGGTCTCGCCCCTTCGCATGAGTGCTGCCTGGGTGCCGTGGAGGAGTACCTCGGGGCAGCGCGGGCGGCTGTTGTACTGCGAGGCCATCGCGTAACCATAGGCACCGGCATCGAGCACCGCGATGATATCCCCGGCCGCAACTTCAGGAAGGTGCCGGTCAGAGGCAAGGATATCGCCACTCTCGCAGATCGGTCCGGTAACCGTATACTCGGATGTCAGCGGTGCATCAGCCTTGTTTGCCACGATGATCTCGTGGTAGGAATCGTACATCGCGGGACGGATCAGGAGGTTGAACCCTGCATCCACATTCGCAAAGCGCTTGTGGGCATTCTTCGTTGAGTTGACCCGGGTCAGGAGAACGGTCGAATCTGCCACGAGAGAACGGCCGGGCTCGACCCAGAGTTCGGGGGTGATACCACAGGCTTCCATACCGGCCTTAAAGATTGGTACAACCTTTGCAGCATAGTCTTCGGCCGAGGGTGCAGGGTCCGTGTCGTGATGGTAGGGTATGCCAAGACCCCCTCCAAGGTCGATAAACTCGAGTTTCACGCCCATGTCCGTCAGCTCCCCTGCAATGCGGACCATCACTTCTGCAGCCCGTGCAAACGGTTCGATATCGAGGATCTGCGAGCCGATGTGGCAGTGGATCCCGGACGGCCGGATGTTTGTGCAGGCAAGGGCTTCCCGGTACGCAGCGGGGATCTCCTTATGCGGAATGCCGAATTTGCTGGTTGCAAGCCCGGTGGCGATCTTCGGGTGAGTGGGCACCTCGAGCGCCGGGTTGACGCGGAACGAGACGCTGACGGTCTTTTTTGCCTTCGCAGCCACACTATCGAGCTGGTGGAGCTCGTCCAGGGAGTCGAGCGAGACCTTCACGCCCTTCTCCACGGCAAGTTTCAGATCGACCGGACTCTTGGAACTCCCGTTGAAGAGGAGCTTCTCCGGTGCCATGCCGGCAGCCAGAGCCAGCTCGAGTTCACCCGAGGAGAAGATATCTGCCCCTGCTCCTTTCTGTGCCAGCGCCCGCAACAGGGCAAGGTTGCCGTTTGCCTTGGCAGCATAGAGCACCTGCACTTTCGGGTACCGGGCAGCGAAGGCTTTTTTGTAGTTCCCGAACAGTTCCACGACCCGGTCCTCGCTCGTCACGTAGAGCGGCGTCCCGTATCTCCCGGCAAGGGCAACGCAGTCCTGCCCGTTGATGTGAAGCCGGCTGTTCTGAATCGTCAGGTGGTGGGGGAGTTTCACAGGTCCATCCTCCGCATCCGTTCAATTGCCTCCTGTATCCGGGCAACCGGCCGGGTGATCGCGAACCGCACGTACCCTTCACCGCTTGCGCCGAAACCAACACCCGGCGTTGCCACGATGCCTGATTCGGTCAGGAGCCGCGAAGAAAAGGCCATGCCGTCTTTTACCGGCACCCAGACGTAGAACGTTGCCCGGGGCAGCGGCACATCGAACCCGAGATCCTCCAGGCCTTTGACAAGGACATCGCGGCGCTCCTGGTAGGTCCTGCAGGCATCCTTCACGCAGTCCTGTGAACCGGAAAGGGCAGTGATGGCAGCATGCTGCACCGCGTCAAAGACCCCGGAGTCAACATTGGTCTTGACCCGTCCGAGCCCGGCAATAACGTCTGCGTTCCCTACTGCCATCCCGATCCGCCAGCCGGTCATGTTGTAGGTCTTGGAGAGCGAATGCATCTCGATCCCGACCTCCATGGCGCCCTTCGTCTCGAGGAACGAGGGCGCCCGGTACCCGTCGTACGCAATCTCGGAGTACGCATTGTCCGAGACCACGACGATATCATTCTCCTGGGCAAAGTCAACGACCTCCTTATAGAATCCTGCCGGTGCTACTGCAGCCGTCGGGTTATTCGGGTAGTTGATGTACAGGATCCTTGCCGCTTTTGCCACCTTCTTTGGGATGTCGGAGAGCACGGGAATAAAATTATTCCCCCGTAAAAGCGGCATCTCGTGAACCCGGCCTTCGGCAAAGAGCGTCCCGGTGCGGTACACCGGATAGCCCGGGCTCGGGGCAAGGACGTACTCACCGGGGTTCACGAACGCCTCTGCGATATGAGCGATACCGTCTTTTGAGCCCATCAGGGCAAGAACCTCCCGGTCCGCGTCGAGGCTCACCCCGAAGCGTTTCCTGTACCACCCGGCAACCGCGCTCCGGTAGGCCGGCATGCCGGCATAGTCCGGGTAGTGGTGGTTCTGGGAGTCCTTTGCGGCCGTGCAGAGGGCTTCTACGATATATGCCGGTGTCGGAAGGTCGGGATCCCCGACACCGAGATCGATGAGGTCGACACCCAATTTCCGTTGTTCTGCTTTCATCTGGTCGA
>CAZCZK010000176.1:0-4003 GCA_964503195.1 uncultured Methanoregula sp.
GCCCGTATCGGCGCCATTCATTCCGTGGTCTTTGGCGGGTTTGCCGCGCGGGAACTTGCCACCCGGATTGAGGATGCCAGACCCCGTGTCATCATCTCTGCATCGTGTGGGATTGAGGTGAAACGGATCATACCTTACAAACCCCTTCTTGAAGGGGCAATAGAACTCTGCAGCCACAAACCTTCCGTCTGTGTGATCGTACAGCGACCTGAGTGTCCCACCCGGCTCCATCCTGACCGGGATATATCCTGGGACAGCCTGATGGACGCACGCCCTGCTGCGTGCGTCCCGGTCGGGGCAACAGATCCCCTGTACCTGCTCTATACCTCCGGGACAACGGGAAAACCCAAGGGTGTGCTGCGGGACAATGGGGGCCATCTCGTCGCCCTGACCTGGAGCATGAAGAATATCTACGGCATGAAACCCGGCGAGGTCTTCTGGGCCGCCTCGGATATCGGGTGGGTGGTCGGGCATTCCTATATTGTGTACGGTCCGCTGTTTTACGGTTGCACGACCATCCTGTATGAGGGGAAATCCGTAGGAACACCCGATCCCGGCGCATTCTGGCGGGTGATCTCAGAACACAAGGTATCGGTCCTTTTCTGCGCACCGACGGCGTTCCGGGCAATACGGAAGGAAGATCCGAACGGCGGGTATATCAAAATGTATGATCTTTCCGGGTTCCGTATGCTCTTTTTAGCAGGAGAACGCTGTGATCCCGATACCCTGCACTGGGCAGAGGACCAGCTGAAGGTGCCGGTCATCGATCACTGGTGGCAGACCGAGACCGGCTGGTCGATAGGGGCTAACTGTGCCGGCCTGGAACTGCTCCCGGTCAGACCGGGTTCCTGCACCAGACCGGTACCGGGCTATGATATCCGGGTGCTGGACGCACAGGGGCGGCAGCTCCCCACGGGAGAGACCGGTAATCTCGTCGTAAAATTACCACTCCCCCCCGGGTGCTTCACCACGCTCTACAACAACGATGCTGATTACGTGAAGACCTACTTCTCCGCATACCCGGGCTATTATCTCACGTCAGACGCCGGTTTTTTCGATGCGGACGGGTATCTCTCCATCATGGGGAGAACCGACGACATCATCAATATCGCAGGCCACCGTCTCTCTACCGGTGCCATGGAAGAGGTTCTGGCATCGCATCCGGACGTGGCCGAATGTGCTATCGCTGGCGTCCATGACCCGGTAAAGGGGGAGGTGCCGCTGGGATTCGTGGTGCTGAAAGCCGGGGCGGGAAAAACCCAGGACGAGGTTGGTCCGGAACTTATCAGTCTGGTCCGGCAGAAGATCGGCCCCATCGCCTCCTTCAAAGCAGCAGCAGTGGTCAAGCGTCTCCCGAAGACCCGGTCCGGCAAGATCCTGCGGGGAACCATCAAGAAAATTGCCGACGGGGTCGCCTATACGGTCCCGGCAACCATCGATGACCCGGCCATCCTCGATGAGATTGCAGAGACGCTCCACGGCATGGGATACCCCCGGCACTGACAAGGGGAACGCTCACAACCGACAGAAAAAAAACAGGCCTGGCACCAAAGAACCTGACACTATGGTGACCATGCAGCAGAAGACCATTGTCCGTCACCAACCCTATGATTTCAGCCTGAGTACCGCGATTTTTTCTCCGGGTGAACCGGGTATCCGTTCCGTCAGGGACGGTGTATTCCGTGAGAGAGCGGCCCGCTCTCGGCCTCCCGCTTATTCCGGCCGGATCTCCCACACCGAGAGCCGGTACTGCTTCCCCTCCCGGGTGTAGGTTGCAAAGACGCGGAACGTTCCTTCGATCAGGTTCTTACCCGCGGTCAGCCGCTCGCGGCAGCGGTAGCTGAGGACCGCCCTGTTCTCCCCGATTATCCGTATACCGGCGTCCTCGATGGTGAACTCGTGCAGGGTGAGGGCCGGGAAGAGCCGGTCAAGCAGTTCTTCTTTGCTGAACCTGCCAAGGCTGTTCACCTCGACAAAGTCCGGCGCCAGCAGAGCTTCGAGCGCCCGCCGGTCCTTCCGGAGCCACGCGTCCGCACGGGCATGCTCCCGCAGGACGAGAATTTTTTTCAGCTGTTCGGGATCCTGTGATGCAGCGTTCGTATCGGCCATGGATGATCGCACCGATCTTCCCTTCTCTTGCTTCCTCTATTTACTGGTGTCCTTCGTGTGCAAGCCCCGTACAAACCCGTCAATGATGAGATCCAACCGCCGGGGTCACAATGGACGGGGTGCCGGATTATTTCATCGTTTGTCGGCATCCGCGGGTAAACCCCTTCCGGAGTTCTCTTCCCCCTCCTGCCAGGCGGTCTTCTCGCACTTCTTTGGCCGGTATGAAAGGGATAGTCAGGATCCCAGCATGAACTGGCCAATCTCATCCCATCTCTCATCGGTCACCGCTGCTGCTACGGTAGCATCGGCTATCGTGATCTGTATCGTGTGACCGGTCATAACCTGCGCTGATATTTTGTCTGACCGGTCCCCATAGCCTGCGTGGCTGCTGGTGAAATGGTAGGTGAGCACGTGCCGGACAGGATACGATTCCTGCGGGACGTAGCTCACGAATGCAAGACCAGATCCGTCATAGGCGTATGTCGGCGATCTCAGGATCCAGTTCTCCGCAAGCTCTTTTATTCGGCTCTCATCGGGCGCCCGGGTGAATTCAACGGTTTGACGGAGTTTCTCCCGTATCCGTACGAGGCCTGCCGGCAGGTTTTCGTCGACGTTGTACGTTGTTACGGTCTTTGTCTTCCCGTTTGCGGTGAACGTTATATCAGTGAAGCCGACATCTGCCACGTGATTCTGGCCTTCATCGTACCGGTCCCCGAATGTGTCGAAGTTATTCTCAGAGAAAACCTTTACGATCACGTTGAACTGATCAGGGGTGAGTGCCTTGTCAAACCGCTCCGTAATGCTGCCGTCAGCCGCTGTGATGGTGAAGGTCGCCTTGTCCTCCGTTACTACCAGTTCCTGTAGTGCGTGCGTCTGGATAACGAATCCGCCATAGAACCTGTACGTTATCACGGGGGCGCCAGACGACGGTTCCTGCACGGGTGCCTGTACGCATGCTGCTGTCGCTACCATGATGAGCAGCAGCACACCGGTTCCGGATATTTCAGTTCTCTTCATTCCAATCCATCGCTGAACATTGTTATTTTGGTGGAGAGGTGTCATATCACCTTCCCTCAATACTCTTTTTTGGTGTCCCGACTTGGGGTACAGCCTGTCACGCAGAGGCCAGGTCTCTTTCTGATATCCGGTATTATCGCAGGAAAAGAATATTTTTATCCTGCAAACGAGTATGGTGTGTACTGATGAGAGGGAGATCTGCATGGGACTCTTTGACGATCTGGGAAAGGTACTGAAAAAGGTTGAAGACGAGGTTAAAAAATCCGGTCCCGACAGGCACGTAAAAGATCCCGGGCAGGAGCTCAACAAGGCAGGCAGGGACATCTCCCGGGAGGTTGACAAGGCCCTGGCACCAGCACACGCGCCATCACCAGCCTCACCGGCATCAGCATCCGGCATGCCGGCGCACGTGTCAACCGATACGACCCGTTCACCTCATAAGGGATATGCGAAGATCGTTGCCTGGATGAAGCAGAATTATAAGAACCGTATCACCGGCTCCTCAGATAATTTCCAGAAGGGTCTCGAGCTCGAACAACTCACCGCGGAAGCCTGCTCCGGACTCCCGGCAAAGGCCAGAAAAGGGTTCATGGAATATCTCAAAAAACAGAACTATGAACCGCTCCTGAAATAAACCCCCCATGACCGATCCCTTTCGCCATTTTTATCAGAAAAACCTCCCCGATCTTTCAGCCATAACCGATCTCCCCCACCGGCATTTCCGCATCCTGCTGCCCCGCGGAACATTTCTCAAGCTGCAAACCCGGATCCGGTCGGAGGAAAGACTCCGGCGATGGCTGGTCCGGTACCGGCCATCCGATGTCTACTACTCCACGAGCTGCTGGCTGGTGCCTGAGAACCTCGGGCGGCGCGAACG
>CAZCZK010000177.1:0-3984 GCA_964503195.1 uncultured Methanoregula sp.
AAGCATCGCATCGCGCCCCCGCCCCGATGGGGGCAGGGCTGGCGCAAGGGGGGCATGCCCGGATTAGCCATTGGATGAGGAGAGATCCCGGCTATCTGCCCCGCGTTGCCGTACCGGGGCCCTGAAGCCGGGGCGCTTCTCACCGGTGCTTTTAATTTTCATCCTCAGGAGAGCCTGGCCCGGTTTCTCCGGAAGTGCAAGATTATATGTAAATCCTCCCGTTCATTGTACTGTATGCAGGAAGGACCTGTACATCCCTTGATCAGCATCATCATCGTCAACTTCAACGGATTACGGTTTCTTGAGCCCTGCCTCTCCTCCCTTGCAGACCAGACCTATGCACCCTTCGAGGTCATTGTCGCCGACAACGGGTCCTCGGACAGCAGCGTGGATTGTATCCGGGAGCACTTCCCCAACGTAGTCGTCCTCGAACTGGAGACCAACACCGGGTTTGCCGGCGGGACCAATGCGGGGATCCGCAGGGCAGGAGGGGACTTCATCCTCACCCTCAATAACGATACGGTCGTGGACCCCCGGTTCCTGGAGGAGATCATACGGCCTATGCTCGAAGACCCGCAGGTCGGGATGTGCGGGTCGAAGATGGTCCTGCCTGACGGGAGGATCAATTCAACCGCGATCTGCTTCTCCCGGAGCGGCGCTGCATGGGACCGGGGGACGGGGGAGGATGACACCGGCCAGTTCGATCTCCCCGAAGAGATCTTCGGGCCCTGTGCCGGGGCAGCCCTGTACCGGCGTTCCATGCTCGACGAGATCGGGCTCTTCGATGAAGACTTCTTCCTCTTCATGGAGGACGTGGACCTCGCGTTCCGGGCCCGGCTTGCCGGGTGGACCTGCCGGTACGTCCCGACGGCAAGCGTGGTCCATGTGCAGGGGGGCTCGTACCGGGCGGACGCCGATATGCCGGTCTATTACGGGAACCGGAACCTGTTCTGGTATATCGTGAAGGATTTTCCGGCACCGATGCTCCTCACCTCGCTTCCGTGGATCGTGGGGAGGAACTGTGCCGATATCCCCTTCTACCTGATGAAGGGCCGGGGCCGGGCGATCTTCCGGGCAAAGGCCGATATGTGCAAAGGACTGTTCCGGATGATCCGGAAGCGGAAGACCGTCCGGCAGAAAATTCCTGCGAAGGAGATCCGGCGGTGGATCTCCCCGCCCCGCTTTCCCGGCCGGCACAAAAGCCCGTGAGCCGGGTGTGGCAGGGTCTGCCGGGGAGCCGGTCATCAAAACCCAGATATAACGACGCGTTCAATAAAAAGGATACAGGACCATGGACTCACTGCTGGCGTACCGGGGGCTGATCGGGAATTTTATCCGGCGGGACATAGCGTCCAAATATGTCGGGTCCCTCCTCGGCCTGTACTGGTCCGTCATCAACCCGCTCATCACCCTGGTCGTCTATATCATCGTCTTCGGCGTGTTCCTGAAGGTCCGGCTTCCCGGAAACGACAATATCTGGGACTTTGCCCTCTACTTCGCTGCCGGGTTCCTGCCGTGGACGGTCTTCCAGGAGTCCGTGATGCGGGCATCCCGGTCGATCATCGACAACAAGCACTACATCAAGAAAGTGCCGTTCCCAAGCGAGATCTTCCCGGTCTATGTCACCCTCTCGGAGTTCGTCAACCTCTTCATCGGGCTTGCCATCTACCTGGTCATCTTTTATCTCCTGAAAGGGATGCCGTCGGTCTTCCTCCTCCTCCTTCCCCTGGCGATGGTCCTGCAGCTGCTCTTCACGCTCTCCCTCGCCTTCTTTCTCTCGAGCGGGGCGGTGTTCTTCCGCGACATCCCCCAGATCCTCGGGGCTCTCTTCATGGTCTGGTTCTGGGCAACACCCATTGCGTACACGCTCAACCTGGTACCGGCTGATCTCCGGTGGATGGTCCTCATCAACCCGGCCTACTACCTGATCGAGATCTACCGGGATGCCTTGTTTTACGGCAGGGTTCCCGGACTCCCCACGCTCCTGCCGTTCCTCCTCTTCACGGCCGTGCTCTTTCTCCTCAGTATCCTCTTCTTTCAGCGGACAAAACGCGGGTTTGGTGAACTCCTGTGAACGCGATCACGGTCCGGGGCCTGGGGAAAAAGTACAAGCTCTTCTCTTCGCAGGGGGGGCGGTTTCTCGAGTACCTGAGCCTCGGGGCGGCCAGGCGCCACACGGACTTCTGGGCGCTGCAGGACATCAGCTTTGAGATCCCCGCGGGGACCACCATGGGTATCCTCGGGCAGAACGGTTCCGGCAAGAGCACACTCCTCTCCATCCTCGCGGGGATCCTCGAACCCAGTGCCGGCGGCTTTACGGTGAACGGGAAGGTCTCGGCTATCCTGGAACTGGGGTCCGGGTTCCACCCGGAATTTTCCGGCCGTGACAATATCGCCATGTACGGCTCCATCATGGGGCTCTCGAAGGCCGAGATCGATGAGCGGTTTGACGACATTGTCCGGTTCTCCGAACTCTCGGACTTCATCGACCAGCCGCTCCGCACCTATTCCTCGGGGATGGTTGTGCGGCTCGCGTTCTCGGTGGCGGTCAACGTGAATGCCGATATCCTGATCGTGGACGAAGCGCTCGCAGTCGGGGACGCCATCTTCCAGCACCGGTGTTTCCGGAAGATCCGCCAGATGCAGGAAGCGGGAAAGACGATCCTCTACGTGGGGCACGATACCGAGGCGGTCCGGACGCTCTGCACCTCCGCGCTGCTCCTCGACGGCGGGCGGATCCTTGAGCGGGGAGACCCGAACACCGTCGTGAACAAGTACCATGCCCTCATCGCTGAGCGGGAACGGACGTACAGCGAAGGGCCCCAGGCTGTGCACGGGGAGGTCCCCCCCGCAGGTGCCGGAACGCTCTATGATTTTACCGCAAACCTGCCGGATGCCACGATCGTGGGCCCGGAAGGGATCCCGGTCGGGATACAGACTATCGGGATCCACGCCACACCACGGCGGGTTATCTTTGCCCATGCGCCATCGCGGATAACGTACCGAATCCCGGTCGCGCCGGGATCCCTGCTGGCGTTTGCGATCGGTATCCTGCCGGGCGCCTATGACCGGATCCCGCAGGGGGTGAAGTTTGCACTCGAAGTCCTGCACGGCAGCGGGACGGATACGATCTTCTCCCGGGTGCTCGAGCCCGGGCGGAATGTTGGCGAACGCGGCTGGCATAATTTCCTGGTACCCCTGGAACCATACGCAGGAGAGACCGTTTCCCTGACGTTCTCCACCTCGGGGTCCGGTGAGGACCTGAGTTTCTGCTGGAGTGCCTGGGGATGGGCAAAAATGATCCGGGTACTCCCCGCCGCTGCTGCACCGCTGGTACAGGACGAAGGAGTACAGGGTCCTCTAGCGCTCATTCAGGAACCTGCGGAGGTACCAGGCACCGCAATCGGGTCCGGGAATAAGAAGGCAGAGATTACCGGTGTCGAACTGAGTGGCCCGGATGGGGTCCGGCGGCTCCTCTTCCAGACGGGGGAGACCATGACCATCCGGGTCCATGTGCTCTTCAACCAGGACATCGCGGAGCATTTTACCGTGGGTATCATCATCAAGGGGAAATATACCGACATCTTCGGCACCAACAACGAGTTGCAGGGTGTCCCCATCAGACCGGCACGAAAAGGCGACCGGATCACCGCGCTCTTCTCGCTGCCGGTCAACCTTGCCGGTGGGGTGTACTCCCTCAGGGTCGGGTTGAATATTTTTCATTCCAAAGAAGATATGGAGAACCTGGACCGGTATTATGATTATCTCTATTTCACCGTTCAGTCCCGGAAAACCTTCGTGGGAATGGTGGACATCGAGACAAAAGTCACGATCCTTGATGACTGAGGGTCTCGGGAACGCTCCGTTTACCAAAAAAAACGGGCACGGAAAAAACGGGTGAGAGCATCGGGGTCATCCGGGAAGAATGGCGTGAGCATGACCGCACCGGACGTATGTACACGAACATGTAATGTGCAATGAAGA
>CAZCZK010000178.1:0-3982 GCA_964503195.1 uncultured Methanoregula sp.
TGTCGGAGAGACCCGTCGATCGTGAGTTCAAATCTCACCAACCCCACGTTTTCTCATACGCTCTTTCTCGTAATGGTCCGTGATTGCTCTGGTTTTTTACTAAAAACCGGTACATCATGCCGAGTCGCCGTCTCCCGGCTATTGTTCGGGGGAATACCCGTGTAAAAAAAAAAAGTCCTCGATCCCCGGTGCCGGTTACCAGGAGAGAATCGGTCGGGATTTTTTTCGCCCCCGCCCGGCGATTTTTGTCCGGGTATTACCGGCCAGTCTTCGTGGTCCCGGTCCTCGTCAGGATCCAATGCGTGCAGATTCCTGCAATGAGGGAAAACAGGCAGTAAAATGCGCTTAAAACGATGATGATGGGAAGGTACATCAGGATGTGGCCGATGACATACGCGAGCCGGGGTGCGATGCCCGGTGCCATCAGGGGCAGGTACTGGGTCATCGCGGTTCCGGTAAAGACCATGACCATTCCGGTCCCTGCGCCAAGGAACCCCGCACAGGACGGGATTAACGGTGTCCAGTCGTACCGGCCATCGCGGTCCCGGATCATTTCAGAAGCCGCCCCGGCGATCACCAGCAGGAGCGGTCCGAGGACCAGTTCGATAAAAACAGCGCGATACGCCCGTGTTCCCACAGGAATCATGCCGGTATGGCTGAGGAAGAACAGGGACCATATGACGAAACCGGACAGGAATCCCGGGACAAGGATGGCAGGATTTTTAAGTGTATGAAATATCGTGAATCTCACACTATCCTTATCAGTGCGATACCCCAAGAGACTTGCCGGTGCCCGGAGCCTTAAACGTTCAATGCTCCCTCTCACCCGTGTGCACCACCCGGACTCGGATGCCCGTCATCGTCGGAATTGTTAATACTCCATGGTACACAACCACTCTTCCATGCAGGCAGAACTGCACCTGATCGACGCTTTCACCAGTTCCGCGTTTCGCGGGAATACGGCCGGCGTCTGTATTCCGGATGGTCCGGCCGATGCAGCATGGATGCAGCAGGTAGCCACCGAGCTGAAGCATTCCGAGACCGCATTTCTCTTCCCGGAGCAGGAGAAATGGAACCTGCGCTGGTTCACCCCGGCAAAGGAAGTGGAGCTCTGCGGTCATGCCACGCTTGCTGCCGCGTCGGTCCTGTATTCGACCGGCCGTGTGCCCGGGAGCAGTGCGATCGTCTTTACGACCCTTTCCGGGGACCTTACCGTCCGGAAGGATGGTGACTGGATCAGCATGGACTTTCCTTCTGAACCTCCTGCCCCATCCGTGCCGGTCCCCGGTCTTGGACAAGCCCTCGGGGTCGAACCGTTGTATACCGGCCGGAACCGGTTCGATATCCTGGTGGAACTGCCCCTTGCGGACGATGTCTGCAGCCTGGAACCCGACATGGCTGCACTCCTGCCTATCCACGCACGCGGGTTCATTGTCACGGCAACCTCCGATATCCCGGAGATCGATTTTGTCTCCCGTTTCTTTGCCCCCTCCGTGGGAGTGCCGGAAGATCCGGTGACCGGCTCAGCCCATTGCTGCCTCGCTCCCTACTGGGGAGAGAAACTGAAAAAGACCGAGATGACCGGGTTCCAGTGCTCGGGGAGGGGCGGGTCGGTCCGGGTAAAACTCGCCGGCAACCGGGTCATCCTCTCCGGCCACGCGGTGTTGGTGTTCTCGGGAACGTTGCAGGTGTGAACCGGGGAAAAAACCTGGTTTGAACCCGAGAACCCGATGGATAATAAAGAGCCTCCCATTTGTTTCAAAGACCGGCGGGCTTTCTCCGGTACCGGATCTTTTCACCCCCCGTATTCTCCTGCCTCAGGTCAGATGACTCTTCATGAGGTTGAAAAACGCCCCCTGCATCGTTCTCCCGTCGCATCCCTCCGGGATTTTACCCTTCGGAGAACCCAGGGTTCATCCCCTCTCCCGCGTCTGGTGACCATCGACATTTGTAATCTTTATCATATCTGAACAGCACATACTGATCACAAGATTTCAGGAAGTTTTTCATGTACCTTGTTGGAGAAGCACTTATTGGCGAAGGCGCGGAAGTCGCGCATATCGACCTCCTGATGGGAGATAAGTCAGGCCCTGTCGGTTCAGCGTTTGCGAACGCGGTATCGCAATTGTCCATGGGACATACCCCGCTCCTTGCGGTAGTACGCCCGAACCTGCTGACCAAGCCCGTGACGGTCGTGATCCCGAAAGTCACGCTGAGGGACATGGCGCACGTGAACGAGATGTTCGGCCCGGTGCAGGCCGCTGTTGCCAAGGCCGTTGCGGATTGCGTTGAGGAGAACGTGTTCTCGGGGATCGATATCGAGGATATTGTCATTTTGGTCTCCGCGTTTGTCCACCCGGAGGCAGAGGACTATAACAAGATCTACCGGTACAATTACGGCGCGACAAAGCTTGCCCTCCACCGTGCGCTCGAGAAGTTCCCGGACACGAAAACGCTCGTGTTCGAGAAAGACCGTGCAGCCCACGGGATCATGGGATTCAAGGTACAGCGACTCTGGGACCCGCCCTATCTCCAGGTCGCCATGGACCTCGTTGACATGGGCAAGGTTGCCCAGGTCCTCAAGAACGTGCCGGAGAACGACCACGTGATCATCGAGGCGGGTACCCCGCTGATCAAGAAGTTCGGCCTCTCGGTCCTTGGCGATATCCGCAAGCTGCGCCCGAATGCGTTCATCATCGCGGACATGAAGATCCTCGATACCGGCAACCTCGAAGCCCGCATGGCAGCCGATGCAACCGCTGATGCCGTTGTCGTCTCCGGCCTTGCCCCGATCTCGACTATCGAGAAAGCAGTCTCCGAAGCCCGCAAGGTCGGCATCTACTCCATCATCGATATGCTGAACGTGCAGAACCCGGTCAAGCTCATCTCAAGCCTGAAAGTCAAGCCGGACATCGTGGAACTCCACCGGGCAATCGATGTCGAGGAGACCGCTCATGCCTGGGGCGACATCCCGGCCATCAAGAAGGCGGCCGGCAGTAAGCTGCTCGTCGCAACGGCCGGCGGCATACGCGTGAATGTTGTGAAGGACGCCCTCAAGGCCGGTGCTGACATTCTCGTTGTCGGCCGTGCGATCACTGCCTCGAAGGATATCGAGCATACAGCCAATGAGTTCCTCGACGAGCTCAACCGGGAAGAGATCGACCAGTTCAGAATTATGACGGATTTTTAATATATCAATATTTTTTACGATTATTTCAACTTTACAGCGCCTGAAAAAGGATTTTTCTTCAATCTCCTCATCGAAGTGGGCATACGGAAAAACATCGCAAAGATGCTCGTGTATCTTGCGAAAACTCCGGAGGCGACTTCACGGGAAATTGAACGCGGTATTGACATGCGGCAGCCCGAAGTAAGCACGGCAATCAAATACCTGGATACTAAGGGGGAGATTAAGAACCGTAAGGTCGCTCCCAGTAAGAAAGGCCGTCCGATCGTGAACTATTCACTGGCCGTGCCGGTCAAACAGATCATGACTTCCATCGAGAAGCAGAAAAAAGAAGAGGGCAACCATAAGCTCGAACTCATCCGAAAAATGAAAACCTACATCTGATCGGAAAAGGGGGAAATACCTCAATTTCCTGCCTTATTCCCACAATCCCCTGTTTTTAAAACCCCCGTCGGAAAAATTGACCTTCATAATCGCATTCCGGCGGCCTTTTCGGGGCCCGGATGGGGTAAAATAGGTAGCAAAAACCGGCACGATTTATGGGCCTTTGGTGGTGTTTATACGATATGCAATTCTGCCTTATTTTGGCAAACGGGGTGATTATAGGGGATATTCTACACAGGAACTGAAAAAGAGGGTAATAAGGGGTTTTTCGGGTATTGGGCCGGAGATAAGGGAAGGAAAAGGAGCCCGTATAGGGCTTATTTTACCTTGGGGATTCAGCCCCTCAATTTCTGGTCCTCCGACGAGGGAAAAAGAGGGATTATATCCCCATCCCCGTAATCAGCCCGACTA